>JAJUGG010000094.1 GCA_029268285.1 Ectothiorhodospiraceae bacterium | reverse complement strand
GGCCTCACAGGTTCATGCGGGCAGACTGGTACAAGAATAGTTCAAACAGAGACCGAGCCGTTGTCTCGATATGCCGGACGAATGCCGCCGACCGATAGAAGCACTTTCTGGAGCCTAACGGCTCCGGGCGAAGCAGCAGAACAAAAAAACCGGCGCGTTAGCGCCGGCTTTTCGTTAGAGCAGCACGGGGAAAAGGAACTTAGTTCTTTTCCTTGTCGACCAGCTTCTTGGCCTTGATCCAGGGCATCATGTCGCGCAGCTTCTCGCCGACGACTTCGATGTCGTGCTCGGCGGCGATGCGGCGACGGGACTTCAGCGTCGGAGCGCCGGCTTGGTTCTCGAGGATGAACTCCTTCGCGAACTCGCCTTCCTGGATCTCACGCAGAATCTGACGCATGGCAGCGCGGGACTCGTCATTGATGACGCGCGGGCCGCGGGTGAAGTCGCCGTACTCGGCCGTGTTGGAGATCGAGTAGCGCATGTTAGCGATGCCGCCTTCGTAGAGAAGGTCGACGATCAACTTGAGCTCGTGCAGGCACTCAAAGTAGGCCATTTCCGGAGCATAACCGGCTTCCACCAGGGTTTCGAAGCCGGCCTGCACCAGGGCGACGGTGCCGCCGCAGAGCACGGCCTGCTCGCCGAACAGGTCGGTTTCGGTCTCTTCGCGGAAGGTGGTTTCGATGACGCCGGCACGACCGCCGCCGTTGGCAGAGGCGTAGGACAGCGCGATGTCACGAGCGCGGCCGGAAGCGTTCTGATGAATGGCGATCAGGCTCGGCACACCGCCGCCTTCGACATAGGTGGAACGCACCAGGTGACCGGGACCCTTGGGGGCGATCATGACGACGTCGAGGTCGGCGCGCGGCTCGATCTGGCCGAAGTGCACGTTGAAGCCGTGGGCGAACGCCAGCGTAGCGCCCTGCTTCAGGTTGGGCTCGATCTGGTCGCGGTAGATGCGCGCCTGATGCTCGTCCGGGGCCAGAATCATGACGAGGTCGGCCTGCTTGGTGGCGTCCTCGATGCTGGCAACGGCAAGACCGGCGGCTTCGGCCTTCTTGGCGGAGGCAGAGCCGGGGCGCAGACCGACGACTACGTTGACGCCGGAGTCCTTGAGGTTGTTCGCATGGGCGTGGCCCTGCGAGCCGTAGCCGACGATGGCCACTTTCATACCCTGGATGATGGACAGGTCAGCGTCTTTGTCGTAATAGACTTTCATGGTTCCCCCATGGTGTGGAATCGTAGATAGCTTGAGCGCCTCGCCGGAGCGGGGCGCGTTAAACCCGTAGGTGTTTTTCGCCGCGGGCGATGCCGATCACGCCGGAGCGCACCACTTCCAAGATGCTGCCGCGGCCGATCGCGACCAGGAAGGCATCGAGCTTTTCGCTGGTGCCGGTCATCTCGATCGTGAAGATCTTGTCAGTCACGTCGAGTACGCGCCCGCGGAAGATATCGGTGAGGCGCTTGATCTCGTCGCGTGCTTCGCCGCCTACGGCCTGCACTTTGATCAGCATCATTTCACGCTCGATGTGCGGGCCGTCGGTCATGTCCATGACCTTAACCACGTCCAGCAGCTTGTTGAGCTGCTTGATGATCTGCTCGATGCGGTTGTCGTCGCCGATCGTCACGAGCGTGATACGGGAAAGCGAAGGATCGTCGGTGGGTGCTACGGTCAGCGACTCGATGTTATACCCGCGCGCAGTAAACATGCCCGCAACGCGCGAAAGCACGCCGAACTCGTTGTCGACGAGAATGGAAATAATGTGCCGCATAGTGCTACCGATAGTCTATGTCGCCGGATGAACGCGCCGCCGGCCGTCGCCGACCTATTCAGCTGCGGGAACCGCGCTTCCGGCGGTCTTATGAGCTGCCAGGGGCCCCGACCCCGTGGCAGACACCCAGCCGGGGCATCCTGCGCGGTGGAAAGAGAGGCAAACTACTTTTAAATCAAGAGTTCGTCAAGGTTCATGCTGCAGCGGAGTGTGACCTGCGCCGCGCCCGCCGCCGCAGAACTGGCCCATACTGCAAGGTCAAGGCGGGACGCCGAGCCGATGCGGTACGCGCGGGATCCAGTCTAGCGCGTTTGGAAGCTTTATGGGTCGAAAAATGCGCGCTGCGGTAACTAGCCGCAATACCGGGCTTGCGCTACCCTTTTCGGCTGAATTTCCGCGCCTTTTTCACATGGAGTTTACGAGTCCGATGCGAGCATCCCGCTTTCCGCTGTTCACCAGCAAGGAGACCCCCGCCGACGCCGAGATCGTCAGCCATCAGCTGATGCTGCGTGCCGGCATGATCCAGAAACTGGCATCGGGCCTGTACACGTGGCTGCCGCTGGGTCTTCGGGTGCTGCGCAAGGTCGAGCGCATCGTGCGCGAGGAAATGAATCGCGTTGGCGCGCTGGAAACGCTGATGCCGGCGGTGCAGCCGGCCGAGCTGTGGCAGGAGTCCGGGCGCTGGGAGCAGTATGGCCCCGAACTGCTACGCCTGACCGATCGCCACCAACGTGACTTCTGCTTCGGCCCCACGCACGAAGAGGTCATCACCGACTTGGTGCGGCGCGAAGTCAAGAGCTACAAGCAGCTGCCGCTCACCTATTACCAGATCCAGACCAAGTTCCGCGACGAGATCCGCCCACGCTTCGGCGTGATGCGCGCGCGCGAGTTCCTGATGAAGGATGCCTACTCCTTCCACCTCGATCGCGCCTCGCTGGAGCAGACCTACGCCGACATGTACGAGGCCTACACCCGCATCTTTTCGCGGCTGGGGCTGGAGTTCCGGCCCGTGCACGCGGACACCGGCAACATCGGCGGCAGTGTTTCGCACGAATTCCACGTCCTGGCCGACTCCGGCGAGGACGCCATCGCCATTTCCGACCAGAGCGATTACGCCGCCAACGTGGAGCTGGCCGAAGCGCTGGCGCCCGCGGGCGACCGCCCCGCTCCGACTGCCGAGCTGCAGACCGTCGACACGCCCAATGCCCACACCATCGAGGATGTGAGCACGCTGCTGGGCGTAGCCGCCTCGCAGTGCGTGAAGACGCTGCTGGTCGAGGGCGAGGACGGCACGCCCGTAGCCCTGGTGCTGCGCGGCGACCACCAGCTCAACGAGATCAAGGCCGAGAAGCTCGAGGGCATCGTCAGCCCCATCACCTTCGTCTCGCCCGAGCAGGTCAAAGCCGCTGCCGGGGCCGAACCGGGCTCGGTAGGCCCCGTGGGGCTGAAGATCCGTGTCATCGCCGATCGCAGCGCCGCTAAAGTCGCCGACTTCGTGTGCGGCGCCAACGTCGACGGTAAGCACCTGACCGGCGTCAACTGGGGCCGCGACCTGCCGGAGCCGGAAGTCGCCGATCTGCGCGACGTCGTCGCCGGAGACCCGAGCCCGGACGGCAAGGGCACGCTGAGCATTCGGCGCGGCATTGAGGTAGGCCACATCTTCCAGCTGGGCGAAAAGTACAGCCGTGCCATGAATGCGACGGTGCTGGGCGAAGACGGCAAGGCACAAGTCATGACCATGGGCTGCTACGGCATCGGCGTGTCGCGTGTCGTGGCCGCGGCCATCGAGCAGAACCACGACGAGCGCGGGATCATCTGGCCGCAGCCGATCGCCCCCTTCGACGTGGTGCTGGTGTCGCTCAACATGCACCGCTCGCCCGCGGTCGCCGAAGCCTCCGAGCGGCTATACAACGAACTCACCGAGGCCGGCTATGACGTGCTGTGGGATGACCGCGACGCCCGCCCCGGCGTGAAGTTCGCCGACGCTGAGCTGATCGGCATCCCGCACCGCATCGTGGTGGGCGATCGCGGCCTGGAGGCCGGCACGGTCGAGTACCGCGGCCGCCGCGACAGCGAGAGCCAGGACGTGGCCCTGGCGCAGCTGAAGGAATTTATCGCCCAAGCATGAGAGCGCTGATTCTGGCACTCGCGCTGCTCGCCCTGCCGTTTGGCGGCCTACAGGCCCAGGAGGGCCAGGCTGTGGAGCCCGGGCTGCGGGCAGCGCTAATGGAAGCGGTCAACGATACCGAGAGTTTCGAGAACCGCTACGTCGCCGAGGTGTGGCTGATGGACATGTCGCAGCGCCTCGCCGACCGTGTGCCGGACCCTAAAGAGCGCATCGAGCTGCTGCGCCTGGTTCACCGCGAAGCCAGGCGCGCCGACCTGCCGCCCAATCTTGTATTGGCCGTGATTCAGGTGGAGAGCAACTTCAACCGCTTCGCCATCTCGCACGCCGGCGCGCGCGGGCTGATGCAAATCATGCCGTTCTGGCTGGACGAGCTGGACATGCCGGACGCCAACCTGTTCCACGTCGACACCAATCTGCGCTTCGGCTGCACCATCCTGCGCTACTACCTGGACATCGCCAAAGGCGACCTCACCGAGGCACTGGCCCGCTACAACGGCAGCTACGGTCGCCACTTCTATCCGAAGCTCGTCTACGCTGCCATGGATAAGAAGTGGTTCGCGCATTAACCCGAGCGTGAGCAGCGCAGCGGGTAGCCGCGCCAGCGCGTCGATCAGACGCCTGCCACCCCCATGCATGGCGCGCTTTCGGCTGCCATAATCGAGCCTGGTCCTTTACCGTTACGGAGGAAGCATGGCTCTGCAGCGTGTACTCATTGCCGGCTGCGGCGACCTCGGCACCGATCTTGGTAAGCGCTTGGCCGCCGAAGGCAGCGAAGTGTGGGGTCTACGCCGACGTAACGACCCCCTGCCGGCGCCGCTGAATACCTTGCGCGCCGATTTGACCCGCCCCGATACGCTAGCCCTGCCGGAGAAGCTGGATGCCGTCGTGTATCTCGCGACCCCGGGGCGCTACGAAGACGAAGCCTACCGGCTTGCCTACGTGGAAGGACTACGTAATCTCATCGCGCAACTGGGCGAACAGCGCCCGCGCCTCGTCCTGGTCTCCAGCACTGCGGTATACGGTCAGATTGAAGGCGAATGGGTCGACGAGCGCTCTCCTGCCGAGCCGCGCAGCTTTTCGGGGCAACGCATGCTGGAAGCCGAGGAGATCGCGCGGACAAGCGCCCTGCCCGCGACGGTGGTACGTTTCGGCGGCATCTACGGCCCCGGCCGCGAGCGCATGCTGCGCAAGGTCCGCGCGGGCGAACCCTGCGCCGCGCAGCCGCCGCACTACACCAACCGCATCCATCGCGAGGATTGCATCGGCATTCTGCAGCACCTACTGCGCGTCGACGTTCCGGAAGGCCTCTATCTCGGTGTTGACGACGCACCCTGCACCCAGTGCGAACTGATGGACCACCTCGCCGAACTTATGAACTTGCCGCGCCCCGAGCGCCAGCCTGCCCCGCCGGGCGGCTTGCGCGGCAGCAACAAGCGCTGCTCGAACGCCAAACTCAAGCAAAGCGGTTATCGCCTTCTCTATCCGACCTACCGCGAAGGTTATCGAGAAATGATCGAATCGGCAGGGGAAGGGTTATAGCGAGTGCAGCGCCACATCGCTCCGTCCGCTCGCTACAACTCGTTCAACACCAAGTCCGTCAAGCCGCTCGCTGCGCCAAGGTGCGGCTTAAGTTCCAGCGTTACTGCGGGATGCCGTGCCTGCGCTTCGCGGACGATGGCGGGGATATCTTCGGCGACATGACGTCCGGCGGTTAGAAACAGCGGAAATAGCAGGATGTCGTCGGCGCCGGCCGCAACTGCTTGGTCAATCGCCGCACCAATCGAGGGTTCTTCGAGCTCGAGAAAGGCCGGCGCGATAAGCTGCAAACCACCCGCCGCACGCTCGCGCACCCGCGCCGCCAACGCGCGGATCTCGTCGTTGGAGCTTTGCCGACGGCTGCCGTGGGCCAACAAAAGGAGTGCGCGCATGGTGAAGTCTCCGCCGTTGAAAATCGTGGCTCCTCAACGGGATTATGCGCACCGTGGCAGAAACAAAAAAGCCGCGCTCGGCGCGCGGCTTTCGACCCTTGCCTACGGCTTTAGAAGTTTGGCACCTGCTTGACGTGCAGATCACCCTTCTGCTGCGCGTAGTACGCTGAGACATTCTCGATGTCTTCCTGGCTCATGCTCGCAACGATGCCGTTCATGATCGGATTGTTGCGCTGGCCCGTTTTGTAGTCGTTGATCGACTTGACCAGGTAAGTAGCGTACTGGCCGCCGATGCGCGGGAACTGCGGCGTCTGGGAGTTGCCGTCGAGCCCGTGGCAGGACACACAAACCTGCTCGGCGATGGCCTTGCCGGCCCCCGCGTCGCCAACGCTGCCGGCCGCGTGAGCCTGCAGTGATACCAGCGCTAGGCTCAGCACGGAAAGAATCGTTGCTAGTCGTTTCATGTGCTTGCCTCCTACTCGCCGCCGTGCTGCACGGACCGCGGCTGCGCAAAGAACGCTGCGATGTCCTGGAGGTCCTCATCGGACAGGTCGGACAGCAGTGCTTCCATGGTGTCGTGGTCACGCAGCCCTTGCTGATAGGCCTGCATGGCGGTGACCAAGTACTCCGGATGCTGACCGCCCAGCTTGGGGACGTTATAGGAAGGATAGGCGTTGCGGGAACCCGCCACGCCATGGCAGCCAAGGCAGGTCTTGGCCTTGCGAGCTCCGACCTCCGGATCGCCCGCGGCATGCGCCATGCCCACGCCGGCAACGCCGAGCGCCAGGCACACGGCACCGCGCAAAAGTACGCTTTTTATTGTCATCGACTCCCTCGCGTGTGAGCTGGACCCGCAGTGGCAGTTAAACCCCCGTTTAACCACCGCGAGTCGGAAAGGATCGCTTACATCCGGCCGCAGAGGCCGTGCGCGCGCATTATGTTTTCATGTATCGGACAAGGCGTAAAGCTGAAAGCCGATAATGCAGCTCGAGATAGGGGCACTTTAGACCTATCCGCATAGCCTGATCGACCGAAATCTTCCGCGAACGGCTTTCAGCGAATATAGAACCCTTTTTCCGGCTGCTCCGCCACATCTTCCCGCTCGACCGCCTCCACAACGGCCTGCGGCGGCCCCGAACCGAGCCAAAGCGCGAAATCGGTGAGCGCATCTTCAGGGCCGGCCGCCAAGACCTCGACCCGGCCATCCGGCAAATTGCGCGCGTAGCCGTCCACCCCCAGCTCCAGCGCCTTGTCACGGGCACCTGCGCGGTAGCACACGCCCTGCACTTGTCCCATCACGAAATAACGCCTGCAAATCATGCTTTCGGTGCCTCCTGTGCCTCCTCCAGCAGCTCGGCCAAGCTCACATCGAGCTCGCGCTGCGCGCCCTCCGCGGCCCGGTACAGCACCTCGCTCAGTCGGCCGCCCTCTGCCGGAATCTGCCCCGGTTGCGGCAGCACGAAGGGCTGGCTGCGGTATAAATCGAGCAGCGTGTAACGGTTGGGATCGCGTGTCAGCACATAACCGCCTCGGTTGGCCGAGACGACGACCCGCGCCCGCATGAGGTCGCGCAAGCACTCGGAAATCGCTTCCTCGCCCGCATCCGGCTCGTGTCGCATCAACATGCGCCCATTCAGCACGCGCCCGGTTTGCTGAGCGCGCCATAGATGCCCCAAGATGCGTACGGTCAAGGCCAATTTCCAGCGCGGATCGCCGAAACTGCCGGCCCGGCCGAGGCGATAGCCCGACAGTGCTTGAGTGAATTCCGCCCCGGTCAGCACCACGACCCAGGACACGTAGATCCAAAGCAGGAACACGGGCAGCGCCGAGAGCGCGCCGTAGACCGCTTCGTAAGTGCGTACTTGGCTAACGTAGAGACCGAAACCGCGCTTTGCCAATTCGAATAGCAGCGCGCCGACGAGCGCGCCCATGAAGGCATGCGCCAGCGGTACCCGCCGATTGGGAACGGCCGCGTAGAGAAACAGAAAGGCCAGGACCTCCGCGAGGTATGGCGTAATCGCCAGCATTACCTGGCGCGGACCGGACAGCGCGACCGGCGACAACTCCTCCAGCACGCCGAGATAGGAGCTGAGGCCAAAGCTCACACCCAGCAACAGCGGCGCCGTCGTCAACAGCGACCAATACACCATGAAGCCTTGCAACCGCGAGCGGTGCTGGTGCACGTGCCAGATGTCGTTAATGGCGCGATCCACCGCTGACATCATTAGGATCGCCGAGACCACAAGCCCTACCAGGCCGGCAGCGGTGAGGCTGGCGGCATTCTCCGTGAAACGCTCGATATAGCGCTGCACGACTTCGCCGGAGGCCGGCACCAGATTGGCGAAGATAAAGGCCTGAATACGGTCGTTGAAAGGCTCGAAGACCGGGAAAGCGGTAAGAATGGAAAAAGCGACTGCCAGCAGCGGCACGATAGACAATAGCGTGGTGTAGGCCAGCGTGGATGCGTTACGCAGGCAGTTGTCGCGCGCCAGGCGCCCAACCAGGTAGATGACGAAGCGGCGCGGCTCCACCAGCGCGGCACGCCAACCGCGCTGCTGCTCGACGTCATTCGAGCGCTTGGACTGAAAGCGAAGCTTGTCGAGCCAGAACCGCATAATGTTTTGCCGCCAAGGCGGCTTCGCGCGCCTGCCGATAATCGCCGCTGGAAAGCCTGGTTACGGCCTGCGTGATCGAAAACTCCGCCTGCTCCATCATTTCCGGCGTGTAGAGATCGCCGTTGGCGGCGCGTGCCGCCTTCAACGCCTGCCGAGCATCGCTCAACTCCTGTACCGGGGCGGTTGCGCAGCCGAGCACGAGAAGTGACAGAATAAAGGGAATAAGCCGCAGGCTCGCTCTTGATCCGGCGAACGTCCTGGATCTAGCCTTGTCGGGCGTTGCAACTACCTCGCTCACCATCCTGGCCTGTAGTCGAGTTCATTCGTTTTAGTGGAAGCAGAATAGCGCTTTACAAGGAGGCAGCCAAGCAAATGGCCATAAAGATCTATCACAATCCGCGCTGCTCGAAGTCCCGTCAGACGCTCGCCTTGCTGCAGGAGCGCAACATCGAGCCGGAGATTGTCGAGTACCTGAAGACCCCGCCGCGTGTCGAAGAAATCGAAGACCTGCTGCGCAAGCTCGGCGCGGAGCCACGCGAAATCATCCGCAGCGGCGAAGCGGAATACAAAGATGCCGGGCTCGACGATCAGAGCCTGAGCCGCGACCAGCTCATCCGCGCTATTCATGAGCACCCCAAACTGCTGCAGCGACCCATCGTCGTGGTCGACGACAAGGCCACCATCGGTCGTCCGCCCGAGCAGGTGCTGGAGATTCTTCCCTGATGGCCGAGATTCTGGTCCTTTATTACAGCCGCGGCGGCTCTACGGCGCACATGGCCGATCATATCGCCCGCGGCGTCGAGCAGGCACCGGGAGCGCGCGCGCGCGTCCGCACGGTGCCGGCCGTATCCACCGTCTGCGAGGCCACGGCGCCCGCGGTACCCGATGAAGGCGCCCCCTACGCCGAGCTAGAGGATCTCGCCGAGTGCGACGGGCTCATCCTGGGCAGCCCCACCCGCTTCGGCAACATGGCGGCACCGCTGCGCTACTTCTTGGACGGTACGGCCTCGCTGTGGCTATCCGGCGCGCTGGCCGGCAAGCCTGCCGCCGTCTTCACCTCCACCGGCTCGCTGCACGGCGGTCAAGAAACCACGCTGATATCCATGATGCTGCCGTTGCTCCACCACGGCATGTTCCTGGTCGGGCTGCCCTACACCGAACGAGCTCTGTCCACCACCCGCAGCGGCGGCACGCCGTACGGCGCTAGTCACTGGGCCGGCGAGGACAACCGCACGCCCATTACCGAAGACGAAGCCTTGCTGTGCCGCGCGCTCGGCAAGCGGGTTGCGGAAACGGCCATGCAGCTGATCGCGGGGCGCCGTTCATGAATCCTCGGCATATGCACCGCGCGGCTGTTGCGCTGTACCTCGCGCTGATCGCCCTACTGCTCTTGTGGCTGACGCTGTTGGCCCCGCCCGACAGGGCGCTTATCGCGCCCAGTATCGCCGTCCTGGTCGGACCGCTGCTGCTTCCGCTACGCGGGCTCCTGCACGGTCGCCGGCGCGCCATTGCCGGCAGCACGCTGCTAATCGGCCTCTATTTCGCGCATGGCGTCGCAGCAGCCGCCAGTGGCGGACTACTGGTCTGGCTGGGTGCGGTAGAAATCGTACTGAGCCTAGGCTATTTCCTGCTCGCGATTCTGTTCATTCGCGGTACGCGAGAGGCTGCGGCGTAACGGCGCCCCTTACTCCGCAGTTTCCAAGGCCTTCTTCACGAAGGGGATGGTCAAGCGCCGCTGCGCCATAAGGCTGGCTTCGTCCAGGCGATCGAGCAAGCCGAACAAGGTGCCCAACTGGCGCGGGTAGTGCGCCAGCAAGTACTGCGCGGTTTCCTGCGGCAGCTCGAAGCCTCGGCAGCGAGCACGGAAGCGCAAGCCCTCCAGTTTCTGCTGGTCGTCAAGATCCTCGAGGCGCAGCACCAACCCCCACTGCAACCTCGAAACCAGGTCCGGCAGCGCCAGGCCGAGCTCGGCCGGACGACGGTCGGCGGCAACCAATAAGCGCGCGGAGGCGTCGCGCAGACGGTTGTAGAGGTGGAACAAGGCTTCCTGCCATTCCGGCTTGTCGGCGACGCACTGCAGATCGTCAATGGCGACCAGCGACAGGCTTTCCAGGCCATCGAGCACTTCCGGCGACCACTGCGCCGCCTCGCTCAAAGGCAGATAAGCCACGGCTGCGCCATCGCGTGCCGCAGCTTGACAGGCAGCCTGCAGCAAGTGCGACTTGCCTAGCCCCGCCGCGCCGTGCAGGTAGAGAAACGGCTCGCCGCGGCCGGCCGCGAGTTCGCGCACGACCGTCAACGCCTGCTCGTTGGCGCCGGGGTAGAAGCCCTCGAAGCTCACGCCCGAGCCGAGGCGGATGTCCAAAGCCAGCTGTGGGAGGAAGTCCATGGTCTGTCGTACACGCTTCAGTGGAGCGGTGATTGCAACGCGCACCTTGCCGCCTGTCAACCGCCGGCGTTTGAGCGCCTAGGGAACAGCTGCTATCGTTGCGCGCTCAAT
>JAJUGG010000093.1 GCA_029268285.1 Ectothiorhodospiraceae bacterium | reverse complement strand
GCGCACCATTGCTGCAAAAGCCCGGCCACATGACCGAGAAACGGCCAGGCTACCACCAACTGCGCGAAGCGCAGCGTGGAGGGCGGGCTGTCGCTGTCGGTGTCGTCATCCGTCAAGGCGGTCGGCAAGCCCGTGAAACGCTTCATCTCCTGTTCCAGCGCGGCCATCGCCGGCAGCGGCACGACGCCGTCGACATGCACGACATTGACCGGTTTGCCCCAATAACTGCTGGGCACGTTCGCCAGCATGAAGGGCAGAGCGTCCTGCTTGGTCATGCCGTTGAAATCCACCGGCATGTAGAGCGACGGCAAGGGCATGTCGGTGGGCGTGACGATGATCTCCATGTGGAAGCAGTTCTCCGGCAAGCGGCCTTCGAACTCCTGAACCGCAAGGGTGTTGAGCTCGCTCTCGTGCACTTTGACGATGACGTCGGCCTCGGTCTTCTGGAAATCGATCCAGCGCCGGTAGGCGATCTCGCGCCGCTGCATTTCGCGCCGAAGTTCATCGGCGTTGTAGCCGCGGGCGTTGACGTCGCGCTCGAACTTCCAGCGCCATTTGACTTCGCGGTCGGTATCGACGAACAGCGTGAAGTCGTAGTAGGGCAGGAAGTTGGGATATAGCGCATGCAGGCCCTCGACGATTACTACCGGCGTCGGCTCGATCAGGCGCGGCTCGTCGAAGGTGCCGGTTTGATGATTATAGATCGGCACTTCCACCGGGTGCCCCGCACGCAGGGCCCGGAGATGAGCCTTCACCAGCTTCAGGTCGTTGGCGCGCGGATCGAGCGGCAGGCGCCCGGTGCGTCGGCGCGTCTCACGGTCTTCCTTGTGATAGCCGTCGAGGGAGATATAGGAAACCATGTCGGCGCCCAACAGGCGTCGAATACCCCGCGTGTAGGTGCTCTTACCGCTGCCGCTGTCGCCGGCTACGGCCACTAGCACCGGCCTTCCGGCCCGTGCCAGAAGCGAACGTAGGTCTGCGGCCGTGTCGTCGGCCCCGGGCGCAAGAGTCGGGTGCATAGGAATACCTCGGAGATGCGCGGCATGACGCGCAAGGCATCGATCATTCTGCGACCCCTCGGCTCAATGTCAATGCTTTCGTGCGACTTGCGCCGATCTCGCGCGCTGGTTACGTTCTAGCCACAGTCTTTCGGAGGCAAGCTAGTGAACAATAAAACGACCGATATCTGCGATGAGTATTCCGCGCGCGTGCGCATTGCCACGCCGATGTTCCGGGACTATGGCGGGCGCAAGCTGTTCGAAGGTCCGGTGACCACTGTCAAGGTGTTCGAGGACAACTCGCTGGTGCGCCAGGCGCTGGAGGAGGCCGGCGAAGGCCGGGTGCTCGTGGTCGACGGCGGCGGCTCCATGCGCTGTGCCTTGCTGGGCGACCAGCTTGCGGCGCTGGGGCGGCAGAACGGCTGGTCCGGCGTGGTAGTTTACGGCTGTATTCGTGACGCGGCCGATATCGCCACTATCGATCTGGGCGTCAAGGCGCTTACGACGCATCCGCTCAAGAGCGTCAAGAAAGGCGTTGGCGAGCGGGATGTGCCGGTGACCTTCGCCGGGATCACCATCCAGCCTGGCGATTACCTTTACGCCGATGAAGACGGCATCGTCGTGGCGGACGTGGCGCTGGTGTAGTCGGATCTTTTGGCCGCAGTCGAGGGGGTTTGCAATCTTCTGGCTGCGGCACTTTCCCCCCGCGCAATCTAGGCCTATAACTACAGTAAGCAGCTGTCGACAGGAACGTCGGCTGCGACGTCGAGGGGCATTCCGCCCGTCGCTGTCTCTGTTGGCATTGGTCCGGAGAACTGAAATGGATTATTCGATCCGCGACATACTCGATCGTAAGCGTGGTGAGCTGCACGCCGTCCGCCCGGACGACACGATCTCCACGGCGGTCAAAGTCATGAACGCGCATAACGTTGGGGCAGTCGTCGTCACCGAAGGCGAGGTTCTGGAAGGTATATTTACTGAGCGTGACGTTCTGCGTCGCGTGGTCGACGGCGGCGTGGATCCGGCGATTACCCCGGTGTCTGACTTGATGTCCACCGAGTTGGTTTTCATTCGGCCGGAGAACACAGTGAGCGAAGCCATGGTAATTCTGGATGCCAAGGGCATTCGTCACTTACCGGTGATCGACAATGGGCAAATCGTCGGCCTGGTATCCATGCGCGACCTGATCAACCAGGTGGTGGACGGCCAGGAACACGAGATTTCCGAGTTGGTTCAGTATATTTCCGGCGCCTACGGGCCCGGCATCCGCGTGGGGAGTTCGGCAGCGGTTTGAACGATAGCAGTAACGACAGTGTGCGGCTCGATAAGTGGCTCTGGGCCGCGCGTTTCTTCAAGACCCGCCGCCTCGCGGTGGAAGCCATCGACGGCGGCAAGGTGAAGGTGGACGGCGTCCGCGCAAAGCCGGCCAAAGCGATCAAGCCGGGCGCCGAACTTTCCATCCGTAAGGGGCCGTACGAGCATGTCGTGCATGTGCTGGGGCTCTCGGAGCGGCGGGGGCCGGCCAAGGAGGCGCAGGCGCTGTATGCGGAGACGCCCGAAAGCGTTGAGCGACGGGAAGCCTTGGCGGCCGAACTGAAGGCCAGCAGCGTCCCCGTGCCGGACAGCCGGCCCAATAAGCGAGACCGGCGCCGCCTGGCCGAGTTCAAGCAGCGCGGTCGTGGTGATTCCGGCTAAAAAGCGCCGGAGGGGTTAACGCTCGGCTGTATGCTCCTCGATTGAGAAATCGGCCTGCAACTGCTCGACGCCGGGTACGCCGCGCGCCACACTGATCGCGCGATTGGCTGTCGACGCCGAGCCGACCTGCCCGCTCAACACTACGATGCCGTTGTCCTGATCCACGCTTACCGTGGCGAAGCTGGGATCGCTCCGTAGCGCTTGACGTACCTGCTCCGCGGGGTCGCTGGCGTTGGATTCTGCGGCATAAGCGCTTGCCAAGCCGACCAGCATACTGAAACCGAATGCGACGACGCTTGTTCTAATCATCTTTCTACCCACCTATTAAAACAGCTCACCGACCGCTGCCCTTAATCGGCTTGTGCGTCCGAGTCCTCTGCGGCGGCTTGATCCAAAGGCGGTGGCAATGCTGCCACCGTGGCGGGGTCAGCGCTGCCCTCCACCCACAGTAGGTCGGCATTGACTTCCTGCACGCCCGGGATGGCCGCAGCGAGTGCGATAGCCTCGCGGCGGGTCTCGGCATCTTTCATGAAACCGCCGAGGGTCACGGTACGGTCATCGACCCGGACGGTGAGCGTGTCGGCATCCAATGCTTCGGCAGCCCGAAGCGACTGGTTGAGTTGCGTGAGAATGTATTCGTCCCGCGTCAGCTCGACCGCGTACAAGCGCCGCTCACCATCCGCGTCGATTCCGCCTCCGTCCGCGCCGCGGAAGTAGCGATTGCAGGATTCCGCATCGGTAATCTCGCCGTGGATGATTTGGGCCTGAGCGGGTAATGCTAGCGCTGTGCAAGCGCCCGCGATTGCCAACAGTATGGCCTTGGTCATATCGGATCCTTCGCCGGTTAGCCTCTGGTTATCGATTCGCGGCGCCCGGCGCGCCGGGTTGTGATGCTCTCTGGGGTTCGGAATGGGGGAGTGAGAACACCTTCACAAGAGCCGGGGAATCGGGATAATCCGAGGCTCCGCCGGCCTCTGCGGCCGGTGAGACGGGTATCAATGGAAGTCGCGCGAGCGCGTCTGCAAGTCGCCGAGCAAGTGGCTGTAATCCACCAGCCTGCCGGCAATGAGATGGGTAACCTCGCCCTGACGCTCCCAGATCCCCACCACGCCCAACAGGCGCGAGCTCAATAAGGTACGGCGCGCGCGCTCGGCCAGATCCTTCCACACCACGACGTTGATGACGCCGGTCTCGTCTTCCAGCGTCACGAACGTAACGCCGCTTGCCGAGCCGGGACGTTGCCGGGTAATCACAAGCCCGGCGGCACGCACTAGGCGCTTGTGCTCGACCTCTACGAGTTCGGCCGCTGTACGCAGGCGCAGCCGGCGCAAGCGCGGACGCAAAAGTGCCAGCGGATGACGGCCGAGGCTGAGCCCCATGGAGGCGTAATCGGCACCGATGTCCTCGGCTTCGCACGGCGCCGCCAAGGCCGGAGGCTGCTCTTGCACAGCGGCGCCTTCGAGCAGCGGCAGGCCGGATTCCACACCCAGTACCTCCCACCAGGCGCTACGCCGATGCCCCGCGAGGGAGGCGAGGGCGTCGGCGTAGGCTAGAGCGCTCAAGGCCTTCTTGTCGAGCTGCGCCCGCGCGGCCAGATCCTGCACGCTCGCGAACCTCTCCTTGCTGCGCGCGGTCAGCAGCCGCTGCGCCGCGGCCTCGGAAAGGCCTTTGACCAGTCGCAGGCCGAGCCGCAACGCGGCCCGCCCGGAGCAGCTTGCGCCCTCCAGGGTGCAATCCCAGTCGCTGTGTGCGACATCCACCGGCCGCACCTCCACGCCGTGGGCTCGCGCATCGCGCACGAGCTGCGCCGGCGCGTAGAAACCCATGGGTTGGCTGTTTAGGAGCGCACAGGCGAACGCTTCGGGATAATGGCACTTGAGCCAAGCTGAGACGTAGACCAGCAGCGCGAAGCTGGCCGCATGGGACTCGGGAAATCCGTATTCGCCGAAGCCCTGTATCTGGCGAAAGATCTGTTCGGCAAACGCTTCGCTATAGCCGCGCTCGCGCATGCCGCGCAGCAGTCGCTCACGAAAGCCCTCCAGGTCGCCGCGCCGACGCCAAGCCGCCATGGCGCGGCGCAGGCTGTCGGCCTCGCCCGGGCTAAAGCCGGCGGCAACCACCGCCAACTGCATGACCTGTTCCTGAAAGATCGGCACGCCGAGGGTGCGCTCCAGCACCTCGCGCACGGCTTCGGAGGGGTAGCTGATCGCTTCCTCGCCGGTGCGTCGGCGCAGGTAAGGGTGCACCATATCGCCTTGAATGGGGCCGGGTCGGACGATGGAGACTTCGATGACCAGGTCGTAGAAGTTCTTCGGCTTCATGCGCGGCAGCATGGCCATCTGGGCGCGTGACTCAATTTGGAAGACGCCGACGGTATCGGCCCGCTGGATCATGCGGTAGGTCGCCGGGTCCTCGGCAGGCACGCGAGCCAGGTCGAGATCCACTCGGTAGTGCCGGCGTAGCAAGTCGAAGGATTTGTGCAGGGCGCTCAGCATGCCCAGCGCCAGGCAATCCACCTTAAGCAGCCCCAGCGCCTCCAGGTCGTCCTTATCCCACTGAATGATGGTGCGCCCTTCCATGGCGGCGTTCTCGGTGGGAACCAGTTCGGACAGCGGTCCCTGCGATATGACGAAGCCGCCGACATGCTGCGAGAGATGGCGCGGAAACCCCAACAACTCACCGGCCAGCACCAGCACGCGCTTGAGCACCGGACTGTCGGGATCTAGCCCGGCTTCCCGCACGCGCTCGGGCGCGACACGCCGGCCGTCCCACCACTGCACGCTGCGGGCCAGCCTGTCGACCTGATCCGGCGCCAGGCCCAAAGCCTTGCCCACATCCCGCAGCGCACTACGCGGGCGATAGCTGATGACGGTGGCAGCGAGCGCTGCTCTATGGCGGCCGTACTTGCGGTAGATGTACTGAATGACTTCCTCGCGGCGCTCATGCTCGAAGTCGACGTCGATATCGGGCGGCTCGTCGCGCTCTCGCGATATGAAGCGCTCGAACAGCAGCGACATGCGCGCAGGGTCTACCTCGGTAATGCCCAGGCAGAAGCACACGGCGGAGTTGGCTGCCGAACCGCGCCCCTGGCACAGAATGCCCCGGCTGCGCGCATAACGGACGATGTCATGCACGGTGAGGAAGTAGGGCTCGTAGCGCAGTTCGGCGATAAGCGCGAGTTCGTGCTCGATCTGCGCTCTGACCCGCGCCGGCACGCCGCTCGGCCAGCGGCGGCGCATGCCTTGCTCGGTCAACGCGCGCAGGTGCGCGCTCGGCGTGAGCCCTTCCGGCACCAGCTCGCGTGGGTATTCGTAGCGCAGCTCGCCCAAATCGAACCGGCAATGCGCAGCAATGCGTAGCGTTTCGTCGAGAAGGTGTTTCGGATATAAACGCGCCAGCGTTTCCCGGCTTCGTAAGTGGCGTTCGCCGTTACTGTGCAACTGCCGCCCCAATTCGGCCACCGGCCGGACCAGGCGAATTGCAGTCAAAGTGTCCTGTAGCGCGCGCCGGCCGCGCGCGTGCATGTGCACATCGCCGCAGGCGACCGCCGGCAGGCCGTGCGTTTCCGCCAGCCGTAGCAAACCCTCCAGGCGCTCAGCATTGTCATGCTGATGCAGCAGCTCTACCGCAAGCCAGCCGCGCCCGTCGAAGTGCCGACAAAACCAGGCCAGGGACTCGGCATCCGGTGCCTCATCGGGCAGGTACAAGGCTAGACAGCTGGGCACGGCGTCTTCGAGCTCGGCTCGTCCGAGCCGGTAGCTACCTTTCGGCGCAAGCGATCGCCCCAGGCTGATCAGCGCCGATAACTGCGCGTAGGCGCGCCTATCGGGCGCGAGCAGCACCAGGCGAGGGCCGTCGTGCAGTTGTAGCTCGCTGCCCACGATCAAGTGAATGCCGTGCTCGCGCGCAGCGGTATACGCGCGCACGACGCCGGCCACCGAGCACTCATCGGTCAGCGCCAGGGCGGAATATCCCAGGCACGCAGCGCGCTCCATCAGTTCCTCCGGGTGCGAAGCGCCGCGCAGAAAACTGAAATTGCTGATGCAGTGCAGTTCAGCGTAAGCAGGTAGCTCCACAGGCTTGCCTAGAATACTGGATGAAAACCCAGTATAGGAGCGCTGCGGCTATGGTCTCAATGGGAGCCATTGTGGTAATTGGACCGACGCCCATGCGGCCGCGGAGCGCTTAGCCGGCCGGGTAGGCGAGGGTACTGAGCAACGCCAGCTCGGCCTGACGCGAGTCGAGACGAGTGTGTTGGACGATGATGGGCACGTCGGATTCGATCACGCTGGCATAATCGGTAGCGCGTGGAACGGGCTCCGGATTGTCGAGGTCGTTGAAGCGCAGGTGCCTGGTGCGGCGAGCGGGTACTGTGATGCGGTAGGGTCCCACCGGCTCGCGATCATTGAAATAAAGCGTGATTTCCACCTTGGCGTCGCGATCGCCGGTGTTGAGCAAACAGACCGTCTCATGACTCAGCATCTCCGGCTCCGGGCCGGTGCTCGAGGCGGGAATGTAGCCCTCCGCGATAGCCCAACGACATTGACCGATCGCTTCCCGCATGATCGCCTCCTTTGGACAACGCACAAGCATAAGACCCTCACAGCATTAGATGCGAGACCGTCTCGCCGCTATCAAGCAAGCCTTTGCGTAAGCCTGTTACGGCCTCACACCTAGGGCTTGATCGACGCGATCATTTCGCCTCACCGCACGCTGCTTTATCAGCCCTCGTCGGAGGATCTGCTCATGGCCGGAAGCGTCAGCGACTTCGTGATCCAACGGCTCAGTGACTGGGGTGTAACACGCATCTACGGTTATCCGGGCGACGGCATCAATGCGCTGATCGAGTCGCTGGCCAAGCGCCGCGACCGGATCAAATTCATTCAAGCGCGCCATGAAGAGGAGGCCGCCTTCATGGCGACAGCACACGCCAAGTACTCCAATGAGTTGGGTGTGTGCTTGGCCACCTCGGGCCCCGGCGCGATTCATTTGCTGAACGGACTCTACGACGCCCACAAGGATCATATGCCGGTTCTCGCCATTGTCGGCCAGCAAGCCCGCACTGCCTTGGGCTCGAACTATCAGCAGGAAGTGGATCTCACCGCCTTGTTCAAGGATGTGGCGCGCGAATACGTACAGAGCGCGCAGCACCCGGCCCAAGTGCGCCATTTGGTCGACGAGGCGGTGAGAGTGGCGCTCGCCGAGCGCAATGTGACTTGCCTAGTGTTCCCCAACGACTTGCAAAGCGAAGAGATGGAGGCGCCGCCGCGAAAGCACGGCTCCGTTTTCTCGAGCATTGGCTTTGACCAAGCTCGAATGCTGCCTTCGCAAGAAGGTCTGGAACGCGCCGCGGAGATCCTCAACAGTGGGGAGAAGGTGGCCATGCTGGTCGGCGCCGGCATCAAACATGCGCCGGAAGAAGTCAAGCAGGTGGCGGACATTCTCGGGGCCGGCGTGGCCAAGGCCATTCTCGCCAAGACCATGCTCTCCGATGAGTTGCCCTACGTGACTGGCGCCATAGGCCTGCTTGGAACCGAGGCCAGCGATAAGATGATGCGCGAATGCGATACGCTGCTGATGGTCGGCACCAGTTTTCCCTACGCGGAGTTTCTCCCGGAGGAAGGGCAGGCTCGCGCCGTACAGATCGATATCGATGGGCGCAATTTAGGCCTGCGCTATCCCACCGAGGTCAACCTGCAGGGCGATGCCGCCGAAACCCTGCGCGCGCTCACGCCCTTGCTGCGACCAAAGCAGGATCGAGCCTGGCGCGAGCAAATCGAGCGCTGGGTGACGGACTGGTGGAAGACTGTTGAATCCCGCGCCATGGACGACGCTGATCCCATCAACCCCCAGCGGGTGATCTGGGAGTTGTCGAAGCGGCTACCGGATAATGCCCTGATTGCCTGCGATACCGGTTCCGGCACGAACTGGTACGCACGCCAGTATCGAGCTCGGGAGGGCCAAATCGGCTCGCTGGCGGGCGGCCTCGCCACAATGTGCCCGGGCGTGCCGTACATTACCGCCGCCAAGTTCTGTCATCCGGACCGCCCAGGCTTTGCCATCGTCGGCGACGGCGCAATGCAGATGATGGGTAATGCCGCTCTCATTACCGTGGCCAAGTACTGGAAGCAGTGGAGCGACCCGCGCTTGGTCGTCCTGGTACTCAACAATGGCGATCTCAACCAGGTTACCTGGGAGCAGCGCGTGATGGAGGGTGACCCCAAAGCCGTGGTGAGCCAGGATATTCCTGATTTCGCCTACGACAAGTATGCCGAGCAGCTAGGTTTCATCGGCCTGCGCATGGAAAAGCCGGATGACGTCGAGCGGGTCTGGGACGAGGCCATGCGCTGGGACCGGCCGGTGGTGATCAATGCTTACGTGGATGCCGACGTGCCGCCCATACCACCGCATATCACCTTCAAGCAGGCCATGAACTACGCCGGATCCCTCATCAAGGGCGACCCTGATGCGGCGGGAGCAATCCGCCAGACCCTGCGCAGCATGGCCTCGAAGTACTTTCATGACTAGGAGCCGTCGCCGAGTGCAGCGGGCGTCCTGAGTGCTCAGATCGCGCCTGTGGCCGTAATCGGCGGGTAGGGTGGCAAATCGTCCATGGCCGAGGTGCCTTCGGGTTCGTACTCCTGGTACCGCTCATCCGTCCTGCGCCCGCCCGCGGCCAACAGCGCCAGCGCCGCAGCACCCAGCCCCATCCATAGCGCCGCCTTGATGCCCGGATGCATGGCGGCGCGGGTGTAGATGCTGCGCTCGAGCACATGCTCATGGCCGCCGCGCACGGCGCCATCCTCGCCCGGGCCGTAAAGGCTGTTGAGGCTCATGTCCCGTGCAGCTTGTTGGCTGCGAACCAAATCCGGCATGCGCTTCGCGATGAGCCGGTCCGTGAGCGCCGGCGTTAAGGTACTCATGATCGAAAGCACGCGCGCGCCGCCGCCCACATAAAGTTCCCGCACGGGGTGCTCGGCGGCATAGAGAATAGCCTCCGCGACCAGTTCCGGCGTGTACTGAGGGGGCGGATTGCGCGGCTCCATATCCAGGAAATTCTTGCCGTGCTGCGGAAACGGCGTATCGATGGAGCCGGGTTTGATCAGGGTCACCGAGACCGGCGCCCCTTCGCTGTCCATTTCCATGCGCAAAGCATTGGTAAAGCCTTTCACGGCATGCTTGGCGGCGCTGTAGGGCCCCTGTAACGGCACCGCGACATCGGACACGATACTGCCGATATTGATCAGCGTCCCGCCATACTGTTTGAGGTGCGGGACGGCCTCGAGCGACCCGTGAACCACGCCCCAATAAGTAGTGTCGAACAGGCGCCTCTGATCGGCTAGGGGGATTTGCTCCAGGCTCCCGTACGCCGTGATTCCGGCGTTGTTGACCCAAGTGTCGAAGCCGCCGAAGCGCTCCATGACTTGCATGGTGATGCGGCGCACGTCTTCCTGAGCACCGACATCGGCCGCCACCCAGATGGCATCCCCGCCGGCAGCGTTAATCTCGTCGCAGAGACTTTGCAGCACTTCATCGTTCCGCGCTGCGAGAACCAGGCGCGCGCCGCGTTCCGCCGCCATGCGGGCGGTCGCCAAGCCGATGCCGCTGGTCGCACCGGTTATGACCATTACCTGCTCAGCCAAAGGCTTCGCCTTCATAGCATCCTCCTTGATACGCCAGGCGCGTCCCTGCGCCTCGAAATCCGTTTCCTAATCCTTACGATGACATACGCCTAAGACCGCGGCGTAACCTCCAACCCGGCCACATTACTAAGCGCGCTCGGCTTGGCGAGTTCGGTCCGTTGAATCACGCTAAAGCTGCCGTCGGTTTCTAGAACCACAGCCTCGACTTGATCGAGCGAAGGCATTCCCTGAGCACGTACGGCTTGCCGGATTTCTTCTTCGGTCACCCGCTGTCGATGCATGCTCTCAGTTAGAAAGCGACCCTGGTGAAAGAGCAGAGTCGGCTCTGCCTTCACCAGATGCTTAAAGCTTTCGAACCGGACCGACGTCCACGTCATTACGAACTGCATCGAAATGAGCAAGGTCAATGCGAGCAGACCTTCGGCGAGAGCAACATCGCTCGACAGAAGAATGCTCGAAAGCGTCGAGCCTATAGCCACTGTGATAACCAAGTCGAACGCGTTCATCTTCGACAGCGTGCGCTTTCCCGACGCCACCAATAGCAGTACCAACAGAAGGTACGCCGGGACGCCAACCGCTACGACTCGCCACAGGCCATGCCAATCGTCGAAGTACATAGCGCCTTTTGTTGGGGTGGTGACGCGCCGCCGCAACGGGACTGG
>JAJUGG010000092.1 GCA_029268285.1 Ectothiorhodospiraceae bacterium | reverse complement strand
GCCTCTATCGTCACCGATCATATCGAAACCTTTACCGAGCACGGCATCGCGCTCAAATCGGGCAAAGAACTCGAGGCGGATATCATTATCACCGCCACCGGGCTCAAGCTGCTGCCCTTCGGCGGCATGAAGCTCTCGGTGAACGGCGAGCCGGTGGTGCTGCGGGAAAAGGTCGCCTTCAAGGGCATGATGCTCAGCGGCATCCCGAATATGGCTTTCGCCATCGGCTACACCAACTCGTCCTGGACCCTTAAGGTGGATCTGGTGTGCCAGCACTTCTGCCGCCTGCTGAGCTACATGGACGCGCACGGCTACGCCTACTGCCAGCCCGAGGTGCCGGACCCAAGCATGCCCACGCGCCCCCTGCTCGACTTCGACGCCGGGTACGTGAAGCGCGCCATCGACGAGCTGCCGCGCCAAGGGCCGCGGGAGCCGTGGGTAATGTCGATGAACTACTACACCGACGTGAGACTGCTCAAGCGCGGGCCGGTGGATCACAAGGATCTGCACTTTTACCGCGCCGCAGCGAAAGCCTCCCAGCCCGAGGTGGCTTCGGCGATGGAGCAGGCGGTGTAAGTAGCATAAAGCCTTCGAGGGCGGCTAATCTGCCCTCGAAGGCTGCTCTTCTTACAAAGGTTCGAACAGAGCCTGTAAATCCTCGGCTTCCAGGCGTTTTCCCGCGCCCTTCGCGCCCTCTTCGAGGATGGAGGCGCTGAGGCGGGCCTTGTCGGCCTGGAGCTCCAGGATCTTTTCCTCCACCGTACCCTCGGTGATCAGCTTGTAGACGAACACCGGCTTGTCCTGTCCGATGCGGTGAGCACGGTCTGTCGCCTGACGCTCGGCGGCCGGGTTCCACCAAGGGTCGTAGTGAATCACGGTATCGGCAGCGGTCAGGTTGAGCCCGGTGCCGCCGGCCTTGAGACTGATCAGGAACAGCGGCACCTCGCCGTTCTGAAAGCGCGCGATGGGCGTGTCGCGGTCGCGCGTCTCACCGGTGAGCTTTACGTATTCCAGGCGCTTCGGCAGCGCTTCTTCGATCAGCGCCAGCATGCTGGTGAACTGCGAAAACAGCAGGATGCGCCGACCCTCGTTGATAAGCTTGGGCAGCAGCTCCATCAGCAGGTCGAGCTTAGCGCTACGCTTGACGCGGTGCGCCGCCTCCAGCTTCACCAGCCTGGGGTCGCAGCAGATCTGGCGGAGCTTGAGCAACGCGTCGAGGATGACGATCTGGCTGCGCGCCACGCCCCTGCGGGCAATCTCCTCGCGTACTCGCTCGTGCAGGGCGAGCCGTACCGTCTCGTACAAATCCCGTTGCGCGCCTTCCAGCTCGACCGTACGCAAAATCTCCGTGCGGGGGGGCAACTCCGGCGCCACCGCCTCCTTGGTCCGCCGCAGCATGAAGGGCGCCACACGCCGCCGCAGTTGCTCGCGGCGGCTGTCATCGCGCTGCTTCTCGATGGGTGTGCGGTAGAGTTGCTGAAAACGGTGCTTGTCGCCGAGCAGCCCCGGCATCAGAAAGTGGAACAGCGACCACAACTCGCCCAGGTGATTTTCCAGCGGCGTGCCGGTGAGACAAAGCCGATGCCGCGCCTCCAGGCGGCGCGCCGCCTCGGCGGCAAGCGCGCGTGGATTCTTGATGTGCTGGGCCTCGTCCAACACCAGCAGATGGTAACAATGTTCGGTGAGCGCTTTCGCGTCGCGCCCGAGCAGAGGATAAGTCGTCAGCACCAGGTCGTGGTTCGGGATTTCCTTGAAGCTCGCCTGGCGCTTCGGCCCGTGCAGCGTGAGTACCCGCAGCGAAGGCGTGAACTGCGCCGCCTCGCGCCGCCAGTTGCCCAGCAGGCTGGTGGGAACGACGACGAGACTCGGTCGGTCGGCGCGCCCTGCCTCCTTTTCCTTGAGCAAATGCGCCAGCGTCTGCAGCGTTTTGCCAAGGCCCATATCATCGGCCAGCACGCCGCCGAATTCGTACTCGCGCAGAAACTGCAGCCAGTTCAAGCCGTCCTGCTGATAGCCGCGCAGCGTGGCGCATAGGCCCTCAGGCGGCGTAACCGGCTCAATGCCGCGAAAGCTCTGCAAGCGCTCCCCTAGCCGGCGCAGACGCTCGCCCCCGGTCCAGCGCAGCGCTCCTGCCTGATCCAGATCCGCCAGCATTGCGCTGTGCTGACGCGAGAGCGGCAAGCGTCCCTCGTCGTCCAGAGCCTTGGGGTCGTAGAGCTCCAGCAAGGTCTGCAGCACGGGGCGCACACGCGCCGCAGGCAACGGGAGGAGACGGCCGTCCTCCAGCGGCAACAGGAACAAGTGCTCGTCAGGAATACCGGCCAACGAGTTGGTCGGCGGCAGATCGCGAATCAGCGCCGACAGCATCGGTAAGAGATTCACCCGCTCCCCGTCCACCGTTACGCCCAGCTCCAGGCCGAACCAATCGCGGCCTTCCTCATCCAGCTCCGCGTACCAGTCCTCGATTTCGGCCACCTGGAGCCGAAACTGCGAATCCACTTCCACCTGCCAGCCTTCCGCGCGCAGCGCGGGCGCGCCCTGCAGCCAGAAGCGCGCCCAGGCATTCCGGTCCGGCAACGTGTAGGTATCCGGCGCAGCCGCCTCGGCGCGGAAGGCGAAGTCGCGCAGCCGCTTGCGATGACGCTGCTCGGCGCGGCTGTCGCGCTCGAGCTCCCACAACACTTCCTGCTCCGGATCCGGCACCGTGGCGTGCGGTGCCGGGCCGGAGACGCGCAGGCCGCCGTAATCGAACACCAGCCTCGCAAATTCACGCACCGGAGCCGTACCGAAGGTCGAAGCGGGCGCATTGCGCACCGGCCGACTCTCCAGCAACAGGCATGGCGTCGGGTTGCGCCCACGGTGTTCTTTACGCTCCAGGCGCCGCGGCAGCGGCAGTTTGCGGTCCAGCTCCTGCAAGCGCTTCGCGACGGCATCGGCGGCCTCCGGGTCCAGCGCTGGCGCCTGCGCCAGCGCACCGGCTACGCGAGCCGGTACTCCCGTCTCGAGCGGCCCACAGCAGTACTCGACTGGATCGATGTACCATGGCGGCTCCAACGGCAGGGCCAGCAGCGGGGCGTCGACTTCCAAGTGCAGCCATTGCCGTCCCAATTCATCCGCCAGCCACTGAAAGCGGGCAGAACGCTCCTCGCCGAGCTGCAAAGGCGGGCTGTCCTTGTCTTGCCAATGGCAGCGTCCGGTTTCCACTATTTGCTGGAGCAAGGCACTGCCCTGGCGGCCGTCCAGGTAGCGGTCTCCTTCCATCAAGGTCACGCCGTCGAGCTGGTTCAGAATGACCTCGTCGATGGGCAGCACATAGCGCTCGTCGCCAAAGCCGGTGTAGGGCCGGGTTACACCGTAGCCGCCAGACTTTAGTACCCGCGTTTTGACGGGCGCGACGCTCAAGCGCGGCGGCCGCCCCGGAAAAGTCTGAAGATCCAAGATGTAGAGCAGGCGATCCTTGACGTGCGCGGGATAAAGGTCGCGGCCCGCTTCGGCGGCCGCCAGCGTCTGCAGCCACGCTTCGACCTGCGCATTCATGCCGCCCGGCAGTCGGCGCGGGCGCGTGCCCGCCGCGGCCAATAGCGCCGCGGCAACATGCTTACAGTTGTAGCCGACCGGACAACTGCAGGCACCGTCCACCTCCAACTGCCCGTACTGATCGCGCTCGAGCAGAATCTCGCACTCGTACGGCACCCGCTCGGAGCCGGCAACCTCCGCTACCAGCGTCCGTGAGCCGCGCCACGCCACCTGCCGCACTCGACCAAGTCGGTGGTATTGCTCGCCGCGCGTCAGGTCGGTGGAATCCAGGGCTGTGCGAAGTTCCTCAATACGATATTGCATCATTTAGCCGATAGCCGCGCCAAAGCTGCGCAGAATGCGCATAGACGCCGCGCAAGGCAAGGCCGAGAAAGGCCGTCATGAGATCACAACGCCGGTGAAAAGCTTATGATACAAAGGTCTTCAACCAGAGGCCCATCACCGCGGCTACGGGTGATGGGCCTCTGGCCGCCTCCAAGCTCGCGATGCCCTGCGCCTACTCGAGTACGCAGGTGTAGCTCACGGCCTCGTTTACATCTCCGCTGCCGATGTACTTGGGCCAACTCGGATACTCGCATAGTGGTCGCGTTCGGCCGGGAACACCGGCGGTATCGGCAACGACCTGCGCCGTCGGTTCCACGCCCTTCTCTACCCAATTCGCCAACGTGGTCACGGAATCCCATGCGGCGTTGAAGATGCTGCTGGCGGCGTGGCCGTAGCCGGGGATTTCGTAGTAGCGCACGAAGCTGTCGACCATTTCCGCGCCCATGGCTTCCCGCAGACGCTTCATGAAAACCTGAGTGGCCCGATTGCTCACCAGTACGTCCGCCGTGCCGTGAGCAATCAGAATCTTGCCGCCCTTGGCCTGGAATTCCGAGAAATCAGTCCGAGTGACTTCTTGAAGCGCCGAAAGCTCAATGATGCGCGACTGCCACTCGCCTGGGATTACCGGATCCAGCGCTAGCGAATTGAACTCAGGATTCCGCGTGACGAAGTAACGCACCCACTCGTCCCAGAAAGTGCTGCCATAAGGAGGCGCGCCCTCTGCCGCGACCGGCGGCATCGGGCTTGCCGGCTGCACGGTTCCCAGCGCCAGGGAGATCACCGTCGGCTGCAAGGCCTGCTGCACCGGGTTGGCATCGGGTATCGCCCGGCCAAGATCGGAACCCCAGATATTGAAGCCCGGATAGTGCTTCTCGCCGCTGGCGAGCGCGTAACTGAATGCCAGCGGGCTGTTCATGCGTTTCAGCGCCTTTATTTGCGCATCCGACAAGCAGTAATCGCCGGTATCCTGTCCTGCAGGACAGCGAAGAGGTTTACCGTTTACCTTTGCTTTCGATGGGTCGAATACCTCGTTGCACTTGGTCACGTTGCTGACGACACCGTCTTCAACCCCGTCGAGGCCGTCGCACGCCGCAAGCGCGAACTCAAGCAGCAGCTGGCGCTCCTGCGGGTTGGTATAGGCCCCCGGTTCAGCCAAGGTTCGAGTGATGTGGCCGAAGAAGAGATCCAGCGACACCGCGTCCCAGGCGGGGAACAAGACAATGGCCCCATCAAAGTCCTGCGGCCAGTTTCCAACCGCAAGCAGTGCTTCGCGGCCGCCAGTGGAACCACCGGCAAAATAAGTCTTGCTGGGCGTCTCACCATAATGCGCGGTGATGACAGCCCAGGCTGCGTCGCGCGTTTTCTTGAGTGCCTCGCCGGCGAAATTGCGCAAGGCCTCGTCGTTGAGCCCGAAGGCGCCATCACGGCTGGTTGCCGGCCCTGCCTGGTGGCCGGAGTCACTGCCGAAGGTTGCGTACCCTCGCCCCAGGGGCACGGGCTTATCGACAGCACCAGCATGTACGTTCCCCTCGCCGGTGGCGATGATGCCGTTGTAGCCGCCACCGCCAAACATCATGACTTTGTGGTTCCACTCGACCGGTAAGTTGACTTGGAACTGGATGGGTGGCGCTTCGGGATCGACGGGTTTGATTTCACCCAACACCTTGCAGTATTCGCCGATAGCCGCCGGGCCATCTCCTTGACCGGCCACGATCTCGGTGCTGGTTACGACAGCACCGCTGGTCGGCAGGCCGATTCTCTCGGCCGCAATCGACATATCGCTGAGTTCAGCACAAGCCACCGGCTTAGGCGCGCCGAGCCCCCCATCGCTACCGCCTCCGTCGCCACCGCCGCAGGCCGCGACGCCGATAGTCGTCAGCAAACTGATGAGAACAGAAACAGAGCCACGACGAACATACTTTGCAGACATGCGGACTCCCTTCCATGGGTATTGTTATTCCGGCCTTTAACAAGGCGCTTAGATTCCAGCTTAGCCTGCCGCGCAGATAGCGCGCGCCTAAAATGCCGGGCAAGCATAGTGGTTAGCCCTAGGCCCTGACTACCGATCCAAACATTACACGGCAAAGCCGCTACAATAGCGCCGCCTTAAGGTTGTGCTACAAAGGTTGTCAGCGTTTTGAGCATGTTGTTACGCCGGCTGCCGGCGCTTGCGCGCGGGTGGCTGGGGCCTCGCCACGATCCTCTGCAAACCCTTGCATTACCGCTCCGGGTCTGGCCGACCGACCTTAATCTCGGCGGCCACATGGACAACGTCCGCTACCTGGCGCTGATGGACATGGCGCGCGGAATTTTCTTCGCGCGGACAGGCCTCACGCGCCTGATGGTGAAGCAGAAGTTCGCCATGCCCATTGCCGCATCGCACGTACGCTACCGCCGCGAGCTGCTACCGATGGATCGCTTCGAGCTAAAGACTCGCATCGCGTACTGGGACGACAAGTGGTTCTTCATAGAGCAGCAGATGGTGCGCGACGAGGCCGTCGTTACCGAGGCGCTGTTCAAGAGCATTTTTCTCGGGCGTAAATCTCACCTGGAGCCTCGCCGGCTGCTGCAGACGCTTCGCGCCGAACCGATCCCACAGCCATCCATACCGCCGGCCGTTCGGGCATGGTTCGATGCCGAAGCCCGACAGCGGGGCGTGGATGAGCCGGCCCTGCGGATGTCGGCTTAGCAACGACTGCCGTTCAGGCGGCTGCATCCTCCTGTTATTGAAGAGCCTCCCCCTCACCCAAATCTCCTTGTGGTGAGGGCGCTCTACGAGGCAAAGATGGCCTCGCGCATCAAGCCCCTGCACCCCTCGTCTGCCTAACTCAATAAGCAAGGCATGGAGCGCGCAATGCTCTCGTTCACGCTGCTGGAAGGCGAAGCTGCCGTTAGCTGGGCACAGGAAAACGAGTCTGCCTGGACGGCTCTGCTGGCCGATTGCACGTGGAGCACGCCCTATGTGGCTCCCGAATTCTCCGTCACATGGTGGACGCACTATTCGACTGACTGGCACGCCGCCTTAGTGTTCGCACGCGCCCCCGACGGGGAGCTCAGAGGCGTCATGCCGCTGGCCAGGCAGGGGAAAGCCCTCAAGGGCGTCGGTGCCAATCAGGCCGAGTACCAGGGCTGGGTGTGCCGAGACAGCGACTCGGACGCTTTCGCCAAAGGCGCGCTCGCCCTACTTGCAGAGCGCTACCCCCATCATCGGGTCGAACTGCGCTACGTGCTCGATGCGCCTTGCCTCGCCCTTCTCGAGCGCGGCGGCACGCTCGGCAAGCGCACGCTGCTACGCACCCACCACCGCCCGCTGTTGGAAGTGAACAGCTCGGCAGTGGCCAAGGCGCTGCGGAAAAAGGGCAACAAGAGCAAACTCTCCAGGCTAAGGCGCCTCGGCGCCTTGAGTTTCCGACGCCTGCGCACCGCCGAGGAACTGGCTGCGGTCTTTGACGACTTCATCGCCGCCTACGATTTTCGCCAAGGCGCGCAGTACGACGTGATGCGCTTTGCCGACGACACGCGCAAGGCGGACTTCCACCTCGATTGGATGCGTCGGGCCCCAGATCAACTGTACGTCACGGCGATGATGCTGAATGAGCGCATCGCAGCGGCGATGATCTGCGTGCGTAGCCGCCGGGAGCTGCACCTCGCGATGAGCTGCTACCGTCCTGAGCTGTCTGCGCACTCGCCGGGCAAGCTCTTGGTCTACGAGACAGCGCGCATGGCGGCGGCAGACGGATTGCAGCTGCTCGATCTCACACCAGGCGGCGACACCTGGAAAGATGCCATGGCGACGCAACGCCAGCCGACGGCTGAAGCGCTGATCTATGCCAATGCGCTACAGGCACAGCTGAGGCGTCCGCGCGAATACCTACGCACCTCGTTACGCCGCGCACTGTGGGCGCGCGGCCTTCCGCCCCACCGCATCAAGCAGCAGGTAGTCCGGGCGCTACGGATGATGCCCGAGCAGGTCGCCGAGCGGACGCGCGCGCTCGTAAGACCGCGGCCGACTCACCTCATCTATCATCAAAATCCATCGGCGCGCGAGTACGGCGAGAGGCCGCCGGGGCTAGCGGTGAATTCGCTGCAGGCCGTCAATGCGTTCGCCACGGCGTTGCCCAAAAGCTATCGCCAGGCGTTTCTGGTTGGTGCGCTGGAGCGGCTTGCCGCCGGAGAACGCATCTACACGCTTGAGCACGACGGCCGCATCGTGAGTAGCGGCTGGCTTGCGGAGCGCGATGAATGCCAGGTGCCCGGCTTTAGCGGTCGTTTCGCGTTACCCAGGCCCGCGCCTATGGTTTTAGAGCTCTTGACCCTTTCAGCGCAGCGCAGGCAAGGCCATGGCCGGCAGTTACTTGAGGGGATGCTGCAAGACATGGCCGAAGCCGGCTGGCGGGATAGTTATCTGTGCGTACGCTCCGACAACGCCGCGTGCCGTAAGCTCGTCGAAAGGGCTGGCTTTCGCCTTCTCGCGCAGCTCGGGCGCCCGGCCGCATCCAGCGACGGAAACTATCGTATAGCGTATTCCAAGATGGAGACGCCGCCCTAAGCGGCTTTGATAGCCCTGCATCGCGGGCCTCGCCTGTAACACCCGCGACGCTTGAAAACTCTCGAGAGCCGGGAGCGGCAGGAACGCCGCTCCCGGCTGCCGGATACTCCCAAACGGCAGGGTCAATTCACTGAACGCAGCACGGGCGGCTCGGGCGCGACCGGTCGCAGATCGACCTGCCGCTGATCGGCCGGAATCTCGCCCAGCGTGACCCCACCGGCGCTGGATTCGCAGCCTCTGAACTGTTGCTCGGTGGCCTCCATCCATACCTGATCCAGGATCAGCTGGGAACGCCCCCCGCTGCGATGGCGCAAGTCGCACGGCGGCACCGTACGGTCCGCATAGAATTGAGCATCGGTGAAGCGAGCCGTAGCGTTAACCAGAATGATATGGAACCAGTTCGGATTGGCGCCGACACAAGCCTCGCAACTGTAATCCGGATAGTTCCAGAACTTGAAGTTGTAATAGGTGCCGCGGCCGCCCGCTGAGACGACGTTGTACATGCGCACGCCGTTGGCCTTCATGTCCAGATCGGCATCGCCGCTGTTGCCGACGTAGGTGTTCAGGATTTCGATATTGCGCGGCGCGCCGCCGGTGTCATCGGCCTCGATGCCATCGCCCTGCTGGTAATCGGTACAATCGCCGATGTTGTTGACGATGCGGGCATTCGCCAGTCGTACGTTGGAAACCCCCTCGTACAGCTGTATGCCGCCCTTCCAGCAGTAGTCCACACCAGCGGAGTTCGCACCGTTCAGTTGGAGCCCCGACAGGTTGAACCCGCGCGCGTTCGGCCCGCCAAGGCGAACGCCTACGCGGTAGTAGCCGTCCACTTCCAGGCCGGAAACGGTCCAGTTCTCGATAGGTCCGGATAGACCCCTATCGATGTTGATGCAGCTATGCACATCCTTCGCCGTTACATCCTTGATGTAGACGTTGCGAAGCGTGGCGTTATTCTCCGCGCGCACGCAGTTGCGCGTATTCTCGAAGCGGATACCTTCGACGATCACGTTGCCGCTGCGCAGCCGCAGGCCGGCTGAACTCGACTCCGGCCTGGAGTAGCTGAAATCGCCGCGGAACACGACCCCATCGCCTCCGCGCAGATGCAGCACCCCGCTGCTGGGCGCCCGAAGCGCCGTTCCGGATGTCAGCGAGTAAACTCCCGGCACGAAGGCGAACACGGTCGAGGACGATAGGGAGGACATGCGGTCGCGTGCCGTGCTGAACGCCATCGCATTCGCTTCGTTGCGCCCCGAGCGATCCCCTGCTCCCGTGGGCGAAACATAAACCGTCTCAGCCGCGGCACTGGCTTTGACAAGCTCGGGGACATCCGCTCCCAGCGTTTCCTGAGCGCTGGCGATACCGACTCCAATCAACGAAAGCACCAGTGTTATCAACACCCGTGATGTCGCGCCTCCTCTGGCGGCGGCGCCTGACAGCGCCCTGCTTGCTCCGAACATGGCTGTATACCCCTCTGAGTGGGCACGCACACGCAGCGGATGCCGGTGCGCGCGGCCGGTAAATCCCTTTGCTCCTAGCGTTCTGGCCGTCTCCTAATAAGCCCTACTTGAGGCAATACAATCAGCGATCCCACATTCTGCATCTAAGGGCTCGAAAGGCGCGCTCAGACGAATACCCACCCGATCGTTCATTTGCGCACCAGCGTTACCGCATACGATGCCAACGGCCTGAAGTCCCGGCGCTCGGCCCAGCGGGTCAGGCGCTGGTCCAAGTCGCGCAGCACCGGAATACTTCGAAAGTACACATGCCCGTAGAACGGTACGATCAATGCATCGGAGAAGCCGACTCCCTTGAGTTTGCGCTCCATGCGACGATGGGCGTAGCACCAGGAATAACGGGCCGGGAACTTTGGTGCGCTGTCGACGCGCTGAGGTGGAAAGAAGGCTCTGAGAACCTTGCGCGATACCGCTTCCGGTAGCAGCAAATTGGCCACGAACGGCGGCGAAAAAAGCACTGGATGGAAGTTGATGGCGACCCCGCCGGGCTTCAATAGTTGAAAGACGTTGCGGTAAGCCCGAGCGCCGGAGGATACGTGCTCAAATACCATGGTCGAGAAAATCAGGTCGTACGCATCCACAAGGCTCACCTCGCCCGCGATATCGAAACACACCTTGTCCACGTAAGCCGGCGCGCGCGCGAGTTCGGCCTCGGAGATATCGTTGCAGGCATAGCGGACCTGCAGGGCGTCAATCTCTTCCCGCGAAAACAGCGGGCTACGCCCGCCGCCGACTTCCAACACATGTTTTGCTCCCGAAGCGCGCACCACGTCCTCTACCGCCGACTTAAAAGCGTGCTGCGCCCACGCGCTGTCGCGGGCTTCGAATAACCTCCAGGCCATGCTGCGCAATGACCCTGCGCGGCTCCCCTGACCGATTTCCTGAACCATCTCCATGGACAAACTCTCCTGATCCTGTTTACCGGCAGCGTCTCAAGGCGCACGCGGCAGACCGGAGTGCGACCGCCAGGCACGCCTGCGTTACTGAGCGTTGGGCAGGCGCAATCGCGTCCCCCCGAGCGCGAGCACGCGCTCGACCTCCGAATGGCGCGCAGCGGCCAATACAGGAGCGGTCGTGGCCGGGCGCAAGGGCT
>JAJUGG010000091.1 GCA_029268285.1 Ectothiorhodospiraceae bacterium | reverse complement strand
GGCGCGCGCTGAGTTCCGCCAGCGTTTCGATGGACGCGGCGGTGGAGCGCGTCTGCGCGCTTTGCTGGGCCGTGGTCGCCACCATGTCGTGCACGCGCTGCGAGATGCGGCTGCTTTCTTGCCGCGCCTGGCGCATCGACACGTCTACCTGCTCCAGCAAGGCCGCGAGCTGGGTGCTGCTGTGCTCAGCGGCGGCGCGCGCCTGCTCGACTTCGTAAAAACCCTTTACCTTGGCGCCCTCGAACAGGCTCGCCATGACCGCCATCAGTACGGTAAGGCCGAGCACGGAGGACAATTGCAGACTCGCGGCCTGGTCCGCCGGCAGTGACGACAGCGGTTCGACGATGCCGCGGCTGTCAAGGGCGTGGATGACGAGAATTTCGACCAGCACGATGCCGGCCCAGACCAGCCCGGGGCGCCGGCCGCCCAGAAACACCGCGACCACCGGCAGCGCGGCGAACCAGAACATGTTGGAGGCCATGATGCCGTCGCCGACATAGGCGAGCCAGACCAGCACGGCGTTGAAGAGCAGCATCGCCAGGTCGCGGGTGAGCCCGATTCGGCCACTGTATTTCAGGGCCAGCGGTACGCTGCAGGCGGACAGGGCGGCGAGCAAGGTACCGGCGGCGCCGAGGTCGGCGTCGAGGCTGCGGTACTTGAAGGTGAAATAGAGCGCCGCGCAGATCAGCGCGAGTGCAATGCCGACCACATTGCGAGCGCGCGTTGCGAGCAAGGGATCAGTTTGGATGTGGTCCGGTACGAACCAGTTGATGAAGCCGCCTTGCTGCGCCACAGAGCCCCTCCTCCCGCCGTCTCAGGCTGTTGTTCGGCCCGTTCATGAGAGGGTATCGGCGCGGTGCCGGAAAAGTTTAGCGGAAAGCCCGTTCGGCCGCGGCGGCGCGGCCGAACGGGGCGGAGGCGTTACGCGTTCTTGCTCTCGCTCAGCGCTTCTTCCTTGAGCTCCTTGCGGAGGATCTTGCCGACCGGGGTCTTGGGCAAGTCGTCGCGGAAGATGACCTGCTTCGGCACCTTGTAGGCCGTCAGGTTCTCGCGCGCGAAGGCGATCACGTCCTCAGCGGTGAGCTTGGGATTGCTGGAGGACACATACGCCCGCACGGTTTCGCTGCCGCTGTCATTGGGCACGCCGATGACGGCCGCCTCGATGATGTCCGGGTGCATGGCCAGGGCGTCCTCGACTTCGTTCGGGAAGACGTTGAAGCCGCTGACGTCGATCATGTCCTTCTTGCGGTCGACGATGCGGAAGTAGCCGCGCTCGTCCATGATGGCGATGTCGCCGGTGTGGAACCAGCCGTCCTTGAGCGCCTTGGCGGTCTCCTCCGGGCGGTTGGCGTAGCCGCGCATCACCTGCGGACCCTTGGCGACCAGTTCGCCCGGCTCGCCCACCGGCACCGGCTCGTCGTTCTCGTCAACGATGCGTACCAGCGTGCCCGGCAGCGGAATGCCGATGGTGCCGGGGCGGTTCTCGCCCTTGGTCGGGTTCACGCACAGCGTGGGGCTGGTTTCGGAGAGGCCGTAGCCCTCGAGAATGCGGCTGCCCACGACCTGGAACCACTTCTCGGCCACAGCGGTGTGCAGCGCCGTGCCGCCGGAGATGGTGAGGTTGAGCTTCTTGGGCGGATTGCTGGTAAACCACTCGGTGTTCAACAGGCCCTGGAACAAGGTGTTCACGCCCGAGAACTTGGTGACTTCGTAGTTCTCGAACATCGGGCGTAGGTTATCTACCGGGCGCGGGCTCGGGCACAGCAGGTTGTGGCCGCCCGAGCGGTAGAAGAACAGCATGTTAAAGGTGAAGGCGAAGATGTGGTAAAGCGGCAGCGCCGTCAGCACGACTTCCTCGCCCGCCTTGGTCGTATCGCCGTTCATGATCTCGATCTGGGCGATGTTGGCGAGCAGGTTGCTGTGCATGAGCTCGGCGCCCTTGGCCACGCCCGTGGTGCCGCCGGTGTATTGCAGCACGGCGAGTGTCTCAGGCTTAGCCTGCATGTCGACCTTGCCCTGCTTCTTCAGCGTCGCGCCGAACGGGATCGTCGGCCAGTCCGATTTCGGAATCTGCTTCTTCAGCTTCAGCACCGTGTTGATGAGCACGCGCTTGAGCGGCGGGAAGAAGTTGGTCAGGCTGGTCTTGATAACGTGTTTGACCTGCGTGCCTTCTAGCGCCTGCGGTACCTTGTCGGCGAACATGTCGATGACGACCAGTACCTTGGCGCCGCTGTCCTTGAGCTGGTGATTCATCTCGCGCGCGGTGTAGAGCGGGTTCACGTTCACCAGCACGCAGTCGGCTTTGAAGATACCGAAGGAGGCGACAGGGTAAGCCAAGCAGTTCGGCATCTGCACCGCCACCCGATCGCCGGCCGAAAGCCCGAGATCGTTGCGCAGGTAGTAGGCAAAGCGGTCGGAGAGTTCGTCCACTTCGCGATAGGTCAGCGAGGCCGCGGCGCCCGTGGGCAGCACGACGGTAAACGCTGTGTGATTCGCGTACTGGCGGCTAGCGTCGCGAATCATCTCGGCGACGTTATTGAAGGGCAGCGGCCGGAAGGTGGTATCTTCGATGTCACCGTATTCTTTCGCCCAGGGGAGCGCTTCGGTGTTCAGGTCGCCGGTCGCTTCGGTATCTTTCGTCGTCATCTCATGCCTCTCGATTAACGTGACCCATAAGCCGTGGACACACACTCCATCTATGTTATCAGTCGTCCCCTGACCGGTTATCAGTCGTCCGCTCTATAGAACCGGCAAGATGCTACCTGCCCGGAAAACAAAACGCCATTGTCGCGCTTGACAGGAAAATGGGTCAAACGTATGGTTCAAACGAACGTTTGGATGATACGCTCGTTCGAGGTGCCCAGTGGCCGAAAAAGACACCAAGGAACGCATTCTGGATGCCGCCGAGGAGCTGTTTGCGGAGTTTGGGTTCGCACACACCTCGATGCGTAAGATCACCAGCACTGCCGGCGTCAATCTGGCTGCGGTGAATTACCACTTCGGCTCCAAGGAAGAGCTGATTAAGGCGGTGTTCACCCGCCGCTTAATGCCGATCAATGCCGAGCGCTTGCGTCGCTTGGCCGAAGTGGAGGCCGGGGAGCCGACCTTGGAAGCGCTGCTAGAGGCTTTCATCGCGCCGCATCTGGAGATGAAGGAAGCCGGCGGCAACGATCGCTTCGTGTGCTTGATTGGGCGTTCCTACACGGATCATGCGCCGCTGCTCAACGAGCACGTGCGCGCGCTCAACAAAGACGTCGTGGCGCGCTTTAAGGCGGCCTTTTCCGCTCAGCTCCCCCACCTGCCCCGCCGGGAACTGAGTATTCGCCTGCATTTCCTGGTCGGTACCGTGGCGTACACCATGGCCGGCCCGGAAATGATCCATCTGTTGCGGGGTGTTCGCATTTCCGAAGGCGACAACGCCAAGGCGCTGGTCGAGCGGCTGGTGCCGTTTCTGGCCGCCGGGCTGCGCGCGCCGCTGCCCGAGCAGCTGCCCGAGTTTGTCGTCAGCCGAGCAAGTTGAACGGAATCTTTTAGGTATTAGGAGGAATCATGACAGGCCTCATCGCGTTCTTGATCCTGATCGCCGGCGCCTGGGCGCTTGCGTATAAAGGCGCTTCCCTGCGCATCTGGACCGCGGCTGTCGCGGTTTATCTCGTCGGCTTGATGGCAACCGGCGTGCTCGGCGCGTTGGGTGCCGTGATCGCCGTGCTGATCTTCGTGCCGGTGGCGGCGTTGCTCAACGTCAAGTCGCTGCGCGAGAAGTACATTACCGCGCGCATCTTCGACGGCTTCCGCAAGGTGCTGCCGCCGATGTCCGACACCGAGCGTGAGGCGCTGGAAGCGGGCGATGTCTGGGTCGAGGCGGATCTCTTCCGCGGCAAGCCCGACTGGAACAAGTTCCTGGACGGCACGCAGGTCACCAAGCTCTCTGACGAGGAGCGCAGCTTTCTCGACAACGAGGTGGAAGAGCTCTGCCGCATGTTGGATGAGGACAGGATCGTCCGCGAGGACCACGATCTCGCCCCGGAGATCTGGCAGTACATCAAGGACAAGGGCTTCTTCGGCCTGATCATTCCACGCGAGTACGGCGGCAAGCGCTATTCCTCGCTGGCGCAATCGACCATCGTCTCCAAGATCGCCACGCGCAGCATTTCCGCGGCGGTAACCGTGATGGTGCCGAACTCGCTTGGCCCGGGTGAGCTCTTGATGCACTACGGCACCCAGGAACAGAAGGATTACTGGCTGCCGCGTCTGGCTGACGGCCGCGAAATCCCTTGCTTTGCGCTGACCGGCCCTGACGTTGGCTCCGACGCCGGTTCCATGCCCGACTACGGCATCGTTACCAAGGGTACCTACAAGGGCAAGGAGACGCTGGGCATCCGGCTGAACTTCTCCAAGCGCTACATCACGCTGGCGCCGGTGGCGACCGTGCTGGGTCTTGCCTTCAAGCTCTACGATCCGGATCACCTGATGGGCGACAAGGAAGAGCTGGGCATTACCTGCGCGCTTATTCCCGCCGACCACGAGGGTGTGGAGATCGGCAAGCGCCACTACCCGATGGGGCTTGCCTTCATGAACGGCCCGATCAAGGGCGAAGACGTGTTCATTCCGCTGGAGTGGATCATCGGCGGTCCGGAAATGGCCGGCAAGGGCTGGCGTATGCTGGTCGAGTGCCTGTCGGTGGGCCGCGCGATCTCCCTGCCCGCCCTGGGCACCGCAGCGGGCAAGCTGTCTTACCGCATGACCGGCGCCTATGCGCGTCTGCGTCGCCAGTTCAAGCTGCCCATCGGCAAGTTCGAGGGTGTGCAGGAAGCCATGGCGCGCATCGGCGGCTATGCCTATCGGCTCGAAGCCTCGCGCGTGCTGACGGCCAGCGCCGGCGACCTCGGCATCAAGCCGTCGGTGGTCTCGGCCATTGCCAAGTTCCATATGACCGAGATGATGCGCACCACGCTTAACGACGCCATGGATATCCACGGCGGCCGCGGCATCATTTACGGCCCGCGCAACTACATCGGCTACGGCTATCAGGCCATTCCGGTGGGGATCACGGTCGAGGGCGCGAACATCCTTACCCGAAATCTCATGATCTTCGGGCAGGGGGCGATTCGCTGCCATCCCTACGTGCTGCCGGAGATGGAGGCAGCGCGCGATAACGACCTCGGTAAATTCGACGAGTTGCTGTTCGGCCACATCGGCTACTCGATCAACCGCGGCATGCGCGCGCTGACGCTGGGCCTTACCGGTTCTGCGCTGGCGAAGGCGCCGGTCTCCGGCCCGACGGCTAATTACTACAAGCAGCTCGAGCGCATGAGCTCGGCGCTCGCTTTCGTCTCCGACGTCGCCATGGGCGTGCTCGGCGGCGAACTCAAGCGCAAGGAGCGCCTGTCTGCGCGCCTGGGCGACGTGCTGAGCCAGCTGTATCTGGCGACCGCAGTGCTGAAGTTCCACTACGACGCCGGTCAGCCGAAGGACGAGCTGCCCTATGTGCAGTGGGCGGTCGAGAACTCGCTCTACGAGATCTACAAGGCCTTCGACGAGTTCTTCGCCAACTTCCCGAACGCCTTCCTGGGCCGCTTCCTGCGCCTGATGGTGTTCCCGCTCGGGCGTCCCTATCAGGAGCCGAGCGATCGCATCGGCGGCCAAGTGGCCAAGCTGATGATGGAGCCGGGTGGCGTGCGCGACCGCATCACTCAGCACTCGTTCTGGGGCGAGACGCGGGATGATGCCACCGGGCTCATGGAAATCGCCTTCGACACTCTGATCAAGGTCGAGCCGCTCTACGATCGCTTCCAGAAAGCGATTTCGAAAGGCGAGGTGGAAGGCCTCACCTTCGAGCAACGCCTGGCTTCCGCTCAGGCCAAAGGCGTTCTCAACGCCGACGAGGCAGAGAAGCTGCGCGACTTCGAGAGCCTCCGCTTCGAAGCCATCCTCACCGATGAGTTCGAGCCTGAGGTGCTGGCACCGAAGAACTGGGAGGCGCCCAAGGCTAAGCATGTGGCTTAGCACCGCTTAGCCCCTGTGTGAAGGAAAAGCCCGTAGGGTTCGCCCTGCGGGCTTTTTTTACGCCGGATGTTGTTTCTTAGCTGTGTTTGAAACTTATCTGAACCAAGGAGGCCCGAAGGCACGGAGAAAGACAGGAGAATAGGAAGGCACGCCTGTGGGGGTGGCCTCTAGCCGTGAATCTTCAGGTTCGGGGATTTCCACACGAGAGAGATAACCCCCTGTGGGAGCAGCGGCCCGCCGCGACCGTCGTGGCGCTATCAGGCATGTCGCGGCGCTGCTCCTACGAAGACTGCTTTTGCCTTTCTCCGTGCCGTCGTGCCTCTGTGGTTACTTTAAATCTCGGCCAATATTGGATGTACAAACAAAAAGCCCGCAGGAAAATCATCCCGCGGGCCTTTCTATTTCATCACCGAAATGCGGCGCTTCAGCTATCGTGAAACCCGCGGCCCTCTTCAGCCAGCTTTACCAGCACCGGTGCCGGCGCGTAGCGCATCCCGTGCTTGGCTTCGAGTTCACGCAGACGATCGACGATCTGCTTGATGCCGCGGCTGTCGGCGTAGCGGAAGGGGCCGCCGCGGAAGGGCGGAAAGCCGATGCCGAAGATGGCGCCGATGTCGCCGTCGCGCAGGCTGCGGATTACGCCTTCCTCGTGGCATAGGGCGGCTTCGTTGATCATCAGCAGAACCGTGCGGTCGATGATCTCGGATTCCGTCATTTCGTTGTTGGGCGCCACGCCGAGCAGCGTGTACACGCTCTCGTCGACTTCCTTCTTACCCTTCTTCTTGGTGCTCTCGTACTTGTAGAAGCCCTTCTTGCTCTTCTTGCCGTAACGTCCGTCGGCCAGCATCTTGTCGGCCGAATCCACCGGCTTCATGCGCTCGCCGAAGGCCTCGTGGAGGATGGGTGCGACCTTGGAGCCGACGTCGATGCCGACTTCGTCGAGCAGCGCAAAGGGCCCGACCGGGAAGCCAAACTGCACCAGCGTGCGGTCGATGCGGTCGATCGGTACGCCCTCCGACAGGAGGCGGGTCGCCTCGTTCAGGTAAGGCGTGAGGATGCGGTTGACGTAGAAGCCCGCACCATCCTTCACTACGATAACGGTCTTGCCTTGCTTCTTACCCGTTTCGACGGTGGTTGCGATGACCTCCGGGGAAGTCTTTTCAGTGGCGATGACCTCCAGCAGCGGCATTTTCTCGACCGGCGAGAAGTAATGCATGCCGATCACGTTTTCGGGACGCTGAGCGGCCTGGGCGATGTCGCTAATCGGGATCGACGACGTGTTGGTCGCGAAGATGGTGTGCGCGGGGCAGTTGGCCTCGATGTCCTTCACCATCTGGTGCTTGAGGTTCAGGTCCTCGAACACCGCCTCGATGACCATGTCGACGTGCTTGAACCCGGAGTAGTCCAGCGTCGCGGTCAGGCGGCTGCGCTGTACGCCGGCTTCGTACGGCGTCAGGGCACGGCGCTTCAAGCGCTTCTGGATTTCGTCGTTGATATGCGCGACGCCGCGACCCAGGCCATCTGCCTTGACGTCTTTGAGGCGAACCGGAATGCCGGCCTTGGATAGCGTCACGTAGCCGATGCCAGCACCCATGAGGCCCGCGCCAAGCACTGCCACGCGCTTCACAGGGCGTGCCTTGACGTTGGGGTCCTCGACGCCTGTGTCCTTCTTCATCGCCGTGGTGGCGAAGTAGATGTTCATGAACTGCCGGGCTTCCGGCGTCATGGCCAGTTCGCCAAAGGCTTGCGCCTCTGCCTTAAGACCGGCCTCGAAGCCCTGCTCCTGGCCGATCTGAACGACTTCCAGAATCTTCAGCGGCGCAGGGTAGTTGCCCTTGGTCTGGGCCATAACCGTCTTGCGCGCCTGATCGAACACGACTTTACGGCCGAACTTGTTACCTTCGAGCGCCCAGTCTTTGGCCGAGCGCTTACGCTCGCGCTTGAGCGAGTGTCCGAACAGTTTCTGCACGCGCTTGACGGCCGCGTCGAGAAGTATGGTGCTCGGCACGACCTCGTCGACAAGTCCGAGCTTCCGGGCCTTGCCGGCGCGCACCTGCTTGCCGGTAAGCATCAGGTCGAGCGCTTGTGGCAGCCCGATCAGCCGCGGCAGGCGCTGGGTGCCGCCGCTGCCGGGCAGCAGACCCAGCATGACTTCCGGCAGGCCCAGTACGGTCTTGGGCGAATTGGTAGCCACGCGCGCGTGGCAGGCCAGCGCCAGCTCCAGGCCGCCGCCCAGACAGGCGCCGTCGATGGCGGCTACCGCAGGGACCTTGAGCGCTTCGATTTTGTTGAAGAACACTTGCCCGCCGGCCGAAAGCTCAGTGACTTCGGCCGCGCTCTGGCAGCGCTGCAGCATGTTGATGTCGGCGCCGGCGATAAAAGAGCCCGGCTTGCCCGACATGAAGATCAGGCCCTTAAGCGCGCCGTCCTCGGCCAAGTGGTCGACCTCCGCCATCAGCGGCTCGACCAGCGCGGCGTTGAGGGTGTTCTGTGCCTCGCCGGGTACATCGATGGTGATTACCGCGATGCCGTCATCACGACGCTCGACCCGGAAGGCTTCGCCCTGCGGGGCTCCGCTGTTGACTACGTCCGTTGCCATTACGCCACCTCCAGTACCATCGCCGCGCCCAGACCGCCGGCTGCGCAGGCGGTGACCAGAGCGAGCCCGCCGCCGCGGCGGCGCAGTTCGTTCAAGTTCTGAATGATCATGCGCCCGCCGGTCGCGCCGAACGGGTGCCCGTAAGCGATAGACCCGCCCAATACATTGAGCTTGTCCTCGTCGACTTCGCCGATCGCCTCATCACGCCCCAGGACGTCTTGCGCGAACTTCTTCGACGGCCAGTTCTTGATGTTGGCAAGCGTCTGCGCGGCGAAGGCCTCGTGAATCTCGATGATGGTCATGTCCGAGAGCTTCGCGCCGGCACGGTCGAGCGCAACCGGGCTGACATGCGACGGGCCCATCAGCCCGTCGTTGAACGGATCGATTGCGCGAAAGGCGCTGGAGCGGATGAATCCGAGCGGCTCCAGGCCGAGCTGCTTGGCGCGGCTCTCCTTCATGAGGATCAGGGCCGAGGCGCCATCGGTGAGCGGCGTAGCGTTGGCCGCGGTCACCGTGCCGTGCTCCTTATCGAAGGCGGGCTTGAGCTTGGCGAGCTTCTCTAGGCTGGAGTCGGCGCGAATGTTGTTGTCGCGGTGAATCGGCTCCTGCTTCGGGCCGGCGAAGGCAATCATGACCTCGTCATCGAGCTTGCCCTCTTCCCACGCCTTGTGAGCGAGCTGGTGAGAGCGCAGCGCGAGCCGGTCTTGCTCTTCGCGCGTGACGTTCCAGTTTTTCGCCATCTGTTCGGCGATCTCGCCCATCGACAGGTTGGTGGAGTAGTCCTTCACCGCGGGCGGGTTGGGTGCGAGATCCTTCAGGCCGATTTCGCGGAACAGCTTGAGCTTTTCGGCCGTCGACTTGGCTTTAGTCGAGCGAATCAGCGCGCGCGTGAGCTTTTTCGAAAGCTGTACCGGCAGCACCGATGCGGAGTCCGAGCCGCCTGCCAAACCGACCTCAATGTCGCCGGCCTGAATAGCGTGGGCAATATCGGCAGCGGCCTGGAAGCTGGTTGCGCAGGCGCGCGAGACGCTGTAGGCATCGGTGTTGTAGCTCAACCCCGAGGCGAGCACGATTTCGCGTGCCGGGTTGGGGGCTTCGGGCAGGATGCCGACTTGACCGTACACCACGCGCTCGATCAACTGCGGATCAAGGTCGGTGCGGGCAAGCAGCTCACTGATAACCATGGTGCCGAGCTCCATGGCATTCATGTCTGCATAGGCGGTGAGCTGACGGGCGAACGGTGTGCGCAGACCAGCGACGACGGCGATGCGGTCTTCCTGTGCGCGGCTCTGCTGGTTAGTGGCCACGGTGTCTTCTCCTAAGCGCGAAGCAATGGATTGGCGAACCTGGTCAGGCAGCTCTGCTTAATGAGGCGTCAGCCAGACATTTCACAGCCTGCTGGCGTGACCCGGTTCGAGAAGCCCGTTTAGGGCCTACCAAATAGCCCTGTTCCGGCGCGGTGATTAGGGCAACGGCCCGTTGCTGCGGGGCCTTGCTTGGCTGCACCGACACATGCGACAGGTCGACTATTTAGCTAGACCCTCACGGCAGTGTCGACAATTCATCAAATAACCATGTTTTTGTCAACAATGGCCGTCGGGTGATATATATTGTCGACAATAAGTTTGGCCGGGGGTTTCATGACGCAACCCAATCTTTCCGAGCGCATTGCGACCGAGGTGGGCGAACGCATTATTCGCGGCGAGCTGGCCGCAGGTACGCGGCTGCTGGAGCTTCAACTCGCTGCTGAACTCGGCGTCAGCCGCGGGCCGCTGCGCGAGGCCCTGCGAGTCCTCGAGAAGCGGCGTTTGATTCGAATCCTCCCGCGTCGCGGAGCGCTAGTGACGGATTTCGAAGCGGACGATATCGCCCGCCTCTATGAAGTAATGGTGCCGCTTTACCAGGTATTAACCCGCAACACGGCGCTGCGCTGGACACCGGAGCAACTCACGCCCATCTACACCGTCGTGGAACGTTTGATCGGAGCCGCCAACAGCGGTGACGTCGAAGGCTACTACGAGCACAACTTCACGTTTGCGCGCGCCTGCGCGCCGGTGGCGGATAATCCCCTGCTCCTCGAGTTGCTGGATGACTTGGAACCTAGTCTGCGGCGGGTGTTGTATTTGTCGCGAGAAGCCCGCGCGGCAGCCATGCCCGACCATCTCGCGCTGCTGAGGAAGACGATGCAATTCGTGGTAGAGCGCGAGGCCGAGCGTGCCGCTGGAATGATTGCCGAGCTTGGCAAGCTGGAGCAGGCGCTGGCGCTAAAGGCGATAGAGCAGAGTCGTGAGTTGACTTAAACCAGCGGGATAAAGCCTCTGACGCTAAATGGCCCTAGCGTCAGCCAGAAATGAACCTCCGCTGCCTCGTGCTCCTAGCGGCTGCTCGCGCAACGCCTCGATGAATCAACGGATGGGCTTATTCAAGTAGGGCGTGAGTATGG
>JAJUGG010000090.1 GCA_029268285.1 Ectothiorhodospiraceae bacterium | reverse complement strand
TCGTCGATTTCGCGGACGCGGCGCATTTGCCACTGCACCGCGCCTATCCGCACGACGGGTTTGCGGCCGCCGATCAGCGGTTGCTTCTCCTCGTAGAAGATGTTGTTCCACTGTACCAGCGTCGCGTAGCCGCGCGAGGCTTCGTCGTTGGGAATGTAGTTCCGGATGATGCGGCGGACATGGAAATCGTTGGCCAGCTGGAAGCTGAGGATGGGGTCGTAGATTTCCTGGCGCTGCACCAGCGAGATGTACTCCTCCGGCGACATTTCATCGGCATGCTTGTGGTAGCCGGGGATGCGGCCGCCGGCCACGATGCCGCGCAGGTTGAGGCTGCCGCACAACTCCTTGCGAGCATCGTAGAGTCTTCGCCCGAGGCGCATGTGGCGGTAATCCGGGTGCACGAAGACGTCGACGCCATACAGCACGTCGCCGTTGGGGTCGTGGGTGCTCAGCGTGCCGCTGCCGGTGATCTGGTCGTAAGTGTGCTGATCGCCGAAGCGCTGGTAGTCTACGATCAGGGTGATTGCGGCCGCCACCACCTTGCCGTTGTCTTCGATGCAGATCTGCCCTTCCGGAAAACGGTTGATCTGCGCGGCAAATTCCTTGCGCGTCCAGGCGCCGCCCATATTGGCATAGACGGCGTCCATGATTTCCTTGATGTCGGGGTAATCCTCGAGCCGGGTATTGCGCAGGGTCAGGTGGTGCTCTTCCAGCTCTTCGTGATTGTCGTTGGGGGTCTGGTCGTCGATCATAGAGCGCCTAATACGAAGAAACGGGTCGTGTAGGTAATGGACGCGGCAGCGCCGTTCGACAAGGTAGGCTCAGACCTTAACACGTCTGGTCGAGGCGCCTCGGCGGTACGGCCCGAATGCGATCAGGACGAAGCATGCTAAGAAACATTTTCTGCGGCGCAGCCTTATTGCTGCTCGCGCAGGGCGTTATCGCCGCCGAGCTGCGGATTAGCGGCGCGCCGGAGCCGCTGGAGGAGAACATCCGAGCGCACATCGGAGAGCTGCCTGAGCTGGGCGAGACGCTGAGTCGTGCTTATCGTGAGCGCCTGATCGACCAAGCGCGCGAGGCGGCCATGGCCTTGGGCTACTACGAGGCCGCATTCAGTGTCGCGCGTATCGAGCAAGACGGCGATCCGGTGCTGCGAATCACGGTCGACCCTGGCGAGCAGGTTCGGCTCGGCGAAGTCCGTCTTGCCGTCAACGGCCCGGGGAGCGACGATCCCGCGTTTCGCGACCTGCTTGCGCGGGCTCCGCTGAAAGAAGGCGCGCCGCTCAATCATGGTGAGTACGACAGCGTCAAAAGTGGAATCCTCAACCTCGCGCGCAGGCGCGGTTACTTCGAAGGCAAGTTCAGCGCCAGCCGCGTCGAAGTAGATTTGGTCGAACGCAGTGCGCGCGTGGATCTGGTGTACGAGAGCGGGCCGCGCTATCGCTTGGGCGAAGTGCGCTTTACTGAAGTGCCGCTGCGGGACGCCTTCCTCGAACGCATGATCCCCTTCGAGCCCGATGCGCCGTACGAGGCATCGCATATCACCGAGCTCAACCGCATCCTGCTGGAAACGCGTTACTTCGACACCGTCCTAGTGCGGCCGTTGCCCGAGCAGGCCGAGAACTTGCGAGTGCCGGTGGAAGTTACGCTCGCCATGGCGGAGCGCAACCGCGTCGGCGTCGGCGTCGGCTACTCCACCGATACTGGCCCGCGCCTGCGCCTGTCCTGGGACAAGCCTTGGATCAATGACAGCGGCCACAGCGTCGGCGCGGATCTGGAAACCTCGCAAGTTCGGCAAGGCATTACCGGCCGTTACCGGATTCCGCTGCGCGACCCGGCCAACGATGCGCTGGAGTTTCGCGGCGGCTACGTCGAAGAAGACATCAACGACGCTGAAAGCAAGCTCATCACTGCCTCCATTCAGCGTCAGCAGCAGTTCAGCAGCGGTTGGATCCGCAGTCTCTATCTTCGCCTTGAGCGTGAAGAGTTCACCGTCGGTGAAGAAGACGTTAGCGGCGACGGCCGCCTGGAGCGGATCTCGACGCTGGTTCTGCCCGGCATCAGCTTCACCCGAACACGTAGCCGCGGCGGCCTCGATCCGACCTGGGGCGATCGATTTACCGTCACTTTGGAAGGTACCGATGAGGTGCTGGGCTCGGATGTCGAGCTGCTCCGGCTACGCTTGGGCAGTCGCTGGGTGCGCGCGTACGACCGGCACCGCTTGTTCCTGCGCTTGGACGGCGGTGCGATTGAGACGCCGTCGCTGGACGATGTGCCGGTATCGTTGCGATTCTTTGCCGGCGGCGATCAGAGCGTGCGCGGTTTCGATCTCGATACCATATCGCCGCGCAACGCCGACGGCGACGCTATCGGCGGGCTTTACCTGCTTACCGGTAGCGCTGAGTACACCTACGAATTCAAGCCGCGCTGGCGTGCTGCTTTATTCGTAGACGCGGGTAACGCCACTAACGATTTCGACGAGCCTTTCAAGGTCGGTGCCGGCTTCGGCGTCCATTGGGTCTCGCCGGTGGGGCCGGTACGACTGGAGCTGGCATGGCCGGTGGACAGTGGCGACCTGCAGGATAATGACCCGACCGCGCCCAATTACGAAAAACTAGGCGGACCGGAGATCCACATCTCCCTGGGGCCCCGACTTTGAAGCGAATTGTCTTGCTTTTGCTGGCTGTATTGCTGGCGCTTTTGATCGTACTGATAGCTGGCCTCGGTTGGTTGACGGGGACCGGTGCCGGGGCTCGTTGGCTGCTGTCGCAGGCCGATCAACGCGTTCCTGCTTTGAGCATCGGCTACGAAAGCGGCAGCCTGCTGCGGGGGCTGCGCGTTTCCGGCGTTGCCTTCGAATCGGACACAGTCACCGTGACAGTGGCCGAGGCGCTGCTGGATTGGTCGCCGAGTTGCCTGACGGCGGGGCGGATCTGCGTCGATCGCGTGGAGCTGGTCGACCCGCATGTGCGCATCATGGCCTCTGACGATCCGCCTCGGCCCAACGAAGCGAGAGCCGGACCGTCTGCGCTGCCGTTGCCGCTGCCTATACGGATCGATGAGCTTGCGATCACCGGCCTGCATGTAGAGACGCCCGTGGTTGGCATCGAGCTGGCTGCGTTTTTGGTCAGCGGCGGGCTCGGCCGTAACGCCATCGAACTCGATGCGGTGCATCTCGGTGGGCTGGTCGTCGACCTGCCGCTGAATGAAGCGGAGGCAGAGGCCCTGGAGGTACAGGAGCCGGATGCTCCGCGCGAGCCGGTCACCCTGCCAGATGTTGTGCTTCCCTTCACCGTTGCCGTCGAAAATCTGCGGCTAGACCAAGCCGTCGTGCGCCGAGGGGAAAGCGAGTGGCCGTTGCGCGCGCTGGCGCTGGCGGCCCGGTTCGAAGCAGGGCTGTTACGACTGGACCGGCTGGAGCTACAGCATGCGCAGGGGGAGCTTGCGCTGGATGGGCGGGTTCGGCTTCGGAATGAGTATCCGCTCGCCCTCAATCTTGCTGCGCGTACCGAGTTGCCTCAGCTGGGCCGAGAGCAAAGCGTGCGGGCCGAGCTGCGGGGCAGCGTTGCCGAACTTCGGGTCGACGCTAGTGCAGAAGGGGCCTTTGCCTTGCGCGCGGACGCGGTGTTACGGCCCTTGCAGCCTGCCTTGCCGTTCGAGGTCGATGTTGCCTGGCAGCGGCTCAGTTGGCCACTGGAGGAGCCCGCGGCAGAGAGTCTGGATGGGCGCCTTCAGGTCCGCGGCGACCTCGAAGCCTACCGCCTGGGGGGGCGGTCCCTGTTCCGGGGCCAAGCCTTTCCGGAGGCGCGGTTGCGACTCGACGGGCAGGGCAATTTGGCAGCCTTTGCGGCCGATGCGGTTAGGATCGACACGCTGGGCGGTTCGGTCGAAGGCCGCGCGGCGGTCGGCTGGCGCGACGGCATTAACTGGAGCGCCTTTTTCCGCCTCGATCAGTTGCAGCCTGAACGCTTCTGGCCGGACTATCCGGGCCGGCTCTCGGGCATGATTGGCGCGGGCGGTGACGTGGTCGACGGCCGTTGGTCTTTGGCAGTCAACCAGCTCGATGTGCAGGGCGAACTACTCGAACAGCCTTTCGCGCTCAGCGGCCAAGTCGAAGGCGGCGCCGAGGGCGTCTGGCGCATTCCTGAGCTGCAGCTGCGTAACGGCGCCAATCTGGTCAATGTCGGCGGCAGCGTTGGCGAGACGCTGGATCTGCGTGGCCGCTTCGACTTGCAGGAACTGGCAGGCCTGTACCCCCCGCTCGCGGGGCGGGTGAGCGGCGATTTCGCAGTGGGCGGCCCGCCCACGGAACCGGATGTCGATGTCACGGCACGCGGCCAAGCGCTGCAGTTCCAGGACACGTCCTTGGATGAAGTCGCCGTGCGCGCCCAGGTTAGAGCGCTCGGCACCAAAGCCAGCTCCTTGCAGTTCGAGCTTCGAGGCTTGCAACAGGGAGAGGCGTTTACCGGTGCTGTGGCAGGAAGCTTGAACGGCACCCGCGCATCGCATCGGCTGGATGTCGATGTCGAGGGCGAGCCGGCCAGCATAGCCCTCAGCGCGGAAGGCAGTCTCAACGATGAACTGGCCTGGAAGGGACGCCTGCTCAGCACGCGCATTACGGCTTTCGATGAAGTCTGGCATCTGGCGGCCCCGCTGGCGCTGGCTTGGTTGCCGGAGCGCCAGCAGCTTGCCGTGGATGCCCACTGCTGGCAGCGCCGGGACGCAAGCCTGTGCCTACAGGAGGCAACGCAGCTGGGGGCGGAGGGCGAAGCGCGTGTGGTGCTGCAGAACTATCGCCTCGACTGGTTGGTTGCGCGTTTGCCGGAGGGCGTGTTCTGGGATGCCCCGCTGGGCGCTGAGGCCTACGTTGCGTGGGGCGGCGAAAGCGGCCCCGTAGCCAAGCTGGCGCTTGCCAGCGATTCGGGCACTGTGCTGATTTCTCAGGAAGGCGCGCCGGCGTTGGAGCTGTCTTATCGCAGTTTGGGTGCGCGTCTCGACGTGGAAAACGGGCGCTTCGCGCTCGCATTCGATCTCGAATCCGAGCAACTGGGCGATGCCGACTTGAGCCTGCAGACCACCCTCGGCGAGGGCCCGCGGCCGTTGGCGGGCGAGGTGCGGTTGGAGGGGCTGCAACTCGCACTGGTGCAGCCGTTCGTGCCGCAGCTACAGAATATTGCTGGTTCACTGCATGTGGCGGGCCGCTTGGGCGGTACCACCGAGGCGCCGACTTTCAACGGTGATGCCGGCCTGCAGGCCGATAAGATCAACATGCCTGCTGTCCCCCTGCGCATCGGCGCGGTCGAACTCAATGCGACAATGGCGGGGCAGGAAGGCAGCTTCGAAGGCAGTTTCGACAGCGGCCGCGGCAGCGCCGATATTTCCGGTAGTTTCGCTTGGGGCGGTGGCGACTGGCGTTTCGATGCCGCTGTTACGGGCGACAGACTTTCGGTGGTCTATCGCCCGCTGGTGGACCTTTCCGTTAGCCCGGATCTCAGCATTCGCATCCGTCCGCAGCAGGTCGTAGTCGATGGGTCCGTGGAGGTACCCTCCGGCGAAATCACCCTCGCACAGCTCCCGCCTGGAGCGGTGAGGGTGTCGAGCGACGTGGTTGTCGTGCGCGGCCCGGATCATGACGAGAGCGCAGGGCCGCCGGTGCCCGCAGGAGGCGATGATTGGGAGATCGCGGCGAGTATCGAACTGCGCTTCGGCGACGATGTCGAGATCAGCGGTTATGGACTGGAAGGGCGCCTGGAAGGTCAGCTCCGCATCCGTCAGACGCCGGAGGGGGTTGCCGAAGCTGTCGGCGAACTGCGCATCGAGGACGGTGTGTACGAAGCTTACGGGCAAAGCCTCGAGATCAGGACCGGGCAGTTGATCTTCGGCGGTCCGATCAGCCAGCCGCTGCTCAATGTCGAGGCCGTGCGTGTGGTCGACGATGTCGTAGCCGGCGTTCGCGTCACCGGCGAGCCCGAGGCGCCAGAGGTGACGCTGTTCTCGGAGCCGGCCATGTCCCAGGAAGAAGTGCTTTCTTACATTATCCGCGGGCGTCCGCTGGGCGAGGGTGGCGAGGGCGACGAAGCCTTCCTCGCGCGTGCCGCGCTCGCCATCGGCGTGTTCGGCGGCCAGCGCTATGCCAGCGCGCTGGCCGAGGAAGTTGGCATCGAAGACTTCGAAATCGGCACCGCGGGGCAGGGCGACGATACGCAGTTCCAGCTGAGCGGCTACCTCAACCCGCGGCTCTATATCCAGTACGGTATCGGCGTGTTCGAGCCGGGCAATGAGCTGACCGTGCGCTACCGGCTTACCTCGAGCATTTACCTGGAAGCCCTCAGCGGCCTCGAAAACGCTGTGGACTTGTTCTACGAGTTCGAGTTTTAGGTGCTGGTCCGTTTTTGCAGCACGACGTGCGCATGAGCCACGGACAACGCGGAACACACGTTAAGTAACCGACGCTTCCGTGTTTTCCGTGGCCAAAGCTTTGTCTAAACCATTCTGTGGCGAAACGTGGCGTCTGGGGGGCTACTCCAATCGGCCATAGAACACCCGCGTTGCATAGGCGAGCGCGACCGTTCCGTTCTCTTCGTAGGTCTCGAACAAGCGCCGCAGCGCGTTGATCATGGGCACGTGGTTGGGATGGCCCTCCTCTGGGCTGTAGGAGGAGGACAGCAGACGGCCCTTGAGGCCCTCAAAGTCGAAGCGCTGCCGGTAGGGGAAGACCTGCAGCTGTGCTTTGCCGGGCGCGTAAAAGGCCGCGACATCCTCAGGGGAGATGTCGCGGTGGTCGACGATGCCGTACTCGGGCGCATAGTCGCGCAGGATTCGCTCATAACCACGTAGAAAGGGCGTGCCGTCTATGACGCGTTCGTTCCAGATCAGCGCCACATGGCCGCCGGGTCGCAGTAGGCGCACGAACTCGCGCCGCGCTTGGGCGCGCTCGAACCAATGGAAGGATTGCGCCGCGACGATGAGATCCACCGATCCAGCTTCCAGGCCGGTATCCTCGGCCGTGGCAGCAACGCTGACGAAGCCGGATTCCCCGCCCAGACGCTGTTCGGCCGCCGCGCGCATTGCTGCATTTGGCTCGACCGCGTAGACGCGCGCGCCGCGGGCAAGCAGCAGCGCACTAAAAATGCCGGTGCCCGAGCCGAGGTCGGCGACTGTCGTGCCCGGCGCGAGGGCGCATTCGTGCTCCAGCAGATCCAGCGCCGCCTCAGGGTAGCCGGGGCGGTACTTGGCGTAGTTCTCGACCCGGTCAGAGAAGCGTTCGGTTGCGGCCTTCACCGTCAACCCCGCGGCACGGTTTGCGGCTCGACGAACTCGAATAGCCCCTCGATGCCGCCTTCGCGGCCGAAGCCCGACTGCAGCATGCCGCCGAAAGGCGCTTCGGGTGCCGGGCCGGAGCCGGTGTTGTGACCGACATGAGCAAAGTGCAGGCTGCGGATGGCGCGTTCGGCGCGGGCCTCATCGGCGGTGAATAGATAGGCCGCCAGACCGAACTCGGTGTCGTTGGCCATCTCCAGCGCCTCGTCGTCGCTCGAGAAGCGGGTAATGGCCACCAACGGGCCGAAGGTCTCTTCGCAGCCGACAATCGCATCGCGCCGCACGCCGTCGATGACGGTGGGGGGATAGAAGCAGCCCCAGTCGGATTCCGCAGCGTCGGGGATTTCGCCTACCACCAGCCGCGCTCCCTGTTGCAAGGCGTCCTCGGCGTGGCGGCGTACTTTGTTGAAGCCTTTGGCGTCGATCAGCGGGCCTATATCCACCCCTGCCTCCATGCCGTTACCAACACTGAGCCTCGCCACGCGCTCCGCGACCTTCTCAGTGAACGCATCGGCCACGTCCTGATGCACCAGGATGCGATTGGCGCAAACGCAGGTCTGGCCGCTGCCGCGGAATTTGTTGGCCAGCAATTGATCGGCGGCGTGGTCCAGGTTCGCATCGGCGAACACGATGAAGGGCGCGTTGCCGCCGAGCTCCAGCGTCACACGCTTGAGCCCGGGAGCGCACTTCTCCATCAGTTGGCGTCCCACTTCGGTCGAACCGGTAAAGCTGACGCAGCGTACGGCGGGGTGCTCGCAGAGGCAGTCCGAGATCGGGCCGGCGGGCCCCATCACCAGATTGACTCTGCCTTGCGGCAAGCCGACATCTTCGAGCACTCGAAACAGCGCAATCATGGTCAGCGGTGTTTTCGACGAAGGCTTAATGACGCTGGCGCAGTCGGCGGCAATCGCGGCTGAGAGCTTCTTTGCGATCATGCCTATGGGAAAGTTCCAGGGTGTGATCAGCCCCACCACCCCGGCGGGCCGATAGAATACTCGCCAACTTAAGCCACGCGGCTTTTCGTCCAAGATCCGGGGCTGCAGCGCGTCGATGTTGGCGGCGCAGTAGCGGAAAAAGCCCGCTGCATAGTCGACTTCCGCTTCCGCCTCGGCGAGCGGCTTGCCGTGTTCCTGGGTAAGGATGCGGCCGATCTCGCTACGGTGTTCCTGCAAGGCGGTCACGATGCGTTCCAGAACACGTCGTCGATCCTCGAGCCTGAGCGGCGTTGCCAGCGAGCGCGTGGCCGCCTCAATGGCCCGTTGCGTTTCCGCCGCGCTCATGCGCGGAACCTGCGCGATGACCTCGCCGGTCGCCGGGTTGGTCACGTCGAGTCGTTCGCCGCTGTCGGCCTCGACCCACTGGCCGTCGATGTACCCATCAGTGCGGGGAAGGAGGTGAGAGTCGATCATGCGGCCTCCGTTTTGAATGATCGAGGATGGCAACTAAATCAGGTAACGTCCTGCGCGTGCGCGCTCAAGACGTTAGACGGCCGGCTCTGGGCAAGCGGCGCGCTCGAAGCTAGGATAGGGCGCGACCCGGCATGCCGCGGGGAACGTCAGGCATGAGGCGCGAGTGCGCTTTCAGAGCCGGATATCAGCAACACGTAAAAGGAAACATAGCATGCGACGTTCAATTCTTGCTCTCGCCGCTGCGGTAGCGGTGGCCCCGGCAGCAGTGCAGGCCAACGGTCTGGAGCTCTCCCTCAGCGACGATATCGCCGAGATCGGCTACATCGGCGAGACCGACGCCCTGGGCATGGGGCGGGGGCAGGTGTTCGGCTCCGTGCTGTTCAACAATGACGACGACATCATCGGAAGCGTGGGGCTGCGCTCGATCAACCGCGTAAGCCCGTCGCTGAACGCCTTCGTGGGCGTCAAGGGGTATGCAGGTAAGTTGGACGACATTGACCAAGAAATCGGCGCGATCGGTATCGGCGCGGGTGTCGGTGTCGGCCTTGCTTCGCAGATTCCGCTACAGGTCGTCGGCAGCGTGCATTGGGCGCCGTCTATTCTGAGCTTCGCGGACGCCGATGGCGTGCAGGAGTTCGAGGTGCGCCTGGAAGGACAGCTGACGCCGACGGCCGCGGCCTTCATCGGCTACCGCTGGCTGGAAATCGAACTGGACGATTGGCGCCGGGATTACGAACCGGCGGACGAAGTCCTGTTCGGCGTGCGACTGGGCTTCTGAGCGAACTGGCGCAAATAAAAAAGCCGCCTGACAAAGGCGGCTTTTTAGCTCCAAGCTCGGGAAAGCTTAAGCGGCTTTCTTGGTCTTGGCAGGAGCGGCGGCGGAGAACCCCTGCAGGTTCTCTTGCGCCAGCTTCTGTAGATCCGCTGCAAACTGGCGGTTGAGTTCAACCAAGGTCTGAGCGTCTTCGGTGAGCTTGCTGCCCAGCGTCTGCGCCGCCTTCTGCTGACTGATGACATAAGTCTGCAGCGTTGCGGCGTCGCTGACGTCGAGAGCAGAGCGCATCTGCTCCAAGCCGAAGTCGGTATAACCCTTGAAAGCTTCGAGCTGGAATCGCGCTAGCTTCTCGAAGTTATCCATTGCCAGACTGTTAAACTTCTTGGCGGAACCCGTAACCGCGGTCAGCTGCGGGCTGACTTTAAAAAACTCTTCGAACATGTGACTGCCTCGCTCTAGTCATGCGTTATGTCGGTTCGATTATTATTTTGATGATGCAATGCACAATAGCACGCTGCTTTGTGCGACGCAACAAATTTTCGTGTGACGAACCAGAGCCGCGATGAGTAGCGTTATTGCTCGACGGTTTCTCTAACAAGAAGCCTGAGCGCTCCCCAATGGCGGTTGCGTACGAAAATAGGGGCGGATACGTCCTTCATGAGTTCGAAGCGCTCGCCACCCATGTCGCGTCGGTATGCCTGTATGAGAAACGGCTCGGTGTTGGTTGCGGCATTCTTGCCGACCCTGTCGTTGAAGATGGTCCTGTTGCGGCAGTGGGCTCGATTCCATTCCGGGTCGTTCGGTCGCTGCGGCTTCGAATATGCAAGCGCGTGGGTGGCGATATAGCCGCGATCGTCGCAAGTGCAGGCTGCCAATACCGCCGGCAGGCGCTCCATGATGGGCTCTTGGATGGGCGGGAGCAGTTCGTCCGTTAGCCACGCATAGGAGCTGTCATGCTGCTGAGGGTCGGTACCCGTAATGGGCCGATACGCGCGATCGAACAGCGCGGCTTCGGTGATGCGTCCGGTATCGAGCGCAGCCTCGAAGGCTGCGGCGATCGCGGCGGCGCCTTCGCGTGCGCTCGCGATAAAACAGGTGTCGGCTGTCTCGACGCCGGGATGGTTGCAGAGGTTCATGACCTCCTCGGCGCCGGCCAATAGCTTGTCGACGCGGGAGCTGGCCGTGGCGAGATTCGCCGATGATTGAGCGACGTCGCTGGTCAGGCGATCAAGTCCGTCGCGAGTTCGGGCTGTATAGTCGCTGATATCCGCTGCCGCAGTTGCAATGCTTTGCGACTCCTCGCTTACCGCGGTGATGGTGGCTTTGATGTCATCAATCACGCGGCGAATAGCGCGGGTGCCGGTGCCGACGCTCTCGGCTCGCTCAATCGATTCGCGCCCCCGCGTACCTAGGTCGTCCGCCAGGGAATGCAGTGCTTCCAACGTTGTGGTGATGTCTTCGGTGGCCTGGGCGGATTGTCCGGCCAAGTTCTTTACTTCCTCCGCGACTACCGCAAAGCCACGACCGGCTTCGCCGGCGCGTGAAGCCTCTATCGTGGCATTGAGCGCGAGCAGGTTGGTTTG
>JAJUGG010000089.1 GCA_029268285.1 Ectothiorhodospiraceae bacterium | reverse complement strand
CTGGGCGAGCAGCCCCTGGGGTGGTACACCGGGCGCGACAGCCCCAACACTCGTCGCCTGGTGGTGGAACACGGCGGCTTTCTGTACGACTCCGATTACTACGGCGACGATCTGCCGTTCTGGACCACAGTGGAAACCTCCGGCGGCGAGCGCAAGCCGCACTTGGTAGTGCCCTACACCCTGGACACCAACGACATGCGTTTCGCGACCCCGCAGGGCTTCAACACCGGGGACGATTTCTTTACTTATCTGCGCGATGCCTTCGACGTGCTCTACGCCGAGGGCGAGGACTCACCGAAGATGCTCTCGATCGGCATGCACTGCCGCTTGCTGGGGCGTCCGGGCCGTTTCCGCGCGCTGCAGCGCTTCCTCGATCACATCGAGAAGCATGACCGGGTCTGGGTGACGCGCCGCGTCGACATCGCCCGGCACTGGGTAGAGCGCCATCCCTTTCAGGGCTAACCATCAACCCGCTTTCTGGAGTACATGATGAGCAACGACGTGATTGTTTCGCCGCCGGTCGAGCTGCCCGAGTTCGCGCGCTCGCGCGTGAACCTTGCTGATGCCACGCTGGGTGCCAAGGCTGTAGCCGTCAGCGACGAATTTTTCGCGCCGATCGAGCGTATGTTCAACCCTGAGCCGGCGCGCTTCTATCCCGATCGCTATGACGACCATGGAAAGTGGATGGACGGCTGGGAGACCCGTCGCCGTCGCAACGGCGGTCACGACTGGTCGATCATCCGCCTGGGGCTGCCGGGCGTGATTCGCGGCATCGATTTCGACACCAGCTTCTTCACCGGCAACTTTGCGCCGGCGGTCGCGCTGGAAGCCTGCAACTGCGCCGAAGGCGATCCGACCAGCGACAGCGAGTGGGTGACCCTGGTCCCGTCCAAGTCGCTGCAGGGCAACAGCCACCACTTCGTGGAGATTTCCGACGAGCGCGTGTGGACCCACCTGCGCCTTAATATCTACCCCGATGGCGGTATCGCCCGTCTGCGCGTCTACGGCGATGTCGCCATCGATTGGTCGACGCGCGGCGACGAGGTCATCGACCTGATCGCGTTGGAGAACGGCGGCCGTCAGGTGGCCTGGAGCGACGCGCACTTCGGCATGCCCATGAAGATGCTCAAGCCCGGTCGCGGCGTGAACATGGGCGACGGCTGGGAAACTCGCCGCCGTCGCGAGCCCGGCCACGATTGGGCTATCTTCGAGCTTGGTTGCCCCGGTGTAATCGAGCGCATCGAAGTCGACACGGCGCACTTCAAGGGTAACTTCCCGGCGGGCTGCTCCATTCAGGCCGCGCGCGTGGAGTGGGGCACCGACCAGTCCGTGATCACGCAGAGCATGTTCTGGGAGACCCTGTTGCCCGAGCAGCCGCTTACCGCCGACGCCATTCACAGCTTTGCCGAGCAGATCCGCGACCTCGGGCCGATCACCCACATTCGCTTCAATATGATCCCGGACGGCGGCGTCAGCCGGCTGCGCCTGTTCGGTCGCCCGGTGAAGGACGGTAAGTAAGCCTATGCGTAAGCTTGTTGCACAACCGCTGACCCGAGAGGCTTTCGAGCCTTTCGGGGACGTCATCCAGACCGATGGCGCCAACCACTTCTCGATCAACAACGGCACCACCGAGCGTTTTCACGATCTCGCCCAGGTGCAGCTGTTGGGCGAGAACACGCGCACCCTGGTGAACATCTTCCGTGGGCAGCCGTTCGAGCCGCCGGTCACGATCCGCATGCTGGAGCGTCATCCGTTCGGCAGTCAGGCCTTCGTGCCGCTCAACGGGCGTCCCTACTTGGTTGCGGTAGCGCCGCCGGTGGAAGACATCGATCTCGATTATGTGCGGGTATTTCTCGCTCGGGGCGATCAGGGCGTGAACTACCACGCCAATGTCTGGCACCATCCGCTGTTGTCGCTGGAGGCGGTGTCGGACTTCTTGGTGGTCGACCGCGCCGGCGACGGCAATAACTGCGAAGAACGTGATCTGCCCGAGCCGGTGCAGTTGGTACTGGAATAAGCCTGGCTACAACTCGAAGGAAGAACGACTATGGCCGCCAAACAGCTAACCGCCATCCGCGGCACCATCGTGCATTGTCTGCGTGATCCGGGGGAGAGCAATGATCCGGATGCGCTGCAATCCTTCGAGGACGGCCTGCTGCTCGTCGAGGATGGGCGGGTCGTAGAAGTCGGCCCGACGGAGGAGCTCCTCCGTCGGCTACCGAGCGATCTGTCGGTCGAGGACGCGCGCGGGCGCCTGATCATTCCCGGCTTCATCGACGTGCACATGCATTATGTGCAGACCGACGTCATCGCCAGTTACGGCGAACAGCTGCTGAGCTGGCTGAACCGCTACACCTTCCCGACCGAGGGGCGGTTCGGGGACGCGGAGCTGGCTGCGGGCACTGCCGACTTCTTCCTGGAAGAGTTGCTGCGCAACGGCACAACCAGTGCCTTGGTATTCGGCAGCGTTCATCCCGAGTCGGCCGACGCTTTCTTCGCCGCCGCGCAGCGGCGCCGGATGCGCATGATTGCCGGCAAGGTATTGATGGACCGCAACGCGCCGGATTTCCTGCTCGACACGCCCGAGCGCGGCTATCAGGAAAGCCGCGAGCTCATCGAGCGCTGGCACGGCGTCGACCGCCTCTCCTATGCGATTACGCCGCGCTTTGCGCCGACCTCGACGGAGGCGCAACTGGAGCTCTCCGGCAAGCTGGCGGCGGAGTTCCCAGACGTCTACATCCAAACGCACGTGGCGGAGAACCGCGACGAAGTGGCTTGGGTGGCGGAGCTTTTCCCCTGGAGCCGCAGCTATCTGGATGTGTACGACCGCTACGGGCTGCTGCGCGAGCGCGCCGTCTATGCCCACTGCATCTATCTCGACGAGCAGGATCGCGAGCGCATGGCCGAGTCGGGCGCGGCGGCCGCCTTCTGCCCGACGTCCAACACCTTCTTGGGCAGCGGCCTGTTCGACTACCGCGCGGCGCGCGGCGTAGGCATGCGGGTGGGGCTGGCTACCGATGTTGGCGGTGGCACCAGCTTCAGCATGCTAAAGACTGCAGCCGAAGCCTATAAGGTTGCTCAGCTCAGCGGTAGCACCTTGTCGGCCGAGCGGCTGTTGTATCTGGCGACCCTGGGCAGCGCCGAGGCGCTGTACATGGAAGACCGTATCGGCAGCTTCCAACCTGGGCGCGAAGCTGACTTCGTGGTCGTTAACCCGGGCCCGACGCCGCTGATGGAGCGCCGCCACGGCGTATGCGATTCGCTCTCCGAGCGGCTGTTTTCGCTCTTCATCCTGGGCGATGACCGCAACATCGAGTCGACCTGGATTCAGGGCGAAAAGGCGTATCAAGCCTTGAGCTAAGAGCCGGCCCTTTCAAGGCGCCGGTCCGGGTGCCGTCTGAGCTTGAGCGCATATCGTGAGAGGGAGCGGCGGGTGCCGCTCCCACAGTCGTTCCTAACGTAAGTTCCGCTCAATAAACGCCACTAAGGGCGCGACGACGTTGTTCGTCCCGTCGTCGTTGGCGGTGAGCACGTCCATGTGCGAGTAGCCCTCGCTCATGTAAACCTCGAAGCCTCCGGCGATACCGCCGAATGTCGGGAAGTTGCCCCCGGTGGCAATGATCCGTGCAGTCGTATTATCGCAGCTGGGCTGCAAGCAGATATCGATGGAACGGGCGAAGCCGAGAAAGGCAGCGGGCACGGTGACCAGGCCGTTGGATCCGCCAAAGGCGATTACCGGGATATCGATGTGGGCAGCCTGAGTCTGGTTGGCAATGTCCGTGCGGCCACGTCCTATGGATAGCGCGCTTGTATCGAGGCCGAGCCCGCTGCCGATGGAAAGGCCCGTAGCGCCGTAGTACCACTCCGAATAGTTCGAACCGCCCTTGTAAAGCATGGGTACCATGCGCTTGAGGTTGGATGGCTCGGCTTCCGTGCCCCAGGCCTGCGGCGGGCCGGTGACCGGGGCCGGACCGTTGTCGGCGAAGACCTCCGGCGGCAGGTCGGTATCGTTGTCCAGCCACGTCAATAAGCCGTTTTTCTGCGGCCCTGGGGCGCCGATGGAGGCCGCCACGAAGTTGGGCTCAGAGTAAGCGTCGTCGTCGAAGAAGGTGCCTAAAGCCGCGCCGGGCGTCACGCCGAAGGGGCGCGGGGAGAAGTCGTCTAGCCGCTCGTAGACGTTGTTGCCGCTAATGCCGCCCTGGTCCTGCTGCAACAAGGCTTGGCTGGCATTCAGGTCGCCCTCGGCCGCTATCTGCAGGCCGGTCAACTCGGTCGAGGCGCTGGTGCGGGGCGTAAGCCCGGGTAGTACAGCATAGGCGCTCGCGAGCCCGTTCAGCACCGCGTGGTAGTAGCCGCCATCGTAAGCCGCCTCGATGGCATCGAGCGCTTCCTCGGTGGGCGCTTCCGTGGCGACCGCTTCGCCGGCGCCCTCCAGCAGAATCAGGCCGCGCAGCTTCTTGTAGCCCGGCTCCGCCACGCCGGTGCCGCTCAGATTGAAGTCCGTTGCCGCGTAGCGCGCCGTGTAGCCGGTGCCGGCCGAGTGGCCGCCCAGAAAGACATTGCCATTGCGCACCACCTTGTGCGCCTTCTCGACGACGGCATCGATGTCCATCGAGTGGACAAGAGGCGTCCAGTTGGCCATAAAGGCCAGATCCCGTTGTTCGTGGAAAACAGCGCGTCGGTTGGGCCCGGCCTGCAGATCGGGGTCGAGTTCCAGGCCCAGTTCCTCGCCATAGAGGAAGTCGAGCGCGATCCGCGGATCGTTCTTGGCTTCCGCAAGATCTAGGCCGACGGTGTCCTCGAGAAAGTTAGAGCGCCGGTCGACCGCCCATACCTCGACGATCAGTTGGTGCTGGTCTCGTGCGCGCAGCATGACGTTCTCAGCCAGTATGCGGAAGTTGTGCGCACCGCCAAGAAAACCGGGAATCGCGATGAAGACGGCGTCCGGCTGCTTAGTTTTCTGCTCAGGCAGCGCGTAGCGCACATAGCGGATCTTGTTCAGGTCTATATCCGTGCCACCGAATTGCTTGATGAGGCTTTCGCTGACGACCTCCACGCCGGGTGTGCCGGGGGTATAAGGAGGCTTGGCTTTGCTGGGCAGGTCCACCGTTTCCTGGAACAGACGTGCCTGCGGAGGCTTGGGCGAATCGCTTGGCGGGTCGGTCTTACCGGGGGGAGGGATGTTAGGCCCGGTTGCCCCCGGGCTGCTAGAGCCGCCTCCACAGCCTGACAACGCGCCGCCTAGCAAGGCCGCTAAAGACAGGTTCAGCGTAAGATGCCGTTTCTTATTTTTCATGCCCGTACTCCTTTACGTGGCTTGGGTGCGGCAAGCCGCACGATTCTTGGGGCTGAGCTCTTCGTTCCGCGGAATTCCTCGTGCTGTTCCGGATGCTGAGACAAAAAGCGACTCTGTCGCATCTCTATGGCAATAAAAGGCCATGTACGCCCGGGGGTCAAGCGGGCGCAGTAAGGGAAAGCAACAAGAGGGGCGGCAGAACACCGGTGTGGCGCTGAATGTAAGGTTCGGCCGGCTCGGCCCTTGTCCGTGCTCCAAGAGTTTCGACTTGGGAAGTTGGGCTGCAGGCGCTCTGCGGCGAAGTAGTCGGGTGCGCCCGCGCGCACCGTGTGGTTGCGCGGATCCTAGTGCGCAGGAGCGCACCCTGCGGAGAGCGCTCGCGGCGTGTCCCGCGGGTGCCTGCGCGATGCGGCGGCCTTGAAAGGGAGGGGGCTAGAGTCCTGCCGAAGCGGCCTGAATTACCCGCAGTAGCCCTTCACAGCCTCAGTTGCACGCCTCATGGGTCGTCTTTCTCCGTGGCTCCGTGCCTCTTATGGAGGGATCAAACCCGCAGGATGCTGGCCAGATCCACCGTGTCTTCCGTGTCCTCGAGAAGGAGGCGTTCTTCGAGATGATTCAGGTGGGCTACGGCCGTCTTGGCGGCCAGTTCACCGTCGCCGGAAACCAGCGCCTTGGCAATGATGCGATGGTCGTCGTCGGTGTAGCAGGCGTCCATGCCGGGGCGCTTGTAGAGTGCTACCGCAACCGAGGTGCGGAGGATGAGTTCGCGCAACATGTCCGCAAGGATGCTGTTGTCGCAGTGGTCGGCGATGCGCATGTGGAAATCCACCGACAACTCGATGCGATTGTCGTGATCTTGCTGATCGTGAGCCGTCTGCTCGGCATCGACAATGGCCTGCAGCTCGGCGCCGGCGGCGTGGTCGAGGTGGCCGGCGGTAACGCGCATGACTTCCGCCTCGACTACGCGGCGCGCGGCGAAGATGTCCTGCGTTTCCTTCTGGCTCGGGCGGATCACGCGCGCGGTCTGGTTGCGGCGCATGGTAATGATGTTGTCGGCCGCAAGCCGCATCAGTGCCTTGCGCACCACCGAGCGACCGACCCCGAAAATCTCACCGAGGTTGACTTCCGGCAGCCGCGACCCTGCCGGTAGGCGTTGGGTCAGGACCGCATGGCGAACGGCGTCGTATATACGTTCGTCCATGCGCTGGCGACTGCCTCGCTTTCTCGTGCCCGATACCGGATGCCGTACTGCGCTATCTTCCACACGCCCCTCCAATCATGGCCGTCAATCGGCTTGCCTGTCGTCATTCTAGGCCCGCCGGGGCCGCTTAACCATGTCGCCGGCGGGGAATCCTGCTGCCCAGTCTGCTTTCGCGACACCGTCAAATTGTAGCGTGTGCACGTTAGGCGCGTGCGTCGTGAGCACGTGAGGCGCAATGAAGTTTCTGCGTGCCGGATAAATTGTGCAACAATTGCGGTGTTGAAATGTATGCAATATGGCCTTTAGATATGTCGTCAATAGAAGAACGACAATGTTGGCCTGTTGCCGGCCTGTGAGGATTGAGGAGAAGGATATGAGGCGGTCCATCCGTTTTCTGTTGGGGCACGAGGAGCGCGAGCTCCACGATGTCGACCCCACTATGACCGTGCTGCAGTACTTGCGCTCGGAGGAGCGCAAGACCGGCACCAAGGAAGGCTGCGCAGAAGGCGATTGCGGTGCCTGCACCGTTGTCATCGGTGAGCCCGACGGCGAGCGGATGCGCTACCGCGCAGTGAATGCCTGCATTCTCTTCTTGCCCGTGCTGGATGGTTGTCAGTTGATTACCGTCGAGCACCTGAAGCGCGAGGACGGCGAGCTGCACCCGGTTCAGCGTGCCATGTACGAGCTGCATGCGTCTCAGTGCGGGTTCTGCACGCCGGGATTCGTCATGTCCATGCTGGCGTTGTATTTGAACGAAACCAGCCCTTCCCGTGACACTATCTGCGATGCCCTGGCCGGCAACCTGTGTCGCTGCACTGGCTATCGCCCCATCATCGATGCCGCGCAGGCCATGTACGATTACGACTGGCAGGATCCTCTGCGTGCCCGCGAGGCAGAAACGGCGGCACGCCTGACGGCGCTGCGCTCGGAAGAGACGCTGGCGCTGGTTCGGGGCGATCGCCGATACTTTGCGCCGCAAAGCGTGGAGGCACTCGCCGAGCTGCTGGCCGAGTATCCGCGCGCGACGCTGCTGGCTGGCGGCACCGACGTCGGGCTTTGGGTCACCAAGCTGCATCAGGATCTGGACACCGTCGTCTACCTCGGCGCGATTTCAGAGCTGCACACCATCGTCGAGGGCGAGGCCGCGCTGGAAATCGGTGCTGGTGCTACCTATACCGAGGCCTTTGATGCGCTTGCGCGCCACTATCCAGACTTCGGCGAGCTGCTGCGCCGCTTGGCGTCCACGCAGATCCGCAATTCCGGCACGATCGGCGGCAATATCGGTAACGGTTCGCCCATCGGCGATTCCATGCCGGTGCTGATCGCGCTCGGCGCCGAGCTCGTGCTACGTAGCCGCGAGGGCGAGCGGCGCATGCCGATCGAAGATTATTTCATCGAGTACCGGAAGACGGCGCTGCGGCCGGGCGAGTTCATCGAGCGCATTCGCGTGCCGTACTTGGCGCCCGAGGATCAGTTCCGCTGCTACAAGATCTCCAAGCGCTTCGATCAGGACATTTCCGCCGTCTGCGCCGCATTCAAGGTGCGCGTCGAGCAAGGCCGGGTTGTCGACGCCAGTATCGGCTTCGGCGGCGTTGCCGCAACGCCGGTGCGTGCTCGCGCCACCGAAGCCGCGCTGAAGGGCCAGGCATGGGACGAGGCCAGCATTGCAAAGGGTGAAGAGGCCCTGGCAGCCGAGTTCACGCCGCTCACCGATATGCGCGCCAGCGCCGACTACCGTCGTTTGGTCAGCACACGCCTGCTGCGCAAGTTCTTCGTAGAAACCGTCGATCTGGCCGAGCCGACCCGCGTGTTGGCGGAGGAGGTGGTGTAATGAGCGCCCAAACCCGAAACACCCGTGTCGTTCACCAGTCCGTGCCACATGACAGCGGCTACAAGCATGTGAGCGGCGAAGCGATTTACGTGGACGATATTCCCGAGCCGCGCGATCTGTTGTATGCCTACGCACGACTGGCCGACCGCGGCCGGGCCCGTATAACGCGGCTGGACGTCAGCGCCGTGAAAAGCGCGCCAGGAGTCGCCGCCGTCATCACGCCGGCCGACCTGCTTACCAACGATATCGGGCCGGTATTCTCCGGCGACCAAATTTTCGCCGATGGTGAAGTGCAGCATTTTGCCCAGCCGCTGTTCGCAGTGGCGGGCGAGAGCCTGGACGCGGCGCGCCGTGCCGCCAAGCTCGCCGAGGTGGAGTACGAGGATCTGGAAGCCATCCTCACCTGCGAGGAGGCGTTGGCGAAGGAATCCTACGTGCTGCCCTCCAAGTACTTCCGGCGCGGCGACTCAGCAGCGGCCCTGGCGCGGGCACCGAATCGCATCAGCGGGCGCTTCCACGTCGGCGGCCAGGAGCACTTCTATCTGGAAGGCCACATTGGTATGGCCATTCCGCAGGAAGACGGCGATATGCTGGTGTACAGCTCCACGCAGCACCCGTCCGAAGTGCAGCATATGGTGGCAAAGGTGCTGGGCATGCCGGATCACGCAGTCGTGGTCGAAACCCGGCGGCTCGGCGGCGGCTTCGGCGGCAAGGAGACGCAAGGTGCGCACATCGCATGCATTGCGGCGCTGCTGGCGCGCGCGACTGGCCGGCCGGTGAAGTTGCGGCTGGATCGCGACGACGACATGCTGATGACCGGCAAACGCCACGACTTTCTAATCGACTACGACATCGGCTTCGACGATGACGGCCGCATCGAAGGCGCGGATCTGATGCTCGCCTCGCGTTGCGGTTACGCGCCGGACCTGTCGCACTCCGTGAACGACCGGGCCATGTACCACGCCGACAACGGCTATTACCTGCCCAACGTCACCATCGCCTCGCATCGTTGCAAGACCCACACGGTCTCGAACACCGCCTTCCGCGGCTTCGGCGGGCCGCAGGGCGTGATGGCGATCGAGTACGTCATGGACGAGATCGCGCGCAAGCTGGGCAAAGACCCGCTGGAAGTGCGCAAGATCAACTTCTACGGCACGACCGATCGCAATATCACGCCTTACGGCATGAAGGTGGAGGACAACATCCTTCACAAGCTGGTCCCGCAGCTCGCGCGCAGCGCCGATTACGCCGCGCGGCGCGAGGCCGTGGAGGCGTTCAACCGCAAGAGCCGCTATCTGAAGAAGGGCATTGCGCTGACGCCGGTGAAGTTCGGCATCTCCTTCACCAACAAGATGCTCAACCAGGCGGGTGCGCTGGTGCTGGTGTATCAGGACGGCAGCGTGCAGCTCAACCACGGCGGCATCGAAATGGGGCAGGGCCTGCATACTAAGGTGGCGCAAGTGGTGGCCGATGTGTTCGGCATTGATCTCGAGCGGGTACGCATCACGGCCACCAATACCGGTAAGGTGCCCAATACGTCGCCGACGGCCGCTTCCACCGGGACCGACCTCAACGGCTATGCCGCCTACAACGCTGCCAGCGCAATCCGGCGCCGCATGGTGAAGGTGGTGCGGGAGCACTTCCAGGTCGCCGCCGAGCGCAAGATCGAGTTCCACGACAACGCCGTCTGGGCAGGCGACGAGCGGCTGGGCAGCTTCGGCGAAATCGCCAAGCTCGCTTACGTCAACCGCGTGCAGCTCTCCGAAGCGGGCTATTACCGCACGCCCAAGCTCGAGATCAACGAGGACGGCACTGGGCGGCCCTTCTACTACTTCGCCTACGGAGCCGCCTGCGCCGAAGTGTTGATCGACACCCTCACCGGCGAATATCGCGTGCTGCGCACCGATATCCTGCATGACGTGGGCCGTTCGCTGAACCCGGCCATCGATCTCGGCCAGATCGAAGGCGGCTTCATTCAGGGTATGGGCTGGTTGACGACCGAGGAACTTTGGTGGGACGACAAGGGACGGCTGCGCACCCACGCGCCGTCGACCTACAAGATTCCGGCGATCGGCGACCTGCCGCGCGATTTTCGCGTACAGCTCTACGAACCGGGCCGTAACCGCGAGAACAGCATTCACCGCTCCAAGGCCGTGGGCGAGCCGCCTCTGGTGCTGGGTAGCGCGGTGTTCTTCGCGCTCAAGGACGCCGTGGCGCGTGCTCGAGGCGACGGACAGTGCCCGCGCTTCGATGCGCCGGCAACGCCTGAGCGCGTGCTGATGGCGCTGCAGGAGCCGGTGGCACCGCCCGTAGTCAGTGCCGCGGCAAGCATCGAGGAGCCGGCGGAATGAGCCAATGGCTGGAGTGGGTGTCGGACTGCCAAGCGCGAGACGAGGCCTGCGTTCTGGTGACCCTGGCGGCGATCCAAGGATCGTCGCCGCGGGAGCCGGGCGCGAAAATGGTCGTGACCGCGGACGGCAGCCGAGGCACCCTGGGCGGCGGTACTGTCGAGTTGCTCGCGCAGGAGCGGGCGCGGGAGCTGCTGAAAGCTGGGGTTGATGAAGCTCAGCCTCAGCTCGAGGAGTTCGTGCTCAACGACAGCCTCGACCAAGCCTGCGGCGGGCGCATGACCCTGTTGTTCGAGCCCTTGCTGCCGACGCCGCTGAAAATCGCCATCTTTGGTGCAGGGCATGTGGGCCAAGCCTTGGTCAAGGTGCTGGCCGACGTGCCCTGCCGCATCGACTGGATCGACTCCCGCCCCGAGATGTTCCCGCAGCGTGTGCCCGGAAACGTGCACGCCCAGGTTCTGGCGCAGCCTTGGGAGGCAGTCGCCAAGCTGCCGCCCAACGCGTTCGTGCTTGCGATGACCCACAGCCACGATACCGATCTGGAAATTGTCGACGCGGCTCTGCGAGCTATG
>JAJUGG010000088.1 GCA_029268285.1 Ectothiorhodospiraceae bacterium | reverse complement strand
GGGGGACAGCCGGCACGTTAGGGAGGAGAAGCGCACTTATGGAGTGCGATTTAAGTATCTCGCCTCCGGAGACGCGTTACCTTGATCCTGGTCAACTATGTTCACTTTATCTGGAGTCTCTAATCTGACTCGGCTTTGGGACCATTACGAGGAGCCGCCCCGTGAGCGAACTTAATTGCGTCGTCGTCGAACCGCGCGCCGAGCCGCGTGCTGCCGTCATCTGGCTGCACGGCCTGGGTGCCGACGGGCACGACTTCGAGCCGATCGTGCCTGAGTTGGGCTTGGAGGATGTGCGTTTCGTCTTTCCCCATGCGCCGGTCAGACCGGTGACCTTGAACGGCGGCATGCCTATGCGGGCGTGGTACGACATCGCTGCGCTGGGCGCGCGTATACAGCAGGACGTTGAGGGTATTCGCGACAGTGCACGGCTGTTGCAGCGATTGATTGAGCGCGAGCACGAGCGCGGCCTCGCGAGCGAACGGCTCGTGCTCGCGGGTTTTTCCCAAGGCGGTGCCGTCGTCCTTCAGACCGGGCTGCGCTTTCCCGAACGCCTGGCTGGCATCATGGCGCTTTCAACCTACCTGCCTCTAGCCGAGACTTTGGAGCAAGAGCGCCATGAGGCCAATCTGGAAGTGCCGATCTTCATGGCACACGGCGTGGCCGATCCGGTGGTTGCCTATGATTATGGGCGCGCCTCTTGCGAACGTCTGCTGAAGGCGGGTTATCGCGTCGAGTGGCACGAGTATGGGATGGAGCACGGTGTAGTGATGGAAGAGATCCGCGATATCGCCGCCTGGCTCCAGAGCGTGCTGCCGCCACAGTAAGTCACCGAGTTCGCTTTTACGCACCAGCGGTGTGCGCGTTTGCACCAGGACCTTGCAGCCGGCATGTGCAACTCCGTGCCGGGCCATGCTGCGCATGGGGCTGCGCCTGCCCTCCGATATGGCACGAACCTTGTAGATAAGGCCTGCGCGTCGCGCAGAGGAAGGAGGATGTGTCATGGACGCCGCTCGTTTACAGAACTGGATTTGGGTCGGCTACGCTGACGACGTGCCGCTCGCGACGACAAGGATTGTGCACGCAGGTCAGGGCGACATCGCCTTGTTCCGCGCCGGGCAAGGCCGCGTCTATGCATTACTGGATCGGTGTCCGTGTCATGGCCGACGGCTGTCCGACGGTATAGTGATGGGCGTCGATATCGTGTGCCCCGAGCGATGTGTTCAGGTTTCCCTGGCAACGGGCGAGACGCAGCGTGGTCCAGCAGGCTATGTGCCCCGATATCCGACTCGGATTGCTGACGGCAGGCTTTATCTGGGGCTCGCCGCCCTACCCCGCGGAGAAGCTCTGGGCTGACAGAGGCAGATGCCTGCGGCAAGCTATGGGGAACGATGAGCGTTGCAAGGATGCGGTGCTCGTTCTCCGGCCAACATTAGCCCAGCAGGAGCCGTACGCCATGACTCACTGTAGCCATACGCCTGGGATGATTCGCCTCGATCAGGCTTTGGAGCGCTTGTTGCAGGCCTGCCCCGACTGTCTGGAGGTGGAGTTTGTGCCGGTGACCCAGGCGCTAGGCCGTGTGCTGGCGGAGGAGGTCGCCTCGCCGATCGCGGTGCCCGCTTACGACAATAGCGCAATGGACGGCTATGCCTTGCGCGTCGCCGATCTGGCAGCCGGCCGGCGGCTTCCGGTTGCGCAGTGGATACCCGCCGGCAAGAACCCTGAGCCGCTGGCGTCCGGGAGCGTAGCGCGGGTTTTTACCGGCGCGCCGATCCCGCCGGGCGCGGACGCGGTGGTCATGCAGGAGCGCTGTGTGGAAGCCGACGGCATGGTGGAGCTGCCCGAGGGTATTGCTCTCGGCGAGCACATTCGCTGTGCCGGCGAAGATGTTCAAGTCGGCGATGTGGTGTTGCAGGAAGGCGTGCGGCTGCGGCCGCAGGATCTCGGTATGGCCGCTTCGGTCGGTCTCGCGGAGCTGCCCGTGCGGCGGCGCCTTAAAGTCGCGCTACTGACCACCGGCGACGAACTCGCCCAGCCGGGCGAGGCGCTTCGCCCCGGGCAAATCTACGACTCCAACGGACCGATGATCGCGGCGTTGCTCGCTCAACTCGGCTGCGAGTGCATCGGCCCGCGCGGCCTGCCCGACGACGCCGCGGCTACGCGCGCTGCCCTTGCCCAGGCCGCGGAAGAGGCGGATGTGATCGTTACTACCGGCGGCGTCTCGGTGGGCGAGGAAGACCATATCCGACCGGCGGTCGAGGCTTTGGGCAGCATCGACATGTGGCGCGTCGCCATCAAGCCCGGTAAGCCCTTCGCCTTCGGGCGGGTCGGCGATACGCCGTTGCTAGGGCTGCCAGGGAATCCCTCCTCGTCTTTTGTCACCTTCCTCATCCTGGCGCGACCGTTCCTGTGCCGAATGCAGGGACGTCACGCCTGGGCCGGGCCCGAGTTTCTGCTCACGGCGGCATTCAAGCACGACAGACCGGACCCGAAGCGAGAAGAGTTCCTGCGTGCTCGGCTCACCCAGGGCGTGGTGGAAATCTATCCCCACCAAGGCTCGGGTGTATTGAGCTCGGCGGCTTGGGCGCATGGCCTGGTGCGGGTTGCGCCTGGGCGCAAGATTCAGCCGCGGGACGTGGTGCCTTACATCCCCCTGTCGCATCTTTTGTCCTGAGGAATCAATCGACGGCTTGTGTTCGAGGGCCAAAAAAACGGGCCGGTGGGGAGCCGGCCCAAACAGGAGGAGACTAACGAAGTAGGTGCCGGCGCGCGTCAGCGCCGCGCGGCGGTTTAACTATGATCGCCGCTGGAGTCGGCCTTGGGCGCCTCCATCACGATGTGGCTGACCGTACCATTGAGCTTATGGATAAAGCCCCATTCGGCCAGCAGTTCCTCGGCGGCGCTACGGTATTCGGGTACTACCTGAGTGTAGGCCGAGTAACCGACAACTTCGCGGCGCGGGCTTAGAAAGCCATTTTCCACCAAGTAGGCTTCAGCGGCATCGGCAGCCGGCAGCGCGCGGGTGTGGATGACCACCGACTGCTGGACAGGTCCGCTGAGGTAGCCGTTGTCGATCATGTACTGTTCGGCAGCATCAGCCGCGAAAGCGGCGGGGCTGACTGCGAGTGCGGACATCAACACAAAGCTAAGCTTTTTCATAACTGAACCTCCTACATGCTCTCGTACAGACAGGTTTGTATGTTTTGTATTCAAACATAAACAGACAGGTCTGTCTAGTGTCGGTCGAAAAAACTTTATGCTTCTGCCAACGCCTTCTCTAAAAGCAGTTCGGACGCCTGTCGAGACGACTGCACATAGCTGGAATCGCCGGTGATCTGGATCATCACCTTGGCGCCCTCATAGATCAGGTTCAGCTGGCGTGCCACCGACTCGGGCTCTCGCACGCCCAGGCCTCGGAGCGACTCCTCGAGATGCTCCTCCACCTTGTGCTTGTGACGGATGGAGACCTGATGAATTGGGTGCGACGGGTCCGGGAACTCCACCGAAAGATTAACAAAAGGGCAGCCGGGGAAGCCTTGTGCCGTGGTGAAATCCTCGAGGCGATCGAAAACGGCATGTAGCCGATCGATCGGCGAGAGGTTCTGGTCTTCGAGAATGGCGAGGAACTGCTCCAGGACCTGCTCGTGCAGCCGCTCGGCAGCGGCTAGAATCAGGTCCTCCTTGGACTTGAAGTGCGAGTACAGGGTCATCTTGGCAACCGAGGCCTCGGCTAACAGCCGATCGATGCCGACCGTGTGACAGCCGTTCTTAAAGAACAGCTCAATAGCCATGTCGATGAGTTGGTCGCGCTTGCTCGCCGCCATTGCAATCTCCCTAACAAACTACGGCTATTTTAGCAGACAGATCGGTCTAGTCGACCCTCTAGATTGCCGCGTGTCGGATCAGGCGTCGGCGATGGTGTCGCGTAACACGCGAAACAGCTCTCGGTAGGATTTGGGTGGTTTCCCCGTTGCTTGTTCGCGTTGCGCAGCGCGTATCAACTGGCGCAACCTCTGGGCATCGGCGCCCGGGTGTTCGTCCAGGAACACCGCCAGACCGGCATCGCCCTCTCCAAGCAGCCGCTCGCGCCAACGCTCCGCCCGATGCAGCTGCGCAGCCGCTTCCGCATTACGCCCCTTGATCCGCTCGACCGCTTCACGGATGGGCTCAGCGTCCTCGCGGCGCATCAGTTTCCCAATCAGCTGCAACTGCCGGCGGCGCCCACCGCGCTGCTTGATGCGCCGCGCGAGGTTTACCGCTTCGGCGAGCTCCGGCGACATGGGGACTTCCCCGAGCTTGTCCTGAGGCAGGTCGACCAAGGCTTCGCCCAATGCCTGCAAGGCCTCTGCTTCGCGTTTGCGCTGCGTCTTGCTCGGCCCCTGAGGCTGATCCTCGAACTCGTCCTCGTAATCCTCGAAACCCATTACGACTGCTCCGATGGCGGGTGTTATCGTCAACCAGCAACAACGCCTAGGCGGCGTCCCGATCCTGGGGCTTCTGCGCCGGCCTGTTGCTCTGACGCGAGATGCTCCAAAGCTTCCTCAGCCCTTTGACCGGATTCTTGATGAGGGGCCGCGTGCGCATGAAAGTGGCCATGCAGGTGGCGACCGCGGTGTCCGAAGTGCCGTCGTGGACTTCGCCGCGCAGGAACACGATTTCGCGTGTGACTCGGTAGGTTTCGGCGCGGGCGCGCAAGGTTCTGCCGGGCTCGGCCGGCCGCAGGTAGTCCACCCGCAGATCCAGCGTTGCGACGATCCAGGGCGGATTCATGCTGAGCGAGGCGCAGGTGCCGCAGGTCTGGTCCAGCAACGTGATCACCGGGCCAGCATGGAGGGTGCCGGTCCACGGGTTGCCGACTAGATCGTCACGGTAGGGCATCTCTGCCTCCACCGCGCGTGGCTCGACTTTGCGCACTCTAAAGCCCAGGTGCTGGCCGTGCGGTGTGCCGCGAAAGAACATCCGCGCCGTCGCGAGCCGCACCCGAGGGTCGCGCCAAAAACCTCTCCAGAATCGGCTCGAGAAGTTGTTCCTTTTTCCCTGTGCCATGTTCGTAGTAGCATCCCGCAGTGGAAGTGATTGCCTGCCGACTCGACCGAGAGAAGTTCCCCGTGCTGTCGGCAGAACCCGCACACTATAGCAGTTGCACCTTCCTGATTCGCAGTGTCGTCTACCTGCCGTTCTGGGCGGGTTGGCGGATAGCGGCGCGGAAATACCCCACTTCGAGCGGGATGTCTCCGATTCCGGCCTGCTGTAAGCTCTGCGCCCCCTGAATACTCAATAGCGGTTATGTAACATGGCGAGTGTCGGTACCGAGCGCGTGCTGAGCGTTCATCATTGGAACGATTGGCTTTTCAGTTTCAAGACCACCCGTGATCCTGCGCTGCGTTTTGAAAACGGTCAGTTCGTAATGATCGGTTTGCAGGTGGACGGCAAGCCGCTGATGCGCGCCTACAGTATTGCCAGCCCGAACTATGTGGAACACCTCGAGTTCTTCAGCATCAAGGTGCCGGATGGTCCGCTGACTTCGCGCCTGCAGCACCTTCAGGAAGGTGACGAGATCATCGTCAGCCGTAAGCCGGTGGGCACGCTGGTGCTGCATGACCTGCTGCCGGGTGAGAATCTGTACCTGCTGAGCACGGGCACGGGGCTCGCGCCGTTCATGAGCATCATCCAGGACCCGGAAACCTACGAGCGCTTCGAGAAGGTGGTGTTGATCCACGGCGTGCGCTACGTGAACGAACTCGCCTATCAGGAGTTCATCACCCAAGACTTGCCGGAGAACGAGTACTTCGGCGAGGAAGTGCGCAAGAAGCTGATCTACTACCCGACGGTCACGCGCGAGGCCTATCGCAACCAGGGCCGCCTTACGGACCTGATCCGCAGTGGCAAGCTGTTCGAGGACATCGGTCTGCCGCCGCTGGATCCGGCCCGCGATCGCGCCATGATCTGCGGCAGCCCGGCCATGCTGAAGGACAGCTGCGAGGTGCTGGACGAGCGCGGCTTCAAAATCTCGCCGCGCATCGGCGAGGCTGGCGATTACGTCATCGAGCGCGCGTTCGTCGAGAAGTAAAAGCGAAAAACAAGGGCGGACTGCTGGTGGCATCCTTGCCGATCGCGCCCATCCTAGGCCCAGCAGTCCACCGCCGCGGCGTCCATTGCCGCGGCTGCTCTTCCTGATCTACGGCATCGTCCTGACACCGCTCCTCGTCCCTGAGGAGCATTCAGCATAGAAGTGCTGTCGCGGACTGCATATTAGTAATTCTTGTTAAAGCCCCTAGGGCGTCGCCTAGGAGCACGTGCCGCCGCTCACCAAGTATCTACCATCGGTCGTTTCTTCCCGCTGCCCGGAGCCGGTTTCGGTACCGAGCGCAGACCCCGCATGATCCAAGCTCGCGACTCTGCCGGATCGATGACGGCATCGATCTCTAAGTGGGCGGCCATGTTGATCGCTTTGCCCCGTTCGTACGCCTGTGCCACCATTTTCTCGAACAGCGCTTGGCGCTCAACGGGGTCCGTGACAGCTTCGAGTTCACGGCGATAACCCAGCCGAACCGCGCCCTCCAGCCCCATGCCGCCGAACTCGCCGCTTGGCCAGGCGGCAATGAAAACGGGTGCATGGAAGCTGCCGCCGGCCATCACCTGTGCGCCGAGTCCATAGCCCTTGCGCAACACCAAGGTGAATACGGGCACGCTCAAGCTCGCGGCCGTCACGAACAGCCGTGCCGCATGCCGCACCAGCGCAGTGCGTTCGGCATCCGGCCCGACCATGATGCCGGGGGTGTCGCACAGCGTGAGCAAGGGGATGTCGAAGGCGTCGCAGAGCTGCATGAAGCGGGCGGCTTTATCGGCCGCGTCGCTGTCGATGGCGCCGGCAAGGTGCATAGGGTTGTTCGCGATCAGGCCGAGCGGACGGCCTTCGATCCGCACAAAGGCGGTAATCATGCCCGGGGCGAAGCCGCGCCGCAGCTCCAGTACCGAATCCCGATCCGCCAGGGTCTCGATCAGGGCGTGGATGTCGTAGGCGCGCAGACGGTTTTCGGGGATGCTCCTGCGCAACAGGCGCTGATCGGCGCACTCCCACGCCTCCGTCGCGCCCTGAAAATAGGACAACAGCTGCTTCGCCGCCTGTACGGCTTCAGCTTCATCGGCAACGACCAGATCGATGACCCCGTTAGGAGCCTGCATGGCTACCGGCCCGACGTCCTCCGGGCGATAGACGCCAAGGCCGCCGCCCTCGATCATGGCCGGGCCGCCCATGCCCAGGGTGGCGTTCTCGGTCGCGATCAGTACATCGCTACAGCCTGCCAGTGCCGCATTGCCCGCAAAGCAGCGCCCTGAGACGATGGCAATCCTGGGCACCAAGCCGCTCAGGCGCGCGTACTGCCGGAAGGTAGGTACGTCGAGCCCGGCGACGTGGGGCGAGTCGGTGTCGCCCGGGCGGCCACCGCCGCCTTCGGCAAAGATGACGATGGGCAGGCGCCAGTCTTCTGCCAGCTTGAACAGCCGGTCGGTTTTTTTGTGGTTCATCATGCCCTGGGTGCCGGCGAACACGGTGTAGTCGTAGGACATCACCATGCAACGCGCCCGCTCATGGCCGAAGCGGTCTGCGTTAATGCTGGCAAGGCCCGCGACCAAGCCGTCGGCGGGACTCATTCGGATCAGCTCCTCCTCGGACCGGCGTCTGCGCTGCGCGGCTAACGCCAGCGCGCCGTACTCGGTGAAACTGCCGGGATCGCAGAGGTCCTCGATGTTTTCGCGCGCAGTGCGCTGACCGGTTTTGCGCCGTTTGGCGACTGCTTCCGGGCGCGCTGCGTCCAGTCCCGCGGCGTGCCGCTGCAGGACCTCGGCTAGATCGGGTCGAACCGTATCGAGATCGATTTTGCCGTCGTCCGCGAGCGCTTGCGTCGCGACGTCGGCCTCCTCCAGCAACGCCAGCGGCGCGCCCTCGTCCACCGGTGCTCCGGGGCGCGCCGCCACGTGCCGCACGAGGCCGCCTACAGGAGCCGTGACCACGTGCTGCATTTTCATCGCTTCGATGACCGCGAGCTGGGCGCCCGCCGCCACGGCGTCGCCCTCGGCCGCGCTCAGCTCTACCACCACGCCCTGCATCGGCGCGCAAACAGCCGTCCAGCCGTGCGGTACCTCGGCCTCCTGGAGCGCCCGCACCGGTTCGTCCTCCGGCAGACGGGCCACGAGCTCCGGTGCCAAGGCATCGATCAATCGGGTATGAATGCGGTTCTCGGCAAGCTCCGGGCGCTCCAGCAAGGCTTGGAGAAACGGCAGGTTGGTGACGATGCCATCGATGCGGAACTCCGCGAGCGCGCGTTTCGCGCGGGTGACGGTATCGACAAAGCGCGCGCTGCGCTGGGACACAATGAGTTTGGCGAGCAGAGAATCGAAGCGTGGGTTCGTCGTGTAACCGGCGTAGCCGTAGGTATCCACGCGAACGCCGGGGCCGCTGGGCAGCTCGAAGCGGCTCAGCGTGCCGGCGCTCGGTTTGGCGCTGCCGTCGGCTTCCATGCGCTCCGTGTTTACGCGCAGTTGCATGGCGTACCCCAGTGGCGGTGGAGCGCTGCTTTGCAGCCCGAGCGCGTCGAGCGAGGCGCCGGCGGCGAGCCGGAGCTGTGCCTGTACCAGGTCGACGCCGGTGATCTCCTCGGTCACCGTATGTTCGACTTGCAGGCGCGGATTGGCCTCAATGAAGGCAAAGGAGCTGCCGTCGGCGTCGATCAGGAACTCGAAAGTACCGAGTCCGCGGTATTGGACGTGACGCGCCAGTGTGAGCGCCGCGTCGATGAGCCGGTCGCGTAGCGCAGCGCTAAGGCTGGGGCTGGGCGCGATCTCGATGAGCTTCTGGTTGCGCCGCTGCAGCGAGCACTCGCGCTCCCAGAGGTGAGCGACCTCACCGCCGTCGCCGAGGATCTGAATCTCTATGTGCCGCGCCTCGGCCAGAAAGCGTTCGACATACAGCCCTTCATCGCCGAACGCGGCTTTGGCTTCCACCGCGCAGCGGCGGTAGGCCGATTCGAGTTCCTCGGCGCTTCGCACGATCTGCATGCCGCGCCCGCCGCCGCCGGCCAACGCCTTGATCATGATCGGCCCGTCCGCGCGTTCGAGAAAGGCGCGCGCTTCTTCCAGGCTGGTGCGGACGTCGGTTCCCGTCAACACCGGGACGCCCAGCTCCTGGGCCAGCTGCCGGGCTTTGGCTTTGTCGCCAAACAGCGCGAGAGCTTCCGGGCGTGGGCCGACGAACACAAACCCCTGCTCCTCGCAGGCTGCGGCGAAAGCGGCATTCTCGCTGAGAAAACCGTAGCCGGGATGAATCGCATCGCAATGGTGCTCGCGGGCGGCGGCTAACACCGCCTCGGCCTGGAGGTAAGCCGCCGGCCCCTGGTCGGGCAGGGCTGCTGCTTCGTCCGTGACCGCACGGTGGCGGCTGTCGGCGTCGTCTTCGGAATACACCGCAACCGTAGCAATGCCGAGTTCGGCGGCGCTGCGGGCTATGCGGATGGCAATCTCGCCGCGGTTGGCGATGAGCAGTTTCTGGATGGACATGGGATACCGCTTGCAGCTGGGCGTTGTTGTTCTTGACTACCAAGTTAAGAAGAACCCGCCACAACTGCAATGTCGGCATCCGGTAAGATGCCGACATGACGAAAGCAGTAGAACCCTTGAACATCCTGTATCGGGATCATCACTACGTTGCCATCGACAAGCCGCCCGGTATGCTGGTGCACCGCACTCGCATCTCCGATGGCACGCAGTTCGCGCTGCAGCGCCTGCGCGACCAGATCGGCCACAGGGTCTACCCCGTGCACCGGCTCGACCGCCCCACCTCGGGCGTGCTGATATTCGCCCTGCACTCCGAGGCGGCCGGTGCGCTAGGACGCCAGTTCGAAGCGCGCGCGGTGGAAAAGCGCTACCTGGCGGTGACGCGGGGATATACCGAGGACGCCGGGCTGGTGGACTACGCGCTGCGCGAGGACAAGGACAGCCAGCCGCAGGCCGCGCTAACACGCTATCGGCGTCTAGCGACGGTGGAGCTGCCGATCGCGGTAGGCCGCTATGCTACGGCGCGGTATTCCTTGGTCGAGGCACAGCCGGAAACAGGGCGGATGCATCAGCTGCGCAAGCATTTCGCGCATATCTTCCATCCGCTCATCGGCGATACCACCCATGGCGAAGGGCGGCACAACCGTTTGTTTCGCGAGCACTTCGGTGTGCACCGCTTATTGCTACATGCTACGTCGCTGCGCTTTCGGCACCCGTATGACGGCAGTTCGCGGCGCATTGACGCGCCGCTCTCGGTCGAGCTGCAGCGTTTGTTCGAGACGCTCGGGTGGCGGGCCACGGTTGCCGCTACCTTCTGCGCTTGAGTCCGGCGGCAGGGTTGCCTCAGCGGCGGGGACGGCGCTCGCTCTTGCCGGGCCGGGACGAACGACCACGCGGCGGCGCGGCATCGGCGTCGATGAGCCGTAGATCGAGTTTCCGTCCGCATACCCGCGCATTACGCAACTGATGAAGGATGTCCTTCGGCATGCCCTTGGGAAGATCCACCGTCGCGTAGTCTTCGTGAATGTCGATGCGGCCGATGTACTGGCTATCCAGCCCCGCCTCGTTAGCGATGGCGCCGACGATTTGGCCAGGCTTCACGCGGTGGCGATGTCCGACGTCGAGCCGATAGCGATCCATTTCCACATCCGGGTGCGGCCGGCGGCTACGCTGCTCGCGCTCCGGCCGTTCGCGCTCGGTGAGCAGAAGCGGCGCGTCGCCTTGTGCCATGCGCGCAAGTGCGGCGGCGACGACGAGGGGGTCGGCGTCGTGCTCTTCCTGATACTCGGTAACCAGCTGCACGAAGGGCTCGAGGTCGTCGCTGGCGAGCAGCTCGCTGATGCGATCCTTGAACCGCGCAATACGGCTCTGGTTGACTTCGCTGACGCTAGGCATGTGCATGGGCTCGATCGGTTGCCCGGTGGCGCGTTCGATGCTGCGTAGCATGCGCTGCTCGCGCGGGGCGACAAAGAGTATCGCTTCGCCGCTGCGCCCGGCGCGGCCCGTGCGGCCGATGCGGTGGACGTAGGATTCGGTGTCGTACGGAATGTCGTAGTTGATGACGTGGCTGATGCGCTCGACATCCAGGCCACGTGCGGCGACATCCGTTGCCACCACAATGTCGAGCTCGCCCTTCTTGAGCCGCTCTACCGTACGCTCGCGTAGCTTCTGCGGGATGTCGCCGTTCAAGGCTTCGCAGCCGTAGCCGCGCGCGGTCAGCTTT
>JAJUGG010000087.1 GCA_029268285.1 Ectothiorhodospiraceae bacterium | reverse complement strand
GGTGAAGTCCGTGTCGTAGACGCTCTTGATGTTGAGCACGGCCATAGGACGATTGGGCTCGGGAGGCTCCGGCAAAGGCTGGACGCCGCCATCTTCGCCTCCGCCGTCGCTGTCACCGTCACCTGGACCTTCCCCGCCCGGGTTCCCCTCACCCTCGCAGGGATCCGTACCGGGAGGGACATCCGGTCGCGGCCCGGTCTTGATATCTCCTAGCTGTTCACACGGGATTTCGCCTCCGGCGGGCTGTCCGGTGCCGCGCGCCGCGGCCAATGCGAGATAGGGGCTGTCAGCGGTGGACGCGTGCGCGAAGGTGGAACCGCTATCCAGCAGCGGGGGCTGTGGGCGCGGCATGACTGCCACCGGGTCTACGAATACGGTGCCGGCGTCCGGCAAGGCGATTGGGCGCTGGCGCCCGTTGCTCGGATCGAACATGTAAATGCCGTAGCGCGGGGCGGCTTCGGCATCGTATTCAGGGTCTACCAAGGGGTTGCCGCCGTCGCGAGGCTGGTAAGCAGACCATGCGACAAGCATGCGCCCCGTGCCGTCCCAAAGCGGATAAGGGGTAGTGAAACGGCCGCGCGGCGAAATGCCGTCGCCGAGCGGCAGCTGATGCACGCTGGGCTGGTGCTGGCCGCCGGCGCCGGCTGCGCTGCTTCCGACCGGCCGGTTCTGATCGAGGTAGCGCGGTGCGTCGATCACCATGAGCGCGCCGCCCCCGGCACGCTGTCGCAATGAGACGGCGGTCGCGACGAGGCGGCCGTCCTCCATTTCACGAGCGTGCAGGAAGCTCTCGCCCTCGCTGTACGCGCCGTAATAGACGCCCATGGCGCTGCCATCGGGGCGGGCGCGGTAAAGGGGGATTTCTCCCCGATCTCCGGCTACGTCCCAGCGGCTGTAGAGCAGCTCGCCGCTGGCGAGGACGGTGGGATTGAGATCATGGCTCGGGTTGTAGGAGATCTGCTCGATCCCGCCGCCGTTCGCATCCATCACGTGCAGTAAGTAAGCCGGCTTGCGGGCTGCGCGATCGAGCTGGCGGTAATCTTCCACCCCGGCTTCTTCGAGGCTCGCGCGAAAGCCGGCTTGTCGGTTGGACGTGAAGACGATGCGCCCATCGGGCAGGTAGTGCGGGTCAAGGTCATCGCCTTCGTTAGCCAGCGCCTCGTCGGCGATGAGGCGGCGCAGGTTGCTGCTGTCGAGGTCGTACTCCCAGATGTTCCAGGTTTCGTCGTCGGGCCCACGCATGCTGAAGACGATGCGACGCCCGTCATAAGACACTTCGGGGTCGGTCACGTCGCCACGGCCTTGGGTATAGCTGTGTGTGAGGTTATGCCGCGAAGCGCGGGGCGAGGCCGCGTCGAGCAGAATTAGGTCGCCGCCCGGGGCGAAGCGCACCACGTCCGTGGGCTCGGCGAGCGCCTGTGCCGAGCGCGCGGCGAACACGATCGGGAAGTCTCCTCGCGCCACCATGTGATCATCCGTGCCGCCGCCTCCGCAGGCACTGAGCAGCAGAGCAATGAGTACGAGCAGACTCAGCCTCGTCGTTGTCTTATCCATGGCTGTGGAACCCTTTGTGAGCCGCGTTGACGGGCGGCCCGTGTTTTATTGCTTACGAGCGAAACGGTCGCGGGAGCGACTGCAATGGGTGATGGGGGTCACACAAAAAAATTTCGAGGGCGACGAGGCATGGCGGCCAAGCAAAAGCTGTTGCCCACAGGCAACAAGGCCGCCGCAGTCGTTTGAAGCGTTAGAGAGGTGAGAGCTACTCTTCCAGCGGTTTAGCGGTCGCAACCGTTGCGAATGGGGCGTTTGCGGCAGCGCGATTGCGAGCATCCAGCAGCGGATGCCGGCGATACCCTACCGCCTCCAAAACCGCTGCGCGCGGGATTTGCTTATGGCCGTCGAGATCGGCAACGGTTCGGGCGACCCGGAGCACCCGGTGGTAGCCGCGCGCCGAAAGGCCCAGACGGCGGCAAGCCTGGTCGAGCAATGCCTGGTCATCCGGCGCCAGCTTGCAGAAAGCTTCGATTTCGTCGGCGCTGAGCAGACTGTTCGGCTTGCCTTGCCGCTCGAGCTGGCGTTCCCGCGCCGCGGTGACTCTTTGTTGTACTTCGGCGCTGGAGTCGCCGCGGGCGGCGCGCCGCAGGCTCTCCGGCGGCATGGCAGGCACTTCCTGCACGAGATCGATGCGATCGAGCAAGGGGCCGGACAGGCGTCCCTGGTAACGCTCGATCTGCGCGGGCGTGCAGTGGCACTCGGCGTGCGGCGCGCCGAGGTAACCGCAGGGGCAGGGGTTCATTGCCGCAATGAGTTGAAAGCGGGCGGGGTACTCGATACGAGCCTGCGCCCGTGCCAGTGCGACGGCGCCGCGCTCGAGCGGCTCGCGTAGTGCTTCCAGGGCGCGGCGCGAGAACTCCGGCAGTTCGTCGAGGAACAACACGCCGTTGTGGGCCAGCGAGATTTCGCCAGGCTTCGGCCGCGGGCCGCCGCCGATCAGCGCAGCGTCGGAGGCATTGTGATGAGGGCTGCGGAACGGGCGGATGCCCCACCGCGCGGGGTCGAACCCCTGGTCGCTGACGGAGGCCAGCGCGGCGCTTTCCAGAGCCTCTGCCTCCGTCATGGAGGGCAGAATGCCGGGCAGGCGAGCTGCCAGCATGCTTTTGCCGGTACCGGGAGGGCCGACCATGAGAAGGCTATGGGCGCCGGCCGCGGCCAGCGTCAGCGCTCGCTTTGCCGTTGCCTGGCCGCGTACCTCGGCGAGATCCGGATGGCTAGCCGCTTCCACCGTTGCGGGCGCAGCGGCGGCTAAGGCTTGCTGGCCAGCCAAATGCGCGCAGACCGCCAGCAGGTGCTCGGCGCCATAGGCGTCGCGATGCACCAGCGCAGCTTCGCCGGCGTTGGCCTGAGGAACTATCAGCGCGCGCCCGTCCGCCTGGGAGCGTACCGCAATCGCCAGGCCGCCCTTGATGGGGCGCAAGGCGCCGCTCAAGGCGAGTTCGCCGACGAAATCATATCCGTCGGGGCGGGCCTTGAGCTGCCCGCTGGCGATGAGGATGCCGAGCGCGATGGCGAGATCGAGGCCGCTGCCTTCCTTAGGCAGGTCGGCCGGCGCAAGGTTGACGGTGATGCGGCGCTGCGGGAATTCGAAACCGCTGGTTTGGATAGCGCTGCGAACCCGCTCTTTGCTTTCCCGCACGGCGGCTTCCGGAAGCCCGACGATGGTCAGGGCGGGCAGGCCGTTGGCCAGATGCACTTCCACGGTAATGCGGGGTGCTTCGATGCCGAGCGCGACGCGGCTGCTTACCACGGCAAGACTCATTGACACTCCTTGTCATTCTTCTGCTAAACCGGCATGAGTTACGGTTACGATTGTCGCTTCACCGCCGGCATGGTCTGCCATACTACCCTTGACGCAAACGTGACCCAAGAACCCCCGGCTGCGCCCGACGCTGTGGAGGCTGCAGCTCCGATGCCGTTGTCCGGTTCTGCCTCGAGGCAAGGTGAGGGATGTCGGAAGTCCAACCGTTAAGGCCGCCACGTACGTGGAGCAAGACTGCGGCCGTGCTCGTGCTACTGGTATGCGTGACGCTCACGGCCTGGGCGGTATGGCGCAGCGTAAAACAGGTCGACGAGCGGGCTTCCAGCTTTTTTTCCTACCAGGCGGGAGAGCTGCGCGCCGCCTTCGAGCGTAGGCTGGCAGCCTATGAGCAAGTCCTGCACGGCGCTGCCGGTTTGGTGTCGGCCGCCGATGGCATGCTCAATGAGCCGCGCTGGCAGCGCTATGTCTCGCAGCTCGACGTGGCCTCGACCTATCCAGGGCTGGAGGGGCTCGGCGTTGCGAACTATTTTCAGCGTCAGGTACCCGCGACATTCTCCTTCCCACTCTTCGCCGCGCTCCGGCTCCCGGTCTTCGGCAGCGGAGCTGATCGCGTGTACGCTCCCATCCTCCACTACGTCGGCAACGACACGCTGCTTTGGCCAGGCCTCGACCTGCAGGCCGATGCCAATCATCGAGCCGCCCTTGCGCGGGCGAGGGAGGCGGGGAAACTCATCGTCGGCGTGCCGCTGTCTGCGGCCTCGGACGGTACCCGCATTCCGCTGTATTTACCCGTATTCAGCCCAGCCGGTGTTGGCTCCGAGCGTCCCGCGCTGCTCGGCTTCGTGTTAGCCGTGGTCGCACTGGAAGATCTGGTGCATTCCTTGGGGGACGTGCTTACTGCCGGACTCGTGCTCCAACTCGAGACGCAGGGCGAGGTGCTGTATTCGAGTGCGGCCGCCCAAGACTCCAACGGCGAGCTGAGGGCCCTGACCGATATCAGCTTCAATGATCACGGCTGGACCTTGAAACTGTACTCGTCACCGGCATTCGAAGCCGCCGCTATCGGAAGCCGCGAGCCTGTGTGGGTGCTGGCGCTGGGGGTGTTAGCGACATTGCTGTTGTTCGCCGTGGTGTGGGTCATGGCAAGCACTCAGCAGCGTGCTTATGCCTTGGCGGAGCGGCGGACCGCGGCCTGGCGGGAGAGCGAGGCACGGTACAGCGCGCTTATCGATGCTGCGCCGGAAGCGATTCTCATCATCGACGACAAAGGCCGCATCGTCGCCTGGAATGCCGGAGCCAAGCGGATCTACGGCTACGAGGCCGAAGAGGTCATTGGGCGCTCCTGGACCTTACTGCTGCCAGAGTCGGAACGTAGAACGAGCGCCAGGGTGCTGGCCGAAAAAGCGCGCGCGACAAGTCCCGGCAGCCGGCAAAGGGTGCTGGAGGTGACGGGTTGCCGCAAAAACGGCGAGAGCTTCCCGGCGGAAATCTCGCAGGGACGCTGGCAGATCGGCGACCGCGTCTACGTGAGCTCCATTATTCGCGACGTCAGCGCGCGTCGCCGTGCCGAGCAGGCTCTGAGAGAGAGCGAGGAACGTTTCCGGGTTGCGCTGCGCGTGGCGGATATTTCCGTGTTCAGTCAGGACCGGGAGCTGCGCTACCAGTGGGTTTACAACCCCCGCTACGGTTTGAAAGCGGAGGATATCCTGGGCAAGAGCGACCGGGAGCTTGGCGCCCTCGATGAGATGGTCGAGTTCAAGTCCAGGGTGCTGCAGACTGGCCAGGGTGACAGGATGCTTTACCGGCGCCTGCACGACGGTGCAGAGATCGTCTACAACCTAGCTGTCGAGCCGGTTTACCAGAAAGGCCGCGTGATGGGCTTGGTGGGCGCGGCGATCGATCTGACCGCGCTCTACAAGGCCGAGCGTCTCCAGCGGCAGAGCGAGGCACGTTTCAGAGCCATTTTCGAGAATGCAGCCATCGGTATCCTGGTGACCGATCAGCGAGGCTGCGTGCTGCAGGCGAATGCGGCTTTCTTGCGCAAAATGAGTCTGACATTGGATGAGCTGCGCGACCTCGGGCCGCTCAACGAGCTCATCCACCCGGAGGACAGGGAACGGGCGATAGCTCTCAACAAGGATCTGATTCGTAACGGCCGCACCTTCCGGCGCCAACAGCTGCGTTATCGCCTGCCGGAGGGGCGCTACATCTGGACGGCGGTAACCGCATCGCTGCTGCGCGACGAACAGGGGCAGCCACAGGCTGCCGTGCACATGCTGGAGGATATTACCGACCTCAAGCGCGCGGAAGCGGAGCTGCATGCCGCCTATCACGAACTCGAGCAACGGGTCGATGAGCGTACCGCGGAGCTTGCCGCCAAGGCGCGCGAACTGGAGCGCTCCAATTTCGAGCTCGAGCAGTTCGCTTATGTGGCCTCGCACGATCTGCAAGAGCCGCTGCGGTCCGTGACCTCTTTTGCCCAGTTGTTGGAGCAGCGCTATGGGGACCGTTTGGATGAGCAGGGGCTGCGGTTCTTGCGCTTCATCCTCAGCGGCACCGAGCGCATGGCTGCGCTGATTACGGGACTGTTGGAGTATTCGCGGGTCGGCGCGAAGCAGCGCCCATTCGAGACGGTCGACGTGGGTGAGGTGCTGCGTCAGGCGAGGGAGAATCTCGCTGCGGCCATCCATGAGCGCGAGGCTCGGATCCGCCACGGCGAATTGCCGCGGGTTTTGGGCGATGCCACCGAACTAGTGCAGCTGTTCCAGAACTTGATCGGCAATGCCATCAAGTTCAATGATTCAGTGCCACCCACGGTATCGATAGATGCGCGCCGAGAGGGCGAGGGCTACGTGTTCTCGGTCAGCGATAACGGCGTCGGCATAGCGGCGGAGGACTACGAGCGCATCTTCACCATATTCCAGCGCGCGCACGGTAACTCCGGTTACGGGGGCACCGGCGTGGGCCTGGCGGTGTGCCGCAAGATCGTCGAGCGCCACCTGGGGCGGATCTGGCTGCAGTCCGAGCCCGGCCGCGGCACGACCTTCTTCTTTACCCTGCAGGCCGCGCCCGCGGAGGCGTGAGTCGGGCCGCTTCGCCGACTCGCGCCTGCAGCGAATGAGGGGTTACTCGCTCGAAGTCTTCTTCTTGGTGCGGCGCGCCTTTTCCAGCGTTTCCAGGCGCGCTTCCAGGGCATCCAGGTGCGCACGGGTGCGCGCCAGCACCTTGGCCTGAGCGTCGAATTCCTCGCGCGTTACCAGGTCCAGTCGCGAAAAGGCGCCTTGCAGCGCGGCGCGCATGTTCTTCTCTGCTTCCTGCTGAAACTCGCGCAGCCCTGGCGGCAGGCTACCGGCCAGCTTGCGAGCCATCTCATCCAGCGATTTCGGATCTAGCATCGATTGCACTCCTGCGTTGCACCAAGCTGGTGCGCTTTTGTTTTCTCCACCCACCACTCTGGTGCGCGGCTCTGAGCGATAGCTCTAGAGTAGGACCTAATGCTTTGATTTAAAAGCTCGAATAACTTGGCACGGGAAATGCTCCAGGCCTTTTCGAGCGCGGGCGCCCAGGTTGGCCGAGCGCCGGGAAAACACGGCAGTCCGATTCGGACGGTCAAGTTAGGAGAAAAAGGATGAAGCTAGTTACTGCGATCATCAAGCCGTTCAAGCTGGATGACGTGCGCGAGGCGCTCTCTGAAATCGGTGTGCAGGGCATCACCGTTACGGAGGTCAAGGGCTTCGGTCGTCAGAAAGGCCATACCGAACTCTATCGGGGGGCGGAATATGTAGTGGATTTCCTGCCCAAGATGAAGGTCGAGATCGCCATGGACGAGGCGCTGCTAGAGCGCGCGATAGAGGCCATTATCCAGGCCGCCAATACCGGCAAGATCGGCGACGGCAAGATCTTCGTGCAGCCGCTCGAAGAAGTACTCCGCATTCGTACTGGCGAAACCGGTACCGACGCGCTCTAAACACAAGCTGGAGGATAAGTCATGAATGAAGTGACAGAAGTGGCCGGGCGCGTGGCTGAACTCGCCTATGCGCTCGACACGTTCTATTTCCTGATCTGCGGCGCCTTCGTCATGTGGATGGCCGCCGGCTTCAGCATGTTGGAAGCCGGCCTGGTCCGCGCCAAGAATACAGCCGAAATTCTTACCAAGAACATCGCGCTGTTTTCGGTGGCGAGCATCATGTACATGCTGGTGGGGTACAACATCATGTACGGCGGCTCCGATAGCGGCGTCTTGCCGGCCGTCGGTTTTTTGATCGGGGCCGCCGACAATGCCGCCGAGGCGGTGATCGCCGGGGGCGAGGGCGCACCGTACTATTCCAATCTGGCCGACTTCTTCTTCCAGGTTGTCTTCGTCGCAACTGCCATGTCAGTGGTATCCGGCGCCGTAGCGGAACGCATGAAGCTGTGGGCATTCCTGGCCTTTGCGGTCGTCTTTACCGGGTTCATCTATCCGGTAGAAGGCTTCTGGAAGTGGGGCGGCGGATTCCTCGATGCGGCCGGCTTCAACGACTTTGCCGGCTCCGGCATCGTCCACATGGCGGGTGCCTCGGCCGCGCTTGCTGGTGTGCTGCTGCTCGGGCCGCGTAAGGGCAAGTACGGGCCCAACGGCGAGGTCCGCGCCATTCCCGGCGCTAACATGCCACTGGCCGCACTCGGCACACTGATTCTGTGGCTGGGCTGGTTTGGCTTCAACGGCGGCTCGGAGTTGATGGTCTCCAACGTCGCAGAGGCCAACGCCGTAGCGCTGGTGTTCGTCAACACCAACATGGCGGCCGCCGGTGGTCTGGTCGCGGCATTGATCACGGCGCGCCTGCTGTTCGGCAAGGCTGATCTCACCATGGCGCTCAACGGTGCGATTGCCGGCTTGGTGGCAATCACGGCCGAGCCACTGACCCCGGCCCCGCTGGCCGCCACCCTTATCGGCGCCGTGGGCGGTGTGCTGGTGGTGTTCTCAATCGTGTTGCTCGACAAGCTCAAGATCGATGATCCGGTCGGCGCTATTTCCGCGCACGGCTCGGCGGGCCTGTGGGGCCTGCTGGCGGTGCCGTTGACCAACAGCGAAGCGAGCTTCGGTGCTCAGCTGCTCGGCGCGGTGACGATCTTCCTCTGGGTGTTCATCGTCAGCCTGATCGTCTGGGGGGTGCTCAAGGCCGTGATGGGCATCCGCGTCTCCGAAGAGGAGGAATTGGAAGGCGTCGACCGCGGCGAGTGCGGCCTGGAAGCCTATCCGGAGTTCATCAACGTTAAGTGACGCGAACTTCACTGTCCATGCGAGCACGGGCGCCTTCGGGCGCCCTTTTGTATCGTCACGGTCTCCCGCGCCGCCGTCCAAGACGCAAATTTGAGATACTGTGGCGCTATGCGCGAACCACTGCTGGAAATAGAACAACTCGACTGCGGCATCTTGGAAAACGTTTCCTTGACCGTGGGCGTCGGCGAAACCGTTTGCCTCGCCGGCCCTTCCGGCTCCGGCAAGAGCCGTCTGCTACGGGCCATTGCCGACCTCGACCCCAACCGCGGCCAAGTACGCCTGCGCGGCGAACTGCGCCAAGCCATGCCGGCGAATGTGTGGCGGCGCCGGGTGGGTTATCTGCCGGCCGAAAGCCACTGGTGGGCCGAGCGCGTGGGGGAGCATATGGAGTCGCCGGACGAGGCGGATCTACACGCGCTGGGGTTCACGCGGGAGGTCCTGGGGTGGCAGGTGGCGCGTTTGTCTTCCGGTGAGCGTGCGCGCCTCGCGTTGCTGCGGCTTTGGAGCATGCGACCGGAGGTTTTGTTGCTCGATGAGCCTACCGCGAGTCTGGATCCGGAGCGCGTACGGGCGGTCGAACGCTGGCTTGCCGCGCGTGCTGCCGAGGGCTGCGGGCTGCTGTGGGTAAGCCATGACCGCGAGCAGATTACGCGCGTCGCCGATCGGGCGCTCGAGATTCGAGATCGGAGTTTGCTGCCGTGGGCGTGATTTCTCTGAGTACGCTGGATTTGGCGCTGGCTGCGGCCCTGGTCGGAGCCTTGGCGCTGGCCGGCTGGCGTCTGTCGCTGGGCATCGCGCGGCCGTTGGTAATTGCCGCCTTGCGGACGACCGTGCAGCTCAGTCTGATCGGGTTGGTGCTCACGGCCTTGTTCGCGCGCGCGACCTTGCCCTGGGTGCTGGCGCTGGCAATCGTTATGGTGCTGCTTGCCGGGCGCGAAGTGGTGGCGCGGCAGAAGCGCCGCCTGACCGGGGGGTGGAGTTATCTCCTCGGTACCACGGCCATGTTCATTTCCTCGTTTGCCGTAAGCGGCTTGGCGCTGTTGGTGCTGATCAATGCCGAGCCCTGGTATCTGCCGCAGTACGCTATTCCGCTGTTAGGCATGTTGCTCGGCAACACCATGAACGGCATCGCCCTGAGCCTGGAGCGGCTCACCGATGCGGCCTACCGGCGTCGCGGCGAAATCGAAGCGCGCTTGACTCTAGGCGAAACTTGGAGTGCCGCCATTGCGCCGATGCGTTTGGAGAGCATGCGGGCCGGACTCATTCCCATTATCAATTCCATGGCCGCCGCTGGGATCGTCAGTCTGCCGGGCATGATGACCGGCCAGATTCTGTCCGGTACGCCGCCGATGGAGGCGGTGAAGTACCAGATTCTCATCATGTTCCTGATTGCCGCCGGCACCGGCTTCGGCACCATGGTGGCCGTTTGGTTCGGCGCCAAGCGCTTGTTCGACGAGCGCGAGCGTCTACGCCTGGATCGCCTGAAGACGACTAACTAGAAGGAGTGTGCCGATGCGTGTGCTGTTGATGGGGGCGGCCCTGGCCGCTGCGAGCATGGGGTGTGCCATGCAGTCGGTCCAACCGGTCCCGCAGGCGGAGGTCTTGTATCGCGGCGGTCAGTGCGGCGGCGCGCAGGCCGGACTCAGTTGGCTCGGCGATGCCGAAAGCTACCATGCGGTCCTGTCTCGAACTCGAGCGCCATCGCCGGGAACGTTGCCGGAAGTGGACTTCGCCGACACCGGCGTTGTCTACGTGGAGATGGGTGAGCGGCCTACCGCCGGCTACGGCCTGGATTTTCTGGGCGCGCGAATAGAGGGCGAAGCACTGGTGCTCGAGCTGGATTGGCGCGAGCCGCCGGAGGATGCCTTCACCGCGCAAGTGATTACTCAGCCTTGCCTCTTGCTGAGCATGCCGAAGGGCGATTATCGCGAGATTCGAGCAGAAGACTCGCAGGGGCAGGAGCGCCTGCAGGTAAAGAGTCTCTGACCAAAGCAATCGAGCCACAGAGGCACGAGCAAAGAGCGCTACTCGGTGCCTCTGTGCTTGAGGGTCCGCTTTACTGGTCGGTGAACAGGCCCTTGCAGAACTCCGGTGCTGCCAGCGCGCCGCGGTGGATGGCGGCGTTGTAGTACTCCGTCTTGAAGGGCTTGCCGCGGGCGTCTTCCTCGCGGAAGCGCGTGAGATCGGCGCCCTTGCCGGCCATGGTGGCGCTCCACCAGCCGGAGGGGTAGCCCACCACCGGATAGGAGAGGGTAACGACCTTGGCAAAGCCCGCGCCGCGCATTACCTCATAGAGTTCCTTAAGAATGGTGTCCCGGTGCAGGATCGGCGACTCGCTTTGCTGCACGATGATGCCGTCGTCCCCCAGCGCATGGTAGACGTCGCGCATGAAGTCCTCGCCGAAAAGCCCCGCAGCCGGCCCCACCGGGTCGGTGCTGTCGACGATGACGACGTCCACCGAACCTTCCGCGGCATCTTTCAGGTACTTCAGGCCGTCGTCGAACAACAGCTTGGCGCGCGGGTCGTCGTTAGACTCGCACAACTCGGGGAAGAACTGCTCGGAGACGCGCGTGACGCGCTCGTCGATATCGACTTGCACACACTGCTCGACGCCCGGGTGCTTGAGCACTTCGCGCAGCATGCCGCAGTCGCCGCCGCCGATGATGAGCACGCGCTTGGGGTCCGGGTGGGTGAACAGCGCCGGATGGCTCATCATTTCGTGATACGTGAAGTTATCGCGCTGGGTGAGCATGACTGCGCCGTCGAGCACCAACAGCCGGCCCCAGCGCGTGGTTTGGTAAACCTCGATCTTCTGGAATTCCGACTGCTCTTCGTGCAGCTTCTCGGTAACTTTCAG
>JAJUGG010000086.1 GCA_029268285.1 Ectothiorhodospiraceae bacterium | reverse complement strand
TTCGATGCCGGCAAGTGGCGCAGCGATCCGTTCCAGCTCGAGGAGCGCGACGGCCGCCTCTACGGGCTGGGCACCAGCGACATGAAGGCTTTTCTGGCCCTGGCCGTGGAAGCCGCGCGTGAACTGAAGGCCGGCGACCTGAAAGCGCCGCTGGTGATTCTCGCGACCGCGGATGAGGAGAGCGGCATGAGCGGCGCTCGCGCGCTGGCGGATCTGCCCGGACGGCTCGGGCGCCACGCCGTGATCGGCGAACCTACAGGGCTGCGGCCGCAACGCCTGCACAAGGGTGTGATGATGGAGTCCATCCGTGTGCTGGGGCGCTCGGGGCATTCCAGTAATCCCGCTTTCGGCGTCAACGCGCTGGACGGCATGGCACGCGTGCTCGATGAGCTTATCCGCTGGCGCAGCGAACTGGCCGAGCAGTATCGTGACGATGCCTTTGCCGTGCCGATGCCGACGCTCAATCTCGGCCATATTCACGGCGGCGATAACCCGAACCGGATCTGCCCCGAAGTGGAGTTGCAGATCGACATCCGGCCGCTGCCCGGCATGGAGCTGGAAGCGCTGCGGGAGGCCTTGCGGCAGCGCCTGCGCAAGACTTTGGGCGACGGGGATTGGGGCTGGGAGCTCAATCCCCTGTTCCCGGGCCTGCCGCCGATGGAAACGCCGGCTACCGCGCCCTTGGTCGGCGCGGTCGAGGAAATGACCGGCGTTCCGGCCGGTGCGGTGGCGTTCGGCACAGAGGGGCCTTTCCTGCGCGACCTGGGCATGGATGTCGTCATCCTGGGGCCTGGGGATATCGACCAGGCGCATCAGCCGGACGAGTTCCTGGCGCTGGACAGGCTTGCACCCAGCGTGGATTTGCTGAGAAAACTAATTAAAAAATTCTGCATAGACGTCCAGCCCGAGGAGCCGCGCCCGTGAGCGCCGACGAAAATTTCCATCAATACGTACAGTGGTTCAGGCAGAGCTCGCCGTATATCAACGCTCACCGCGATCGCACCTTCGTCGTCGCCTTTGACGGTGAGGCGGTGGCGGACGCGCGTTTTGCCAATCTGGTGCACGACCTGGCGCTGCTTTCCACCCTCGGCGTGCGGCTGGTGCTGGTGCCCGGCGCGCGGCCCCAGATCGAAGCGCGATTGCAGGAGCGCGGTGCTGCGATCCGCTACGTCAACGGCTTACGCGTTACCGATGCGGCGGCGCTGGAGTGCGTCAAGGAAGCGGTCGGCGCGGTTCGGGTGCAAATCGAAGCCTTGCTGTCCATGGGGGTCGCCAACTCCCCCATGGCGGGCTACCGGGTGAGGGTGGCCTCGGGCAACTTTGTGACCGCGCGCCCCTTGGGCGTGCGCGACGGTGTCGACTACGAGCATACCGGCGAAGTGCGGCGGGTGGACGGCGTGGGCATACGCGAGCGTCTCGCGCACGGCGACATCGTGTTGGTATCTCCTTTGGGCTATTCGCCCACCGGAGAAGTGTTCAATATCAACGCCGACGATGTCGCGCTTGCGGTGGCCGGTGAGTTGGGCGCCGACAAACTGCTGTTTCTGCTGGAAGAGCGCCCGCCGGGCGCGGCCGACGGGCGCATGGTGCGCGAGATTACCGCGGCCGAAGCCGAGCGCTATCTGGAGACGCGCGGCGAGGAACTGCCCGAAGGCCTGGCGCGCCTGCTACGCGGCGGTATCGCAGCCACCCGGCGCGGCGTGCGGCGGGTGCATTACGTCGAGCGCCGCCTGGACGGTGGCTTGTTGCTGGAGCTCTTCACCCGGGATGGCGTCGGTACGCTACTGACAGCGCAGTCTTTCGAGAACCTGCGGCCGGCCAAGGTCGACGATGTCGGCGGTATTCTGGAGTTGATCGCGCCGCTGGAGCAAGAAGGCGTGCTGGTGCGACGCTCGCGTGAGCGCCTGGAAATGGAGATCGGCTATTTCAGCGTTATCGAGCGAGACGGCAGCATCATCGGCTGCGCGGCACTGTATCCGCACCCGGACGACGGCATGGGCGAGATCGCCTGTGTGGCCATCCACGCGGACTATCGCCGCCAGGGGCGCGCGGATCTGCTCCTCAATCGTCTCGAGCGGCGCGCGCGAGAGCTGGGTTTGAGCTGCGTGTTCGTGCTGACGACGCGGACGGCGCACTGGTTCCAGGAGCGGGGCTTCGAGAAAGCCTCGGTGGATGATCTCCCTATGGCTCGCCGCTCGCTGTATAACCTCAAGCGCGGCTCCAAGGTGTTCTTGAAGCGGCTGTGAGGGAGCGTTAGCGGTGCGAGATGCTTGGGCGAGTCAATGCGAGACCCGTTATGTGCATGGGTTTCGTCGGCGCTCAACCCGTCCAAGTACCGTGACTGCGGCTATCGGGTGCATTTCCGCGTAGGGCCGAGGCAGAAGACGCGTTCGGCGCAATGCTGCGCAATTGCGCCCTACGGCAAATGCTGCCTATAGAAGCGGTCACGGTACTAGGCGGCCTTAATCCAGCTGCAGAGGCGCCTCGCCGAGACCGTTATGGCCTCGAGCGTCGCGGCAGGGTGCTGCTCCTACATGAGAAGGCCTCTGCCGTGAAGGGGGAAGCCAGTGTGGCCTGGAGCGTTGCGGTGCTATTCCCCGGGCTGGGCCGGGGCGCGGCTGCCGGCTAACAGGCTCAGGGCTTCGATGGCCCGGGGTTCGCCCGCTTTAGCCGCGCGGCGCATCCATTCGATGCCTTCAGCCGCATTCTGGTCCACCCCCTGGCCCAGGTAGAACATGTAGCCGATGGCATACTGCGCTTCCGGGTGACCGTTGCTGGCTGCTTCGAAAATCAGCGGGAAGGCGCGCTCGTGCTCGCCCGCAAGATAGAGGCTGCGGCCGCGGGTGTAGGTTTCCGGATCCTGCTGTACCGGCGGGTTGCTGGCGCAGGCGGCGAGGGATGCCGCGATCAATAGGGTCAACAGATGACGACGCACGTTGTTCTCCTTGCTCGGCGCGGGGCGGCGCGAATCGTGGCTAGCGCTTCATGGCGATCGTCATGCCGTCTCCCAACGGCAGCAGGCTCAGCCAGATCCGCGGATCATCCTTAAGTGCTGAATTGAGCGCACGCAGCGCGCGCGTGTTCGGCGCCCGTTCTTCGGGGTCCGCTACCCGACCTGACCAAAGCACGTTATCCAGCAGGATCACGCCGCCCGGACGGACGAGTTGCAGGCAGCGTTCGTAGTAGTCCTGGTAGCGCTGCTTATCGGCGTCGATGAACGCCAGGTCGAAGCTGTTTTGCCCGCCTTCGGCGAGCAGGGCGTCCAGGGTGTCCAGCGCGGGCGCCAGCCGCAAGTCGATCTTATCCGCCACGCCGGCTTGCTGCCAGTGGCGGCGAGCGATATCGGTCCAGTCTCGATCAATATCGCAGGCAACGATCAGGCCATCGTCCGGTAAGGCTTCAGCGACGCAAAGACTGCTATAGCCCGTAAAGACGCCGATTTCCAGCGTTCGGCGCGCGCCGATCAGGCGGGCGAGCAGGGCGATGAACTGGCCTTGCTCGGGCGCGATCTGCATGCGGCCCTTGGGCAGAGATGCTGTTTCAGCGCGCAGCTTCTTCGCGGCATCGCTCTCCCGCAGCGAATTGTCGAGCAGGTAGCGGTACAGGTTGTCGTCCAATTGTAAGGTGCGATTGGTCATGTTCGGCAATCGGGCGAGAGGCGTCCGAAATCGCTGCTGCGACAGGGCATGACGGAAGGCGTCGCTTGTATACAAAGACTTGTGATCTTCCCTGCAGAAACCCCGTGCAACGCTCCTATATACTGCATTGAGTTCTAACCATAGGAGCGTGTCATGGGCTGCGTCCCGGTTCAAGCGCGTTCCGCGCGGGGGTAGAGCCTCACGGGAGAGCTCTATGAAAGGAAACCGTATGGCTGCAGGCGACAACAATAAGACGAAGATGTCGGCCGGCGAGTGTCTGCGCGTATTGCAGATTACCGACACGCACCTGTTCGAGGCCGTGGACGGCAAGCTGGTAGGCATGAGTACCGATGAGACGGCCTGTGAGGTTCTGGAAAAGGCCTTAGGCAGCTTCTGGCCGTCCGACCTGATCCTGGCGACCGGCGATATTGTCCACGACACTTCGGAGGCGGCCTACCGGCGCTTCAAGGAGCGCTTCGAGGCGCTCGAAGTGCCGACCCTGGTCATTCCCGGTAACCACGATGCGCCGGCGACCTTGAACCGCATCATGCAAGGCGGTTACGTGACGGCCGAACGGCACCGCATCGTGGGCAATTGGCAGTTCATCATGCTCGACTCCACCAAGCCGGACAGCGACGGCGGCCATCTGGTCGAATCCGAGCTGAAGCTGCTGGAGCGGCTGTTGAGCGAGCATCCCGATCAGCACGCCATTGTTTGCCTGCACCATCATCCGGTGTCGGTGGACTGCCGCTGGATCGATACCATCGGCGTCGACAACGCGGACGAGTTCTTCGCGGTGCTGGATCGCTTCCCGCAGGTGCGGGCGGTGGTCTGGGGCCATATCCACCAGGACTACGATAGCGAGCGCAAGGGCGTACGCCTGCTGGCGTCACCTTCGACCTGCATACAGTTCAAGCCGCGCCAGGAAGAATTCGCGCTGGACGACGCGCCGCCGGGCTTTCGTTGGCTGCGCTTGTACCCGGATGGACGCATCGAGACCGCCGTCGAGCGCGTCGAGGCGCGTTGGCGAGCGGTGGATTTGCAATCTGTCGGCTATTCTTAACACCCGAGTCGAATAACCGGAGCGGGAGCCGCTTCGATGTGCTGCTGCGGCAGGGCTTCAGAGTCCAGGCAGGCTCGATCAACAACCGATAATGGAAGTCGCCTGGCGAGGGCGCCGCGAGGATGGTGGCGGCGAGCCTATCAGCCGCATGCGAGGGGGACGCATGGCATTGGACGAAGTGCAGGAACCGAAGACCGCGAGTCGCTTGGAAGCGGAACTCGCGCGTTTGCGGCGTGAACTGGCGGCCGCTGAGGATCGCCTTGAGGAGCAGGCCGCCTACTACCGCAGCGAGCTCGAGTCGCGGCGGCAGCGCGTAGAGGGCGAGCATCTGCGAGCCGAAGCGCAGGAGGTGGCTCGGCGCCGCCGTGCCGAAGAGCAAGTCGTGGCCATGAAGGTCGAGCTGCGCCAGGCCCGGGACGAAATCGAGCGCGCGCGGCGGCGCGCGGAACAGGCCGAACAAAGGCTGAAAGAGGCCGAGCTGGCCGCCGAGCGCAAGCTCCAGGCCGAGGTCGAACGCGTTCAGCAGGCCGCGAAAATGGCTTGGCGCGGCGCCGAGGAGGAACTAGCCAAGGTCGAGGAAGAGCTGGGCGCGGTCAGGCGTCTGCTCGACCAGGAGCGCGAGCGCAACAAAAAACTGGAAGAAACCGTCAGCCGCTTGCGCGCCGCGCCGCCAGTGGATCAAGACCTGCTCGCGCAGTTGAAGGAAGCCTTGTGGGCGACCGCCCAGGCGCGCAAGCGCGCCGAGGCGGAACTCGTCGCGCTCAAATCAGGTGCCGCGACGCAAACCGCCCCGCAGGCCGCGCAAGCCGAGACCAAGGCGGAGGCTTTCGAAGGCGCCTACCGTGTCGTTTCCGGTTCGGAATGGAAAGACCTGAAGATCGCCGACGGCAACGTAGAGCTCAACGAAGCGTTCCTGATCATGCCCGGCGATGCGTCCTTGGACGAAGAAACCTTTCAGCGGGTGCAAGATCTGGTGCCGGATCCCGAGCCCAGCCCCAAGCCGGAACGCCCTCGAACGAAGCCTGCCGCGCGCAAGCCCGTCTCGCCTGCCAAACATACGCTAAGCACTCAAATCGACCTGCCGCCGCTGCGACAGGCGCCGGCCGATGAGCCGCGGCCAAGCGGTAAGGGCTGGCTGATTGCGGTCGTCGCGGTGAGCGTCAGCTTGATTGCCTTGCTGGTCTGGCTGTTCGCTAGCGGCGGCTTTTCCGGCTAAACGCTCCAAGCAGAAACCGGCAGAGGGGGCGGCTTCCCGGAGCGCATCGCCCGGCTTTGTAGGGCCGCGCTGTCTTGCGGCACCTACACAGCCGGAGCTCAAGCTCAGATCTCGATCATTTCGAAGTCTTCTTTGCCTGCGCCGCATTCGGGGCAGACGAAGGTCGGAGGGATGTCTTCCCAGCGCGTGCCGGGCGCTATGCCCTCATCCGGCAGGCCTTTTTCTTCTTCGTAAAGCCAGCCGCAGATCACGCACATGTAAGTCTTGTATTCCATCGTCGTCGGTCTTCCGGGTAATGTTCCTGACACGCGGGGTTCATGTTTTACGGTGCGACACTGTACCCAACCCGTGTCTGATCGTGAAGGAGTAGCGACCATGGAAAAGCCTCCCGTCCGGGGATTATACGTATTGACCGCGCCGTGCCCCGGCGGCTCCGAGGGTCTGCTGCGGCGAGTCGAGCAGGTGCTTGCGGGCGGCGCGCGCGTCATCCAGTACCGCGACAAAACCGACGAGTCCGAGCGGCGCCTGCGCGAGGCGGCAGCGATTGCTGAGCGCTGCAGAGCCGCCGGAGCCCTGTTCCTCGTCAACGACGATGTGGAGCTGGCCGCGGCGAGCGGCGCCGACGGGGTGCACCTAGGGCGTGACGATGCGGCCCTGGAGAAGGCACGGGCATGCATGGGCGAGCGTGCGGTCATCGGGGTGTCGTGTTACGACTCGCTGGAGCGCGCCGCGGCGCTGGCGGCGGCAGGCGCCGACTACCTCGCCTTCGGCAGTTTTTACTCCTCGCCCACCAAGCCGCAGGCGGTGCGCGCCCAGCCGGCGCTGCTCGCCGAAGCCCGGCGTCTCGGCCGTCCCCTGGTCGCGATCGGCGGGATTACCGCCGCTAATGCCGCGCCTTTAGTGCAGGCCGGCGCCGATGCGCTGGCTGTTATAAGCAGCGTTTTCCTTGCCGAAGACCCGCAGGCTGCCGCGCACGAGTTCGAGGTGCTGTTTGCGTCGGCGCAACTCGAGTGCAAGTAGCCGCGGCGGCGCACGCCTTGCGTTGCCGTTGCCTATCCCGGTGTCCTCTGAGGATCATCCCCGGGCCAGCCCCATTGCCTCGCCGCCCAAATCGCCCGCAACTGGTACAATTCCGGGCTCGGTTATAGAAGGGGAAATCCATGACGCGCTCAGAGAGTTTGTTCCGGGAAGCCCAGCAGCACATCGTCGGCGGTGTTAACTCGCCGGTTCGAGCCTTCAAGGCCGTGGGCGGCACGCCGCCGTTCATCAAGCGCGGCGAGGGCGCTTACCTCTACGACGAGGATGGGCAGCGTTACGTGGATTACGTAAACACCTGGGGCCCGGCGGTCATGGGGCACGCGCACCCGCAGGTGGTTGAGGCCGTTCAGAAGGCGGCCGCGCTGGGTTTGAGCTTCGGCGCGCCGACCGAGATCGAGATTCGCCTTGCCGAGCGCGTGAAAGAACTGCTGCCTTCCATCGAGTTGCTGCGCATGGTCAACTCGGGCACGGAGGCGACTATGAGCGCGCTGCGCCTGGCGCGCGGCTACACCGGGCGAGACAAGATCGTCAAATTCGAGGGCTGTTACCACGGCCATGCCGACCCGCTGCTGGTCAAGGCCGGCTCCGGCGCACTGACGCTCGGCGTGTCCAATTCCCCGGGCGTGCCGGTTTCGGTGGTGGAGCACACGCTGACCCTGCCGTACAACGATCTTGCCGCGGTGGACGAGGCCTTCGCTCGCTACGGCGACGATATTGCCGCTGTCATCGTGGAACCGGTAGCAGGCAACATGAACTGCATCCCGCCGCAGCCCGGGTTCTTGGAGGGGCTGCGTGCCGCGTGCGATCGCCACGGCAGTGTGCTGATCTTCGATGAAGTGATGACGGGCTTCCGCGTGGCGCTCAACGGCGCTCAGGGGCGCTTCGGCATCAAGCCGGACCTGACCTGTCTGGGTAAGGTCATCGGCGGCGGCATGCCAGTCGGCGCTTTCGGCGGACGCGCGGAAATCATGGAGCAGCTGGCGCCGCTAGGCCCGGTTTATCAGGCCGGCACCTTGTCCGGTAACCCGGTGGCCATGGCAGCCGGGTTGACGACGCTCGATCTGCTGGCGCAACCCGGCGTCTTCGAGCGTATCGAAGCCACCACGCAGCGCTTGGTAGAAGGCCTGCTGCAACGTGCGCGGAACGCCGGCGTGCCGCTGGTAGCGAACACTGTCGGCTCCATGTTTGGTCTCTTCTTCACCGATCAAGCCGGTGTGACCAAGTTCTCCGAGGTCACGGCCTGCGACGTCGAGCGCTTCAGCCGCTTCTTCGCCGTGATGCTGAAGGAGGGCGTGTATTTGGCGCCTTCGGCTTTCGAGGCGGGCTTCGTGTCGGCGGCCCATGACGATGCCGCACTGGAGCTGACTTTCCAGGCGGCCGAGCTGGCATTTGCGGCGCTCTGAGCGCCCACCCGCCCGTCGGCGACACTGAGCAGACAAGGCCCCGATGCCCGAATTCCTCATCCCGGTACTCGGCTGGATCGATGCCCACCCGGGATGGGCGGGCTTCATCCTGTTTCTCATCGCCTGCGCGGAGTCGCTCGCGCTGGTGGGGCTGTTCGTACCCGGCGCCGTGCTCATGTTCGGCGCCGGTGCGCTGATCGCGACCGGGCGACTGGAGTTCTGGCCGCTGATGATTTGGGCCGCCGCCGGCGCCGTCGTCGGCGACGGCGTGAGCTTTCTGCTCGGCCGCTATTTCGGCGCAAGGCTGACCGGCATGTGGCCGTTCCGTACCCATCCGGCCTTGCTGCAACGGGCCGTAGACTTCTTCCAGGCGCATGGTGGCAAGAGCGTTGCCCTAGGCCGCTTCATAGGGCCTATTCGGCCGGTGATCCCGGCAGTGGCCGGCATGCTCGGCATGTCGGCGCCGCGCTTCATCATCATTAACGTGATCTCTGCCCTGTTGTGGGCGCCTGCCTATTTGTTGCCGGGCATGGCTTTCGGCGCTTCGCTGGCGCTGGCTGCGGAGGTGATGACGCGGCTGGTGGTGCTGGCGGGGCTCATCCTGGTGCTGGCGTGGGTACTCTACCGCATCACCCATCGCTCCCTGCGCCGGATTCTGCTGGTGTTGACCTTGATTGCCGTGCTCGTTCTGGCGGCCGTGCTGGGCGTGCGTGCCGCGCTCGACCGCCAGGAGTGGGCGGCTGAGGGCATCAGGACCGAGGCGGACTGGCGCACGGAACCCTGGCGCGATCTGCCGCGTAGGCGCCAAGGCCTGTTCGGGGGCGAGGCGTTCAGTTTGCAGTTGGCGGCAAGCGAGCCCGAACTGCAGGATGCGCTGCAGGCGGACGGTTGGCGGCGCGTCGGCCGCGTGGGGGTCGAGGGCATACTGAATTGGCTCAGCCCACGCGTGGTACCGGAGCGTATGGCGGTGCTGCCGCATTGGCACTTGGGCAAGATGCCCGACCTGACTGCGGTGCGGCAAACCGGCCCGCAGGCGCGTTGGGTGCTGCGAGCCTGGCGTAGCGGGAGCATCTTGGCGCTGGGCGAGCGCCCGATATGGCTGGTGACCTTGGACTACGAGCGACTCAAGCCCGGGCCGCTCTGGGTCAGCGCTGATCATCCTGAGGCAATGGATGTAAGCCTTGCGGCGCAAATCACGGAACTCGCTGCGCAACTGGATGGGCGCGTGATCGCGAGGGAGCCCGAGCAGCAACACTTGCTGATGGAGTAGAGCGTCGGCCTACAGCGCCTTGCGCGAAGGCTCGGCCAGATAGCGGTGCAGTGCGGTGAGGCGCTCCAGCGGGTCGTTCAGTTCCAGCAGTTCTTGCTTGAGCGGCAGCGGCAAGGGTAGGACTTCGGCCAGGCGGCAGCTCACCCAGCAGGCGTCGTCGTAGTCTGGTGCGGGTGTTTCGGGCGCTTCGATCTGGGTCAGGATGCGGTTGAGCAGCCCTGCCAGGGGAAGGAACTCGGGTGGCAGGCGCGTGGCCGGCGGCTCCTCCAGATGAGCGATCCGGCCGAGCAGTAAATCATGCGGGCCGATGTGATGGACTTCGACGCGAAAGCGCCCGCCGCCCTCCACCTTGATTCCGAGCAGGCCATCGCTGCGCTGCTCCCAATCGACGATGTGCGCCAGCGTGCCGATGTTATGCGGTTCGGCCGTGCCGCCGACTTCGCGGCCCTGCTTGATCAGGCAGACGCCGAAAGGCGCGCCGCTGCGCAGGGATTCGCTGACCATGTCCAGGTAGCGGCGCTCGAAGACGCGCAGTTTCAGGCTACCGCCGGGAAACAGCACGGTGTTGAGCGGAAACAAGGGTACTTCCATGGCTCGTGTTCATCAGTCCCTGTCGAGGCCCCAGGGCGCGATCAAGGCGTGCTCGATCTCCAGGTGATCGAGCACCCGGGCGACCACGAAGTCGACCATCTCGTCCACGCTCTGCGGCCTGTGGTAGAAGCCGGGGTTAGCCGGGAGTATTGTCGCGCCCATGCGGCTTAGCCTCAGCATGTTTTCGAGGTGTATCTCGGACAATGGAGTCTCCCGCGGCACGATCACAAGGTGACCGCGTTCCTTGAGCACGACATCGGCCGCTCGCTCGATGAGCTGATCGCTGGTGCCCATGGCCACCGCCGCAAGCGTTCCCGTGGTGCAGGGACAGATCACCATGCGGCGTGGCGCGCCGGAGCCGGATGCGGCGGGCGAGGTCCATTCGCTCTTGCCGTACACTTCCAGTTGACCGTGCTCGCCGCCGTAATGTGCCAGTAGGTAGTCGCGCAGCTCGCCGGCTCGGGCCGGCAGCGCGAGGTCCATCTCCAGCTTGGCGACGAGCCGCGCGGCGTCGGAAACCAGGAGGTAAACGCGCTGTTCGGCGCGCAGCAGGCACTCGAGCAGGCGCAGGCCGTATTGCAGCCCCGAGGCGCCGGTCCAGGCCAGGGTGATGGCGTCGTTACGCATCGGCGGCCCTTGCCTCCAGCGCCGCCAGCAGCTTGCCGTGGATGCCGCCGAACGCGCCGTTGCTCATGACCAGGATCTCGTCGCCGGGGTGGACTTCGGCCATGATCTTGTCCACCAGCGCGTCGACATCGTCGGCCACCGTGGCGCGCGCACCCAGGCCGGCGACCGCGTCGTCGACCCGCCACTCCAGCCCGCCGGGTTGGAGCAGGAAGCTTAGGTCCGCGTCGCCGAGCGCATCCGCCAGCGTTTCCTTGTGGACGCCGAGGCGCATGGTGTTCGAGCGCGGCTCTAGTACGGCCAGTATGCGGCCCTCGCGCGGCCGGCGCTTGAGGGCTGCCAGCGTCTCGCGAATGGCGGTAGGGTGGTGAGCGAAGTCGTCGTAAAGCCGGATGCCGCCGGCTTCGCCACGGAGTTCCAGGCGGCGTTTCACGCCTTTGAATTCGGCCAGCGCGGCGGCGGCATGCTCGACCGGTACGCCGACATGGTGCGCGGCGACGATGGCCGCCAGTGCGTTGAGCGCGTTGTGCTGTCCCGTCAGGTTCCAGTGCACCTGCGCCAAGGCTTCGCCGTGGTGGAGCACCGTGAAGCTACTGCCATCGGCGCTGAGCGCGCCAACCGCCCATTCTTCGTCGCCGAAGCGTGCCACCGGCGTCCAGCAGCCCATGTCCAGGGTGGTGGCGACATTTCCGTCGGCGCCGTTGGCGATGATCAGGCCAGTGCCGGGCACGGTGCGTACCAGGTGGTGGAACTGGCGCTGTATCGCGGCAAGATCGGGGAAGATG
>JAJUGG010000085.1 GCA_029268285.1 Ectothiorhodospiraceae bacterium | reverse complement strand
CGAGTCTTGGAAAGATGGTAGCACCGGCAACCACCAAGCTGGCAGCCAGAGCCACCGCGACCCAGCGTTTACGGATAAAAAAGCGCACCAGCGGACGGTAAGGCACCAGCAGCTTTCGAACGATCCACGACTCACCTGGGGGGCTGCCCTCAGTGAGGTCTGACTGCGCCTGAGTCGCCGCTACTTCTGTCTTGCGCCGGACTGGCCGACGCATCAACAGGTCGCTGAGCACCGGAGCCTGTAGCAGGGCGTAGAACAGCGAGCCGAGCATCGCTAGCGCGACCGTGTAGGCGAGCGGGCGGAAGGTCTTGCCCGCCACGCCGGTGAGCGTGAAGAGCGGCACAAACACCACGATGATGATGGCAATCGCAAATACGACCGGTTGGGCGACCTCGCGACAGGCTCTGCCCACGACATGGATGCGCGATTCATCCGGCGCAGCCTCGCGCAGGTGGCGGTCAACGTTCTCGACCATCACGATGGTGCCGTCCACCATCATGCCGATCGCGATCGCAAGCCCGCCAAGACTCATCAGGTTCGCGGAGATATCGAACCAGTGCATGGCGATGACGGCGAACAGCACCGAGAAGGGAATGGCTACGGCGACTACGACACTGGGCCGCAGACCGCCCATAAAGACAAGCAGCACCAGCGCAACCAGCACAATGCCCTGGAGAAGCGCGTCGGTGACCGTGGCAACACTGCTCTCCACCAGCGTTTTCTGCTCATAGTAAGGCACGATGGCGACGCCTTCGGGCAAGCTCTCGCCGATCTGTGCGAGCTTCGCCTCGACCCGCTCGATCACCTCGGACGTATCGGCTTGGTAGAGCTTCACGACCATGCCTGAGATGACCTCACGCTCGCCATTGAGCGTCTGCAAGCCCTGGCGCACGGCGCCGCCGACCTCGACCTGGGCCACATCCTCAAGATGGATAGGCGTACCGTCCTCGGTCTTGACGGTGATGGCCCTAAGATCCTCCACGCCCTGCGCGAGGCCCTCCGAGCGCACCACAAACTGCTCGCCGCGCTGCTCGATGAACTGGGCACCCACATTGAGGTTGTTGGCCTCGACCCGCTCGATCACGTCATCCAGGGTTAAGTCGTAGCGCAGCAAGGCGTTGGGGTTGATGTTGACCTGATACTGCTTCTCAAAGCCGCCGATGCTGAGCACCTCGGTGACACCGGGCACCGTCTCCAACTGAGGTTTGATCAGCCAGTCCTGGATGGCTCGCAGCTCGGTGAGGCTGTAGCGCTCTCGCGGGGCGTCCAGGTAGTAGTAGAGTATGAGCCCCTGGCCGGTGGATATCGGGCCCATTTCAGGCTCGCCGAAGCCTTCCGGGATCTGCTCGCGCGCCTCCTGCACGCGCTCGCCGACGAGCTGGCGCGCGAAGTACATATCGGTGCCGTCTTCGAAATAGACGCTGACAACCGAGAGGCCGAAGTTGGAGATGCTCCTGACCTCCTCGACACGGGGCAGTCCTGTCATCGCCCGTTCCACGGGATAAGTGACGTAGGTTTCCACTTCCTCCGGCGCCAGGCCCTCAGTGACAGTGAACACCTGGACCAGCGTCGGCGATACATCGGGCTGCGCTTCTACAGCCAGCTGCCGCCAGCTGAAGAGGCCGCCGCCGATCACCGCAAGCGCCAGAACCAGCATCAGAAGCCGGTTGCGCAGCGCCAAATCGATAATTCGTTCGATCATGCTTCAGACTCGTATGCAATGCGTGACAAGAGGCGTATCGGGAGAGCGCGGTCCTCCGCAGAGCACCCGCTGCCGTCGACAACTCGTGCGTTAGTGCACATGCCCAGCTCCCTCGAGTGCGTCACGACCATACTCGGCCTTGAGCGTGAAGGTGTTGGTTGCGGCATAGCGTTCCCCCGGGCGCAGACCTGCTTCGATCTCCACCTTCTCTTCGGCCCGCCGGCCGAGTCGCACCGGGCGCGGCTCGAAGCCTTCATCGGTAAGAACGAACACAACCAATTCCTGCTCGACGGTTTGCAGGGCCGACTCCGGGATCACCACGTCTGCCTGGGCTTGGTCGACCTGAACCAGGGCCGTGATGAATTGCCCGGGGCGCCAACGGCCATCGGGGTTGTCGAGCACCACACGCGCCGTGGCCGAGCGGGTCGCCTCCCGCATCTGCGGTGTGACGTAGTCAATGGTGCCCTCGGTAGTCGAGCCGCCGCCGTCGGCAATCACCGTGGCCGTCTGGCCCGCGTGCACTGCGCCGAAATCGCGCGGATAGACGGTGAGCTGCGCCCAGACGGTTTTCGTGTCGGCGATGATGAATGGCGCCTGTTCCGCCTCGGCGGCAATGGTCTCTCCACGCGTCAGGCGTCGCTCAATGATGGTGCCCTCAAGCGGCGCGGTGAGCTCATAGCGCGCCAACGCAGCCTCGTCCTGTCCGCCGAGCTCGCCAATCTGCTGGCGACTCAGGCCGAGCGCCTGCAACTCACGTTCGGCCAGTTGCAGCGCAAGCTTCGCCTCGCGCAGGGCCTGCCGGCTCTCCAGCACCTCCGCCTCCGAGGTAATCTGCTGCTCGGCAAGGCGTTGCTTACGCTCGAAGGTTGCCTGGACCAGATCGAGGCGTGCCTGGGCGGAGAGATAATCCGACTTGCTCTGTGCAAGCTCCCGGCTAGCGAGCACCGCCAGCACGGCGCCTTGCTGCACTCGATCCCCCGTGCGCTTAAGAACTTCCTGCACCACGCCTGGCACCCGCGGTGTGACGCGTGCGATGAGATCCGGGTCGAAGACGATCTCGCCTGGTAACTGCCGGGTTACCGTGACCGCTCCACCTTCCGCCGTGCGCACCTCGATGCCGAACTCAGCAAGCTCCTCTTCGCTCAATCGCACGACCCGTTCTTCATGTCCGTGCTCGTCGTGAGCCTCGCCTTCTCCGTGCTCTTCGTGGTCCGCATCAGCGTCATGTGCCGCGGCGAGTGCGTCCTGACCGGCGCCCTCAGCAGCGCTGCCTGGCGAACCATCACCACATCCGGCTATCAGAACTACGGCCAAAAGGGCCGTCGTTAATCGGAATCGTTTACTCAAGAAATCAACTATTAAAGCCATGGGAAGACTCTCTGGTATATTCGTCAACGCAACGCAAGACACACGCGGTACGGGCCGCGCATGACGGTCACGCCCGTCAGTCGCGTGGTACGTCGCATGAGCTCGCGCTATCGTCAGGTTCTTCTCGGTCACTCGGAGGCCTCCCGAGCTTGCGCAAGGCGTTCACCGGCAGCGAAGCGTAAATCCGCCTCCTGCGCCCGCGCTTCCAGCAGGAGATCCCGCTGCTGCTGGGAAGCACGCCACTCGGCCCGGGTGGCATCGATCAGCTCCGCCAGACCCAACTCACCGGCCGCGTAGCCTTTCTCGGTCAACGCGAGAACGCGCCGCGCAGGTTCAAGCACCTGCTGCTCGTGGCGTGCGAGGCGCTCCAACAAACGGGTCAGCTGTGCGTAGCTCTCCACCAGTGCGCCACGATGCTCGCGTAGCCGTAGCTGGTACTCCTGGATGGCGCGGATCGCCTCGCCCCGGCGAGCAGTGACATACCCGCTACCGGTACTCCACAGCGGAATTTCGACCTGAAGTCCGATGGAGTAGGCCGGCTCGCGCGCGCCATCGAAGATTTCCTCTTCGCGAGCGACGCGCAGTTCCAGATCCGGAATACGCTCCGCGCGTGCCACGTCGACACGGGCGGAGGCCGCCTCGGCACTCTCGCGGGAGGCGCGCAACGCCGGGTGTTCTGCCAACTGAGCTTCCAGCCGTTCGAGCGGGGGCAGATTTCCAGGAGCGCGCAAGGGCGAGAGTGCGAAGGAAAGGTCGTCCGGCAGCTCCAGCAGGTTGAGGAAGCGCAGGCGCATTGCTGCCTCCTCGCGACGGGCGTCGTCGAGTGCGGCTTCAGCCTCCGCGGCCAAAACCTCAAGCCGCAGCGCCTCGCGCCCCGGAATGTCGCCGGCGGCAGCACGTCGCTTTGCGATCTGACGGAACTCGCGCGCGCGCTCTAACTGCGCCTGTGCCAGCTCGACGCGTTCGCGTGCCCACTGTAGGCGGTGAAACGTCCTCGCCGTGATCCGCTCGACCTCGAGCGCGGCCGCGCCGGTGGCGGCCTGCGCCGCATCAAGCGCCTCCGAGGCAGCCCGGCGCTGCGCACCGAGGCGCCCCCCGATGGGGAGCGGCTGGCTGAAGGCGTATTCCTGCACATCCCAGCCACCGTCTCCGGTTTCCTGACCGAGCCTATCCCCGGCGCTGATTTCAAAGCTTGGGTTCGGCCAGCGGCCCGCTTCATGAAGCTCGCCGCGCTGCGCCATTACGGTCGCGCGGGCGCCGGCAAGTGATGGTGAGACTTCCAGCGCGCGCGCGGCGCTACGCTCAAGCGTCCACTCGTCGGCCTTTGCCGCCAGCGGCACCAACAGTGACAGGCTAGTCGCGAAAACGATCGTCCGCGCCAAGCGGACGCGAGGCAAAACAGACATCTTGCGCATGACAACACTCCGACTCTCCGGCTTAGGCCGGATGTGCGGTAACTGGCGAACAGCAGTGCTGCTGTCCGAGACTCAGAACGATGTCGTCAGGCGAAAGGAGGGGCGCGCGTCAGGGGACGAGACGCGTACTGGGCGGGAAGTGGCGGATTGCTCTCATAGAGCGGGGAGATGCTCACCCGCGGGAGAATCCAGCCAAGCAGAAGTACCGCTACCAGGAAGATGGCGGGCAGATCGCTACCGCCATCGAGGGCGTTGGCAAGCCTGTCGGGCGTGACGTCGACTTGATCGAGATGCTGATCGAGTTGCTGATAGTCGGAATGGACGACGCTCGAGGCTTCGCAGTCTGCCGAGATATGCTGGTGCATCGCGAAGCCCAGCAGAAACTGGCAGACAAGCACCATCACCAGCGCCGGCACGCATCGCCGCAGCAGTGATTGGTGTTGGCCAGTCTCGAAGGTCATCGGTAAAGAAGCCTCACGGTTATCTCGTGACAGAGCTAAAAGCCAGGGTCGCGCCACGCGACCGGATCATCCCATACTTTCATCTTGAGAGCCAGTTTTCGTGCTGTGGCGGTGGCCACGTGGCGTCGAGCACCTCGCGCCTTAAGTCAGCTCAAAGCCATTCCATAGCGCAACGACCCCCAGTCCGACGAACAGCAGCGCCGTGAGCACGCGAATGAGCCGCAGCGGCAGTTTCTCGGCGGCAAAGCCACCGGCGAGCACCACCGGCACGTTGGCGGCCAGCATGCCCAGCGTGGTACCGATCACCACCAGCACCAGTTGCTCGTACTGGGCGGCGAGCACCACTGTCGCGATCTGAGTCTTGTCGCCGATTTCGATCAGGAAGAAGACGATGAGCGTGGTGAGAAAAGCGCCGTAGCGATGACGGTCGGCGGCCTCGTCCTCCTTGTCGGGGATGAGAATCCACAGGCCCATGGCGATGAAGGAGGCCGCTACCACCCAGCGCAGCGTGTCCGGCGAGACGAGCGTGCTCACCCACGCCCCAAGACTTGCAGCGATGCCGTGATTGGCGAGCGTGGCGACGAGAATGCCGAGAATGATCGGCACCGGGCGCTTGTAGCGCGCCGCGAGCATCAGAGCCAGATCACACGGCACCGCCTTGATGGAGGCGGTGGACGCCATTAACGAGCGTTATGGACAGGATAGCGTCGTCTTCGGCGGCAAGGCACTTCATCAGCGCTGGCGCCCTGTCAGTCAAGCGCTTTCGCCGGCATACACCACGCGCTGGGATGATTTGATGCGAGTAAGAGCTTGACGATTTAATCGCATTGAAGAACGAGGACGGTTAGCCAGGATGGAAGGGATGATGCTGGAGATCGTCGCTCGCCGGGGTATGCGTCACCTCGCGCCCTACTCTCTAACGAAGCCGCTCCTGTTGGGCGGTATTTGGAGAGTATCAACGATGACTGAGAAAGCACCGAAAAACCCCGCGATCTTCAACGCGCTGGAAGTATTCGATCCCGAACGCGAAAACGGCGTGATCGAGCGTGATAGCTACTTCATGCTCGCTTGCCTATCCGAGGCCATCGACTTCAACGGAAGCTGCACTGCCGCGATTGAGCAATGCCCTAGCGACTCGCCGGTTGGCCGCGCTATTCAGACCGTCATGGACGGACACGCCGCCCTGTATCTCGCCCTCGAGAACTGCGGCGACGATGCCAGCGACCTCGATGAGCGTTGCGTCCGAGCGATCAACGTTCTCTATTACGGCTGATTCAACCAGCCCCTCTCCCGAGGGGCTTTTCTCTTGAGCCCTGACATGCCCCAACACCCGATCCTTCGCTATCACGGTAGCAAGTGGAAAATCGCCCCGTGGGTGATCGAGCACTTCCCACCACACTTAGTCTATGTCGAACCCTTTGGCGGCGCGGCTAGTGTTCTGTGCCGAAAGCCCCCGGCCAGGAGTGAGGTCTACAACGACCTGGATGGCGAGATCGTCAACGTCTTTCGCGTTTTGCGAGATCCCGCGGCAGCGGCATCCCTTGCCGAGCAATGCAGGCTCACACCCTACGCACGCGATGAGTTAGAGCTTGCAAGCCTGCCCTGCGACGATCCAATCGAGCAGGCTCGCCGCACGCTCTTTCGCGCCTGGGCGAGCTTTGGCAGCGCCGGGGCAACGGGTGGGCGCACCGGGTTTCGAGCACACACCGGGCCGAACAGCCGCTACGCCCCGCCCACTGAGCTATGGGCGCGCGTCTGCGAGATTGTTCCAGCCTTCACCGAGCGCTTTCGCAACGTCGTGATCGAGAACCGACCGGCTATAGAGGTCATGCGCCAGCACGACTCGCCTGAAACGCTCCACTACGTCGACCCGCCCTATGTGCCCGACACACGAGCCTTTGAAGGCGGGCGCTACTACCGGCACGAATTGACGAGCGATGAGCACAAGGCGCTTCTCGATGAGCTTCTTGCGCTCAAGGGCATGGTGGTTTTGTCCGGCTATCAAAACACGCTCTACGCAGAGCGCCTGCACGCTTGGCAGCACGCCGAGCGCCGCGTGTGCGCCTCCGGCCGCCACGGAGGCGTCCCGCGCACCGAAGCGCTTTGGATTAACCCCGCGGCGCAAAAGCGCCTGCATCAGCAGGATCTATTCGACTTCGATACGCCAACGCCTCCCGCTCTGGCCGAGGCTAGACCTTAGCTCGCTGAGTTATCCTTGGATTCACGCAAACTCCCCTTCGATGAAATTCGCTATGTGGTATACTTTCTTTATAATCAGTAGCGCATTTCTTACAGGAGGCCGCCATGCGGAGCGCAGCAGAAATCATCAAGCAGCAGTTGGTAGAGCAAGAGGCGTATGAGCGCGAGATCGAGCGCCGGATGCCGCTTGTCTTCGAGGAGCTTATGGAGGCTCCGGCAAAGCTGATGGCGCTGCTCGAAGACCGGGCTGATGTGAATTTGTGGTACGCCGCTCGCCCGATCCTCTTTGCGGCGCTGACCGCAGCAGCCCCGAACCGTGCAACTCGGCAGCCCTCGCAGAGAGAAATCTCGGACTTTGCAAGTTTTTGCGAAATCGCACTTGCCGATTACCTGCGCGAGGAAGCTATCGCTTTGCTTGAGCGCGAGCGCGAGAGCAATCAACGCCAGCGCCTTGTCGCCGGCTTCTAACACCTTGACATCGCTGAGGCCTACGGCAAGGAGTTGGCGGCATGAGCGAACAGTGGGAGATCGACTGGTATATCTGTTGCGCCGACGCAAGCGACGTGGCGCGCAGCCCCGAGCTCGCGCTTGGCGACGAGCTTTGGCGCGTGCCGCTCTCCATCGGCCCGATCAGCGCCGATCACAACCATTGGGCAGGCGAGCACCTGAGCTTAGAACCGGGCGAGGCCGAGCGTCTTGCCATCTGCATGAAGGCCTGCGAAGGCGTTGATGAAAAGAGCTTGGCACAGGTCAGCGTGCGCGAGCTTATCCAGGGCTTTCTCGACCTGTTCAATGCAACCTACCCCGAGGTCGGCAAACGCTGCGCCCCAAGCGACGAGGCGCTTTCACAGGCCGCAGCGCTGCTTGAGCCTTTTTTGACGACTGGGCTAGGCCTTCGCCACGATTAATCCAAGGAGCCTAACGAATGAAAGCACTCAAAGCGTCCTACGAGAACGTCCTTTTCGAGCACAAAGAAGCCGAGCTCGCCAAAGAGCGCCTACTCAAAGCGCAGGCGCGGCTCGACAAGGCAAAGCTTGAGCTTGTTAGCGCCATTGCCGAACGCAGTGGCGAGGACGCACCGCCCGTGCCTCTACGCGTGCGCTTCAACGAGGGCTACATCATCGAGGTTGATGATGAATGGTGGGATTACTCGAAAACCAATCGCCCGAACGCGGTCAAGATCGAGCGCGACGAAGCCATCGAAATCGAGATGCTGGAGGAGCTGTAAATGGCCGCGCCGCACAATCACACGCAAGGCGACTGGTTCTGCACCCCGCGCCTTACGCCTACCTCGCGCAACCCGAGCGGCGTCGTTCTGGTGTACTCCAATGACGATGCCAGCAACAACAAACTCGCCGTGGCCTCCTGCAAGGGGCGCAGGCCGAGGCCAACGGGCAACTAATCGCCCAGGCTCGCAACATGCTTCTTTTCATTGAAGGCATTGTTGAGAAGTGGCGCGAGGACATGGAGAACGATCAAGAGATCAACGGCGCGGGTGCTGTGGACTACCTCGTCGAGCTCTACCAGAAAGCCGCAACCCTCGCCGGCGACGCTACCGGCTCCTGTGAAGAAGCCCATCGACGCGAGCAGCGCAAAGGAGAGAAGGCGTGAGGATGATTCGAGCCAAGGAGCGTGAGCGTGCGGGGAATATCTACTGCCCCTTCTGCAAGCAAGAAGGACGGCGCAAGGTTGATGCAATCTGGCGCAGAAGCGGCCTGAGCGGTGGCGTGGCGTGCGAGGCGCACAAGCACGAACTGCAAGACGCCGATCACCTTGGCCGGTACAGTGAAGCCGACCACCAGACGTGGATGCGCCTGTAGCCGAGAGCCGCATGGAAAATACGCGCCGCATAACCGTAATACGCTATTGGGTATACTTACTAAAGCAGTGGGGCACACCCACTCTAATGGTTCTCGGGCTGTGGGCGCTGACCGGCTGGGTCGTCGCCACCTGCCCGACTTGTGAGTCGCCCCAACAGAGCGAACCGTTATGGGAGACAACATGCACGATGGCGCACGCGAGCACGCGCTAAGGCAGCGCATTCAAGAGCTAGAGCGAGAGCTCGCAACGCTCGGGCAAAAGCACTCGATGCTAAAAATTCGCTTTGATGAAGTCACCGCGATTCTCTCACCGGCTGCCGATCAGGATGCGCGGGATCGCGCAAATGAGCTTGTCGCGCAGCATCGTCTCGCCACGGCGCTCAAGCAGCAGCTTGAAAATGAAAATGCAGCCTTGGTCAGCACGATTCGTTGGCTTGGCAATGTGTGTCGCGCGGATCTTCGCGCTCGCCTCCACCCCCACAGCAACAAGGTCGACTCCGATGCACGATCTACTTCGCTATAGCCTGCAAGCCGAGCCGCGCAAACCGGCGCGTGCTGAGCGTTACTACCCGCACGGCGAGGAGCACCCGCAAAGCAAGCTCAAAGACATTCAGCGCGAGGCGATTCCGAAACTCATCAAAGAGTACGGCTACACACAAGCTGAGCTCTCCCAGCGTCTAGGTGTTTCGCCGCAACTGATCTACCGCTGCAACCGCCGCTTCGGGGAGAGCGAATGAGCCTTGCACACCGACAACCGCTTGCAATCCGAGAGGAAGCGCCACCCTATCTCGTCGACGGGAACGGCACGCACGCAGCCCCTGAGCGTTTGCCCAAAGGCCTGCGCGAACTACTCGACACCGCGGCCGCAGCACTCGAAATGCCGCTAGAGGACGCCGAGGACTTGCTACGCGCCATTGGGCAGCTTCAAGAGCAAATCCAGGCGCTACGCGAAGGCAAGCCGCTCGGGCCGGTTCTTGGCGCTCAGACTATTCTCAACCAAGGCACGCGGATCGAACAGCTTGAGGCCGCGCTACCGCGCATTTGGGCGCACGGTTATGAGCGTGGGCATAGCGCCGGCATAAGCTGCGGGCACCCCCTGGCCGGGGCTTGCCAGCACTCGGGCACCGAGGCGGTCGGCGACTTCGCCGAGGAGATCGCGGAACTCGCTTCGCTCACACTCACCGCCGCGCAAATCGAGCGCGTGATGCAGGACTTCCCGCACGACGCACACCTTGCGGGTCTTCGCGCCTCGCTCAAAGCCGCGCTACGCGCCTCTCAGAAAGCCTCCGAGCGACACAACCACGACTGAGCACGCGCCAGCCCAGCACCCCTAACGGAGTCACTTTTTGCTTTGGCCCCGGCTGGGTAGCGCTGCAAGCCATCGAAGCCAACCGGCAAGCTTTAATCCGCCTGGCAGAGCGCCGCGGCGTCTCGTCAGAGCGCATCGAAGCCTACCGAGCAGAAACCGCCAGCCGCTAACCCGCGCCATGACCCACGGAAGGGCCGTCCCGACCAGGAAAGGTGTCGCGCAACTGCTCACGCCTCGCATGGTTTCGTCGTCGACCGCGACTGCCCTACCCGCCCAATACGAAACTCTCTATGCCGTATACTTCGCAATGCGTAATGTAGTATAATTTCAGCATGACGAACACGAGGGCAGAAGCGATGAATCAACAGCCGCGACTTGAGAATTGGGTGCGCTACGGGACGTTCTTCATGGGCAACGTCTACAACCACCTGAGCTTTGCCGATGGCAGTCTCGTTCGCACGAGCCGCTGTCATGCGTTCTCGATCGAGGAGCGCTGGCTTGAAACGCGCAACACCCGTTATGCGCTCGGCACACCGGCCAAGAGCGCCTAAACCGCAGGAGGAGCATCATGCGGCAGGTATTCCACGCACAGCACCAGAAGGACTACGACCGCGGCTATGAGGCAAAGCGTCGTGAGATCGAAGGCCTGGGTTGGGAGGCAGCGCGTGAGCGGTTCAACGCCGATTGCCCTCACGATCAGACGTTCTCCTCGCTGGCCGACTACTATCACAGCGCTGGGCAACTCGATGCCCTGGTAGACACCGAAGCCAACCGCGCAACTCGGAGCAATGCCGCATGAGCAAGACCGCCTTTGAACAGCTACTCGACGTTCTCACCACGGGTCGCGAGCACGAGCGCACGGCGCTATCCGCGCAGCCGGTTGATGAAAACCACCCGATCTTTGAGCGTGCCTGCAAGCGGATCAAGGCGCTCAACAACGCCCTGGGCGAGCTTGAGAATGAGCAGTACGAGGCGATGGAGCTTGAAGATCGCTACCACGAGGCGCAGGACGCTCGCCACGACAGCGAAGTGCGCTCTCAGGCCCTCACCGAAGCACTTACGGCGCTCTTGAACGACTACGAGGAGTTACGCCGCGCCTGCAGCGATGAGCGCGAGCGCGACGGATGGGACGCCTACGAGCAGAAGCGCGCCGAGCTGGAGCCGCGGCTGTCGGCGGTTCGGGCGGCGGCGACGCGCGGCGCGTGAGCGCGGATGCGTCTGAACTGGTCCTGGTGGGGATGGTTATGGACTACGGCTGGATCCTGTTTGGAATGCTCGTGGTTCGCGCCGGGTTCAGCCTGAACGCGGGGCGGCGGGACGGCTGGACGAAGCGGCGAGCGGCGGTGATCGCCTGTCATTG
>JAJUGG010000084.1 GCA_029268285.1 Ectothiorhodospiraceae bacterium | reverse complement strand
CGTTCTTTGCAATCGCCTGCGACAACACGCGCACCGAATCCGCGCGCGAAATGTACTCGCGGTCGAAGTTGGCGAAATAAGTCACGGCGGCGAAGCAGATCACCATCGCGACGATGGATAATGCCGCCAGCATGCCGAACGCAGTAGACGCGACCTTGGTCACGCGCGTCTGTTGCGCACCTTCAGACACCTTCATGGTATGTCCCCCTCCAATAAGAACTCGGGCGCCCCCACGGGCATAAATTCGTTGAATCCGCCGGCACCGCGCACGCGCGCGTCAACTGCCAACCTTGAGAAACTGTGGATCGCTCACCAAAGCCTGGATGCTGAATACTAGCCAGTCGCCGTCGTCGCGCCGATAGGCGCCGCTGACATACGGCCTGAGTGTTTCGCCGACTCCCCCCGGAACGGCCACGCGCTCCTCGTCGTCGAATTGGCGCATGCCCAAGACCTCGTCGACCAGCAAGCCCGAGGTGACTCCGGCCTTCTGCACCACCAGAACACGCGAAAGCCGCGTCAGGGCGGCGCTGCGCTGTTCGAGAAAACCGCTGAGATCCATGATGGGCAGCAGATTGCCGCGCACGTTGGCGATCCCCCTGACCCAGGCTTTGGTGCGAGGTACCGGCGACAACTGCGGATAGGTGAGGATTTCGACCACATCCCCCATGGAAGCGACCAGGCGCCATCCGCCTAGACGAAAACCGATACCGGCCCACCGCTCATGCACCTCGTCCTGCACGGGGAGAGCCGCGGCGTGGTCGCGCCCTCGCTGCTCCAGGCTCTGGAGCAGCGAAAAGGCCTTGATGTCGGACGAATCCATGCCCGGCGTTATCCTTCGAGAGCAGACTTGATCTTGTCCAGCAACTCGCGTTCGGTGACCGGCTTGGTGATGTAGTCCTTGGCACCCTGCCGCTTGGCCCAAATGCGATCCGTGTCCTGGTCCTTGGTGCTGATCATGACAATGGGAATGGCAGAGGTTGCCGGATCCTTGCTGAGCTTGCGCGTAGCCTGGAAGCCATTGACGCCCGGCATCACGATGTCCATGAGAATGCAGTCCGGGGTTTCGCTCTGGGCGAGGCGGATGCCGTCTTCGCCGTTCTCCGCGACACTGACTTGATAACCGTGCTTCTGGAGCATCTCCTTGAGCACGTGGGTTTCGGTGGGCGAATCATCGACAATGAGAATGCGCGTCATTTCAGCCTCTTTATTCTTGCACTCTATGCTAAAGGCAGCCTTTTTCGGCAAAGGGGAACTCAGGCCGCCGACGGCAGATGCCGCTTGATGGCGCCGAGCAATTCTTCACGCGTGAAGGGCTTGGTTAGGTACTGCTCCGAGCCGACGATGCGGCCGCGCGCGCGGTCGAAGAGCCCGTCCTTGCTCGAGAGCATAATCACCGGCGTCCGCTTGAACGCCTCGTTGTGCTTGATGAGCGCGCAGGTCTGGTAGCCGTCGAGACGGGGCATCATGATGTCGACGAAAATGACTTCCGGCTTGTGATCGGCGATTTTCGCCAACGCCTCGAAACCGTCGGTCGCCGTGATGACCTCGCAGCCTTCCTTTTTGAGGAGGGTTTCCGCCGTTCGCCGGATCGTTTTACTGTCATCGATGACCATGACCTTAAGGCCGGTCAATCCTACTTGCTGGGATTCGGTGTCCACCCAGTCCCCCTGGAGTCTTCTCGTTATCCCTGGTTATCGACTCGCAACACGCGAGCAATACCGCTTGCTTTTACACGTGTTTATTGAGTGTATTTAACACATAACTTGTGCCCTTGCCATACGAGTCCGGTGGGCGCGACGCGTGGCCGGCGGCGACAAGGACACTAACAGATACCCGAAGAAAATCTGCCAACCAATCGACAACGACCGCCATATACTTGCCGACGGCGCCGCGGGCAGCGAACATTAGCAACCCGAAGGCGGCAGGTCGCGCGGCCTCGGCAACATGGGAGCGGAACATGAGCGAGCGCATTCGTCTAGGCGTGGTGATGGATCCCATCGCCGCCATCAAACCGTACAAGGACACCACCCTTGCCATGCTGCTGGAGGCACAGGCGCGCGGCTGGGAGCTGTACTACATGGAAGCGCGAGACCTCTCCCTGCTGGAGGGGCGACCGCACGCTCGGGCCCGCCGGGTGGCCGTCCGCGACAGCAACAGCGACTGGTTCAGCCTGGAGCAGGCGCAACAGATCGACCTTGCGAGCCTCGACATCATTCTGATGCGCGAAGATCCGCCGGTCGATGCCGAATATCTCTACGCTACTCACATCCTGGAGATGGCAGAGCGCGCCGGCGTCCTGGTGGCGAACAAGCCCCAGAGCCTGCGCGACGCCAACGAAAAGCTGTTTGCCCTGCACTTCCCGCAGTGCACGCCGCCGACCCTGGTTTCCTGCGATGATGCCGAACTGCGCAGCTTCGTGCGCGACCAGGGCAAGGCCGTCCTCAAGCCCCTGCACGGCATGGGCGGCGCCTCGATCTTCGTGGTCGAAGCTAACGACCCCAACCTCAGCGTCATCATCGAGACATTGACCGAGCACGGCCGCACGTATGCCATGGCGCAGCGCTATTTGCCGGAAATCAAGGACGGCGACAAGCGCATTCTCCTCGTCGACGGCGAACCGGTCCCCTACGCGCTGGCGCGCATACCGGCGAGGGGCGAAACGCGCGGCAACCTCGCCGCTGGCGGCCGCGGTGAAGGCGTCGAACTCAGCGCGCGCGATCGCTGGATTTGTGAGCAGGTCGCGCCGGCACTGCGCGAACGCGGCCTCTACTTCGTCGGCCTCGACGTGATCGGCGACTACCTTACCGAAATCAACGTCACCAGCCCCACCTGCGTGCGGGAACTCGATAAGATATACGGGCTCAACATCAGCGCGCAGTTGTTCGACGCACTGCAAGCGCGCCTTTGAGCCGCGCAGCGCCAACCATGCACGCGTAAGGCCGACTGAAAACGATTAAGCTCTGCCCATGGCAACACCGAAGATCACTGCGGGCGACCGCCTGTCGCTGGCGCTGTTTCTGGCCGCCGTCGTGCATGGGCTGGTGATTCTCGGCGTCGGCTTCACGCTGGCGCCGGAGCCGCCGCGCGCCCGGCCGCCCATGATCGAAGTCACCATTGCTCGCGCACCGAGTGCCGAGGCCCCCGAGGAGTACGACTACCTGGCGCAGGCCGACCAGGACGGCGGCGGCGAAGCCGAGGAGGCGCAACGCCCCCGCGAGGCGACTCCGGCCATGCTGCCCGACCACCCGCAGCAGCCGGCCCCGGCCAGTTCGGCGCCGCGCCCATCAGCGGAGCGCGAAGGTGCCGAGCGGCAGATGGTTACTAGCACGGAGTCGCCCGAGCAGACGCCGCGCGAGGATCTGGAGTCCCAAGCACGCAAGCCGGATGCGATCGAGCTGATCGACGCGTCGCGCCAGCTGGCAGCCGATACTTTGATGCAGCAGGATCCGGAAAGCATTTCCGCGCGCTATCCCAGCAAGCGCCGCATCGATGCCCGCACCCGTCAGCACGACGCTGCAGCCTACATGCATGCCTGGGTGGAGAAGGTCGAACGGGTCGGCAACATGAACTATCCCGAGGCCGCACGCAGCCGCAAACTCTCAGGGCGGCTGATCCTGGAGGTCACGCTCGCCCCGGACGGCAGCGTGCGTAACGTGCGGGTACTCCAGCCCTCTCGCCATCGCGTTCTGGACGAAGCGGCAAAGCGCATCGTGAACCTCGCCGGTCCTTTCGCGCCTGTGCCGGAAGCGGTATTGGCAGGCAACGATCTGCTGGTAATTACTCGCAGCTGGGAATTCGTCAACGACGGCGGCCTGCGCACGCGCTAGACCGCCGGGGAGCGCTTGTACGCCGCTTCGCGCTGGCTGATACTATCGCCCTTATGAGCGGCACCGATCTCACCAATCACTTCCTCATCGCCATGCCTTCGCTGGCGGATTCGAACTTCTCGCGAACCGTCACGTATTTGTGCGAACACACCGAAGAAGGCGCGATGGGCATTGTGATCAATCGCCCTACCGACGTATATCTTCCGGAATTGCTAGATCATCTCGGCTGCGCCAGCCATGATCCCGCGCTTGCGGAACGCCCGGTTTATCTGGGCGGCCCGGTCCAACGCGAACGCGGTTTCGTGCTCCACCGCCCTGAGGGCGACTGGGACGCGTCGATGCAGATTGCGGAGCAGGTGTCCATTACCACCTCCAAGGACATTCTGGAAGCGCTTGCCGAAGGCCGCGGCCCCAGCGCGTACTTGGTCGCGCTCGGCTATGCCGGCTGGGGACCCGGTCAGCTGGAAGCTGAAATCGCGGAGAACGCATGGCTCAGCGGCCCCGCCGACCCAGCGATCATGTTCGACCGGCCCGAGGAGGATCGCTGGCAGGCGGCGGCGGCCCTGCTCGGGGTCGACCTCACGCTGCTTTCGTCCCAAGCCGGTCATGCCTGACTCGCGCACGTCAACACACGGCACTTACCTCGGCTTTGATTTCGGCCTACGCCGCACCGGCGTAGCCGTCGGCGAGAGCCTGACGGGCTCAGCCCGCCCCCTGACCACGCTTCAGTGCCGCGAAGGCAAGCCGGACTGGGATCAGGTCGCACGCCTGATCGAAGACTGGCAACCGCGCGCACTAGTCGTGGGCGTGCCCTACAATGACGACGGCAGCGACACATCGGTGACGGCGGCAGCCGAGCGCTTCGCGCGGCGCCTGCACGGGCGCTTCGGCCTCCCCGTGCATACGGTGGACGAAAGCCTCTCCTCGCATGCCGCGGAACGCAGTCTCGCGACCAGCGGGCGCGGCGGCCAGCGACTGCGCAAGCACAAGGCCGAGATCGACAAGCTGGCAGCCGCCTACATCCTGGAAACCTGGTTCACGGAATACGGTAATGGATCGACTGAAACCGGTTGACGGACTCATCAAGGATCTCGCCGAAGCGTTGACCGCGACGCTTCAGGCGCGCGACATTCGGGACCCGGCCATGATCGGCATACACACCGGCGGCGTCTGGGTCGCGGAGCGTCTGCACCGCCATCTTGGGCTCAGCCTGCCGCTGGGCACGCTGGACATTTCCTTTTATCGCGACGATTTCACCCGCGTCGGCGTCAACCCGCATGTGCGCCCCTCGCGCCTGCCGTTCGAGGTAGAGGGTCGCGATATCGTGCTGGTCGACGATGTCTTGTATACCGGCCGGACCATACGTGCCGCGCTCAACGAGATCTTCGACTACGGCCGCCCCAATCGGGTGCTGCTGGCCGTGCTAGTGGACCGCGGCCAGCGCGAACTGCCCATTGCCGCCGATGCCTGTGCGCTACGGATGGAGCTGCCGACCGACGAGGAAATCAAGCTCAAGGGCCCCGAACCGCTGTCGCTAATCGTACAAAGCTCATGAATCTGCAACTCGACGAACACGGCAGACTGCGCCACTTCCTCTCCACCGAAGGCTTGCCGCGCGAACTGCTGACGCAAATCCTCGATACCGCCGAGTCTTTCTCCGGTGTTATCGGCAAATCGGTCAAAAAAGTCCCCCTGCTACGCGGCCGCACAGTGATGAACCTCTTCTTCGAGGCCAGTACGCGCACCCGCACGACCTTCGAACTGGCGGCCAAGCGGCTGTCGGCGGACGTGATCAACATGGACATCTCCACCTCGTCGGCGGTCAAGGGCGAGAGCTTGCTCGACACCCTGCGCAACCTGGAGGCAATGCAGTGCGATATGTTCGTGGTACGACACGGCGATAGCGGCGCGGCGCACTTCATCGCGCGCCACGCGCTGCCCGGCGTCAGCGTGATCAATGCCGGCGACGGCCGCCACGCCCACCCGACCCAAGCGATGCTCGACATGTTCACCATCCGTCGCCACAAGGGCGAGTTCGAGCCGCTACGCATCGCCATCGTCGGTGACATTCTGCACTCGCGGGTGGCCCGCTCGCAGATCCACGCCCTCAACGGCCTCGGCGCCGGCGAGGTGCGCGTCATCGCGCCGCGCACGCTGCTGCCGCGCCAAGTCGAAGACTTGGGCGTCCACGTCTACTACGACATAGATCAAGGCCTGCGGGACGTGGACGTCATCATCATGCTGCGCCTTCAGAAAGAGCGGATGGCAGGCGCTCTGCTGCCGAGCGAGTCCGAGTACTTCCGCCGCTACGGCCTGAGCGCCGAGCGCGTTGCGCTCGCCAAGCCGGATGCCATCGTCATGCATCCGGGGCCGACCAACCGCGGCGTCGAGATCGAAGCGGGCGTTGCCGACGGGCCGCAATCGGTCATTCTGGAACAGGTCACCAACGGCATCGCAGTGCGCATGGCCGTGATGTCCTTGGCCATGGGCGCAACGGGGGAGCGGGCATGAACGGCATCGTCATCAGCGGCGGGCGCGTAATCGACCCAGCCCATGGCCTAGACCGGGAAACGGATCTCTTCATCGTTGACGGCCGGGTGGCCGCGCTCGATCAGGCTCCGGCAGGGTTTGCAGCGAGCGTAGAGATCGATGCCCGCGAAAAATGGGTATGCCCCGGCCTCATCGACCTCGCCACTCAACCGCGCGAGCCGGGGCAGACACAGAAAGCGTCCATTTCCAGTGAGGCCAAGGCGGCTGCGGCTGGCGGCATCACGAGCTTCTGCTGCCAACCCAACACCGACCCCGTGGTCGACTTGCCGACCGTGGTGGAGCTGCTGCGGCGCCGCTCGGAAGAAGCCACCGCTGCTCGCCTCCTGCCGCTTGGCGCCCTCACCCAAAATCTTAGCGGGGAGAAGCTCAGCGCCATGGCGGCGCTGCGGGACGCGGGCTGTGTGGCGATGAGCGACGGCGGCCGGCCGGTGGTTAACAGCCAAGTTCTGCGCCGCGCACTGGAATATGCCGACACCTTCGAAATCACCGTCATACTCACACCGCGCGATCCTTGGCTCAGCGAAGGCGGCCTCGCCCATGAAGGGGCGGTATCCACCCGCCTCGGGCTGATCGGCATTCCGGAAGCGGCCGAGACCGCCGCCCTTGCGCGTGATCTCGCTCTGGTCGAGCAAACCGGCACGCGCACGCACTTCGGCCGCCTGTCGACGGCGCGCTCGGTGGAGCTCATTGCGCAGGCGCTGGATGCCGGGCTGCCGGTGAGCGCCGATGTCGCCGCGCATCAGCTCTTCCTCACCGAGCTCGACCTGTGGGATTTCAACCACGATGCCTACGTGCAGCCGCCCCTGCGCACCGTCACGGACCGGGAGGCGCTGCGGCGCGGGGTGGCCAGCGGGGCGATCGGCGTTATCTGCTCGGACCATCAGCCGCACGACCCGGACGCCAAGAGCGGCCCGCTCGCAGCGATCGAACCCGGCATTTCCGGCCTGGATTCGCTGCTCGCCCTGGTACTGAGGCTCGTCGACGAGGGCTTGCTGAAGCTGCCGCAGGCGCTGGCCACCGTCACGTGCAACCCGGCGCGCGTACTCGGCATAGACCGCGGCCATCTGGCTCCGGGGGCGCAGGCCGATATCTGCGTGATCGACCCACATGCCGTCTGGCGCCTGGAAGGCGCCAACATCCGCAGCCGCGGGCGCAACACGCCGTTCCGCGGCTGGGAATTCACCGGCCGCGCAACGCATACGCTGGTGGACGGTCGCTTGGTCTTCAGCCTCGACCATGCCGGATAAACCCCGCCTGCTCGGAAACGCGCCGATCAGCGGCGGCTGGCGTCTGCTCAGCGTGGAGTGGCCGGGTGCACCGCTGCAGCCGGGGCATTGGCTAAGGGTGGAGCAGGCCTTGCTACCCGTGATGAACACAAGCGCCGGGGCTGCAAGCCTGCTGGCCGCTCCCGATGTAAGCTCGGTGGCTGCTTTAAAGCCGCGTCAACGTTACGTCGTCACCGGCCCCCACGGCACCGCCTGGGAGATGCCGCAAGGCGACGAGGCATTCGTGGTAGTGGCCGGTGAAGCCGGCATCGGCGCGGCACTTTTCCTCTGCGAGCACGCGCGCCCGCGCCTGGTCTTGCTGGAGGGGACTTCGATGCCGTTTCGTGCGAAGCCGACGCAGTTCGTCCTGGACGGGCTGCCGCCGGAAGCCATCGCCGCCGCGCCCGTGTTGGAAGCGAAGGGCATTCCGAGCCGGTTGGCGAACCCGGAAGGGCAGCCGGGTTGCTTCGAAGGGGATGTGGTCCAACTCTACCAACAACTGCCGGCCGCCTTTCACGAATGGCCTGTCTATGCGGCTCTGCCCGCTGCGGCGCTGGCGCGCCTGCCCAGCGCAAGGCTCCGGGCGACTCCTTTTCCAGCCGAATAACCCGGCTTCGTTACCGCGAGTCGGGTTATTCGCTTTAAGCTCGAGCGTTAACGCCGGCCGCCCAACGGCGGCTCGTCGTCCATGAGCATGAGCCCTTCGGTAGCACTATCAATACGCTCCATGCTGTCCTCATCGCCCAGCTTAGCCATGAGACGTACTTCGTTGGCGGAGTCAGCGTAGCGCAGCGCATCCTCATAGGTGATCTTGCCTGCGCGGTAGAGCTCATAAAGGTGCTGATCGAAGGTCTGCATTCCCTGCTCGCGGGAGCGCTTCATGATCTCCTTGAGTTCATGCACCTCGCCGTTGCGAATCTTGTCCGCCACCAGCGGCGTACCCAACAGGACCTCGACAGCCGGGACGCGGCCCTTGCCGTCCGGCGTCGGAATGAGCTGCTGCGCGATTACGCCCTTCAGGTTCAAGGACAAGTCCATGAACAATTGATCTCGGCGCTCAGCCGGGAAAAAGTTGATAATGCGATCCATCGCCTGGTTGGCGTTGTTGGCGTGCAGCGTCGCTAGGCAGAGATGGCCGGTTTCCGCGAAGGCGATGGCATAGTCCATGGTTTCGCGGGTACGGATCTCGCCAATCAGAATCACGTCCGGCGCCTGGCGCAAGGTGTTGCGCAGCGCCACCTCGAAGGAATCGGTATCGATGCCCACCTCACGCTGAGTGATGATGCAGCCCGCGTGCTGGTGGATGTACTCGATCGGGTCTTCGATGGTGATGATATGGCCGGTGCTGTTCTGATTGCGGTAGCCGATCATCGAAGCGAGCGAGGTCGACTTACCCGTACCTGTGGCGCCGACGAAAATGATCAGCCCGCGCTTGGTCATCGCCAGATCTTTGATGATGGCCGGCAGCTTGAGCTCTTCCAGCGTCGGGATGTGCGTTTCGATCCGACGCAGCACCATGCCCGGGTGGTTACGCTGATAAAAGGCGCTGACGCGAAAGCGCCCCAAGCCGGAGGCGCTGATAGCGAAGTTGCACTCGTGGGTGCGCTCGAACTCCTCGCGCTGCGGCGGCGTCATCACCGACAACACGATCTGCCGCACTTGCTCGGGGGTGAGCTTCGTTTTCGTCACCGGCGCAATGCGCCCGGCAATCTTCATGCTGGGCGGCATCCCGGCGGTGATGAAGAGATCCGAGCCCTTCTTGTTCACCATCAGCTCTAGCAACGCGCTGAAATCCATGTCCCATTCCGCCTTTAATTGAAGAAGTCCTTGTTCGCCGCTTTCGCACGCGCATCCTGCTTGCTGATCAGCCCCTGACGCACCAGCCCCTGCAGGCACTGGTCGAGGGTCTGCATGCCCGAGCCCTGACCGGTCTGAATGGCCGAGTACATCTGCGCCACCTTGTCCTCGCGGATGAGGTTGCGGATCGCGGGCGTGCCGATCATGATTTCATGAGCTGCAACGCGCCCGCCGCCGATCTTCTTGAGCAGGGTCTGCGAGATTACCGCGCGCAGCGACTCCGAGAGCATGGAGCGAACCATGGACTTCTCGGCGGCCGGGAACACGTCGATGATACGGTCGATGGTCTTGGCCGCTGAGCTGGTATGCAGGGTGCCGAACACCAAGTGTCCTGTTTCAGCCGCGGTGAGCGCGAGGCGAATGGTTTCCAGGTCGCGCAACTCGCCGACCAGGATGATGTCCGGGTCTTCACGCAGTGCCGAGCGCAGCGCCTCGTTGAAGCCGAGCGTATCGCGGTGCACTTCGCGCTGGTTGACCAAGCACTTTTTGGATTCGTGCACGAACTCGATCGGATCTTCGACCGTGAGGATGTGCTCGTGACAGGTCTCGTTCTTGTAGTCGATCATCGCCGCCAGCGTGGTCGACTTGCCGGAACCGGTCGGACCGGTAACCAGCACGATGCCGCGGTTGTTGTTGGCGATGTCCTTGAAGACGGACGGCGCTTTCAAGTCGTCCAGCGACAGCACGGTCGACGGAATGGTACGGAATACCGCGCCGGCGCCCCGATTATGGTTGAAAGCGTTGACGCGAAAACGCGCAAGGCCGGGAATTTCGAAGGAGAAGTCTGTCTCCAGGAATTCCTCGAAGTCCTTGCGCTGCTTGTCGTTCATGATGTCGTAGATGAGGCTGTGCACCTGCTTGTGCTCGAGAGCCGGCAGGTTGATTCGACGCACATCGCCATCCACTCGTATCATGGGAGGCAAGCCAGCGGACAAATGCAGGTCGGAGGCGTTGTTCTTAACGCCAAAGGCCAGCAAGTCTGCAATATCCATGAAGACCCCCTAAAAAGGACGTTCTAATTATTCTGCGGGGCATCGTGAAGCCTGAAGATACACTACAGCCAACCCCCAGGAGCGGCAACTCGGCGCGTTTGGCCGCGGTACACCGCCGTATACGTGAAGCCGAACAGCAGTTCCAGCGCCCCGAGGGCAGCGTGACGCTCCTGGCTGTCAGCAAGACCCAGCCTGCCGAGCGACTGCGCGAGCTGTATCAGCTCGGGCAACGGGACTTCGGCGAGAACTATCTACAGGAGGCGCTTGCCAAGCAAGCTGCTCTAGCGGATCTCAGGATCTGCTGGCACTTCATCGGCCCGATACAGAGTAATAAAACAAAAAGCATCTCCGAACACTTTGACTGGGTTCACAGCGTTGACCGTATTAAGGTCGCCCGGCGCCTGAGCGAGCAGCGGCCAGAAACCTTGCCAGCCCTCAACGTGTGCCTGCAGGTCGACATCAGCGGCGAGGCGAGCAAGAGCGGCGTACCGCCCGAGGCCCTGCCGGAACTGGCAGAGGCCGTAGCGGAGCTGCCGCGACTGCGGCTGCGCGGGCTGATGTGCATTCCCGCGCCCAGCGACGACTTCGCCGAGCAGCGTCGCGCTTTTGCCGAAATGCGCCATGGTTTTGAGGCGCTGCGCGCCCGCGGCCACGCGCTCGATACCTTATCCATGGGCATGAGCGGCGATCTTGAGGCCGCCATTGCCGAGGGCGCTACGCTGGTTCGCATCGGAACTGCGCTGTTCGGCCCCCGCAATCCGGCGCCGACTTCCAATCCATAAGGAGGACTGACATGACCACCGCTACCCTCGCTTTTATCGGCGGCGGCAACATGGCGCGCAGCCTGATCGGCGGTCTGATCGCCGACGGCTACCCCGCCGGTCACATCTGGGTGGCCGATCCCGACAAGGAACGCCTGGCGGAACTCGCTGCGGCTTTCGGCATTCGGGTGACACCGGACAATGCGGAAGCGGCAAGCGTTGCAGAAGCGGTCGTGCTCGCGGTGAAGCCGCAAGTCATGCGCAGCGTTGCGGAATCCCTGCGAGGTCTCATCGCGCACCGGGCGCCGCTGGTCATCTCCATCGCGGCCGGGGTCCGCGAGAGCGACCTCGACCGCTGGCTGGGCGGCTCTGCGGCGATCGTGCGCTGCATGCCCAACACGCCTGCACTGGTGCAGAGCGGCGCT
>JAJUGG010000083.1 GCA_029268285.1 Ectothiorhodospiraceae bacterium | reverse complement strand
GCGCGCGGCGCTATAGCGAGCGGCGCGCTGGGGATGCTGCTCGGCAAGCGCCGTCGCGGTTTCGGCGGCGGCCTTGCTGCCCGCGGCGGAACCGCCGTTCTCGGAATGCTCGCGTATCGCGCGTTCAAGGAATGGCGGGCTCAACAAGGCCAGGGGGATGTCGAGCCCCGAACCCTGGATCGCGTCTCCGGCAGCGAAGCCGACCACCAGAGCCAGGCCGTGCTGCGTGCCGTGATCGGTGCGGCCAAAGCCGACGGCCATGTGGATGAGAACGAGCGTCGGCTCATCGACGAGGAAATTGCCAAGAGCGAGGACGCACCAGAGCTGCGCCAATGGCTAAGCGACGAGTTGCGCAAGCCCATCGACCCGACCGAGATCGCCTCGAGCGCGGATACCCCGGAAGTCGCCGCGGAGATGTACCTTGCCGCTCGCTTGATGATCGACGAGCAAAATCGTAAGGAACAAGCCTATCTGAACGAACTCGCCGGTGCGCTGCGTTTGGACACCTCCCTGCGCGAGCGCCTCGACCGTCAGGCCGAAGAAGCCGGCCAGAGCATGCACTAGATAGCGGCGAGGTCGCCGCTCCCATAGCTGTTCGTACCAGCTTTCCCTGTGGGAGCGGCCCCTGGCCGCGAAGCGCCGAACCACATGCCACCGCGGCGGGATTCTTGATCCACCCCTTGAGGCCGCCAAGCCTCGCAGGGGAAAGCGGGACGGGTAGCGAGCAATTTTAGTGGGGTGCGTATCACGCACCATCCGCGGTCCGCACGACTGCAACGGTGCGTGCTACGCACCCTACGGGGAAACAGACCCGATAGCCGCCGTCACGGGACCACGTCGACGCAGCCGGTCACGCCGGATGCTGAGCTAGACGTTAGCCCGCCCGCGGGGCGGGGCCCCGCACACGCGCGCCGATCAATTCCGGCAGCACAGGCCGCTGATGGTGCGTGATACGCACCCTACCGAAAACGCTTGAGATCCGTCTCGCTGAGGACGTATGCGCCGGACGCACTCCGAAAGCATTGTCTTTCTCCGTGCCTCCGTGTCTCCGTGGTAAACCCCCTTCGAGCGATGTTGCTAGCGCGGTAGGCGTCTGTCTGTCTTCCAATACATCAGCCCTGTGTAATACTTCCTGAACCCGTTTCGGGCGAAAACAATAAAAAGGAATGGGGAATCCGGCAGTACGAGCCGACGCATCTCGAGCGCCTCTCTGTCGTCGTGCTTCTCCTCTTTTAATCAGCCAAAAAATACAACAACCTTGCTGAAGAGGATCGACATGCAGGCACCGCGGGAGTTTCTCCAAGCGATCATTCGTGGCCGGATCGATGACGTTCGCGAAGCCCTGGACGCCACGCCAGAGCTCGCAACGGCTCTGGACGATACCGGCAAAGCCACTTATCCCGTGGTATGCGCGGCCGTAGCCAGCGGCAGAACTGAGGTCGTGCGCCTACTGCTGGAGAAAGGCGCCTCGCCAACCGCGCCGCTCGGCGACGACGGCCGCCCGGCCTACGTCCCGCCTCTAGAGCACGCGGTGCGCTTGCCACACCCGGAACTGGTCGAACTCTTGGCCGAACTCGGCGCCGATCTCTCTAATCCACTCCGGCCGGATCTGCTGCACGGCATTGCCTCTAGCGGCAATAGCGCGCTGTTCGAGCGAGTGCTCGAGCTCGGCTTCGACATGAAGCGTTATCAGGCCACGCAGAGGCACAGCGTCGCCGGCGCCTGCATTGCGGTTCAGGCCTATAACAGCGAGTCGGCGGGTTCAACGCTGGATGCCTTCATTCTTCGCTTGCTCGACTTGGGCGCCTCGCTCGAACCACGGCGCGCCGATGGTGCGGACGCACCTGTGCTCGTCGCGCTGCAACGCGAGCGCTTTGGCCTGTTGGAACAACTCCTCGAGCGCGGCGCCTCTCCGGCACCACTGCAGGCCGCGCGCCATGCCCTTCGCGAACGTCTCGTCCTCGCCCCGCGCCCGCTGCTGGAACGCATCCTGCCGCCCGAGCAGGACCTCAACAACCTGGACGAGCGTGGTTTTGCCTTGGCGCACCACGCTGCCCAGCAGCACAGACTCAGCACCCTCGAATTTCTGCTCGAGCGCGGCATCGACGTCGATCTTCCTACCGCGGAGTCCGGCGCAACGCCGCTCATGCAAGCAATCAGCAGCGAAACCATATTGAACCGGCTGCTGGCAGCCGGCGCCGATATCAACGCCGTCGACAATAGCGGCCAAACATTGCTCGATCATACGCGGGGCAAACCCGGGCTATCCCGGATCGCCAAGCACTTGAACAAGCTCGGCGCCAAAACCCGGGCCGAGCTCACAGCCGAGTCCAGCAGCGGCAAAGAACGGCTGCTTCATCTCATCGCCGGGCGAATCGATCCCGCCGAACCGTGGGCAAAACAGGCTCTGGCGGACCTGAGCGCCCTTTCGGAGTCGGATCTCGAGCCCTGGCTCGCCCTGATCGAGCACTGGGGCTCTGCCAGCACCAGCAAACCCAGCAAGCGCTGGCTGCAAACCGCAGGCGAGCTCATTGCCGCGGCCGGGGAGCCTGCCTTTCGCGAGCGTGCCGCCTGCTGGCTTGCTCTGCTCAAAGAGCCACGCAGCCGCGAAGACCGCTGGGAGTATCCGGTAGCCGACGGGCGCCTGGAATACGTCGCCGCCGAGTATGGCTTCACGCCGACCAATACCACCCTGCTCAAGGGCCTGTTGTGGAGCCAGGCCTTGTTCGGCGGCAAGGAGTGTGCCGACCTCTTGCGGGCAACAGCCAAGACCATGTTCGCCAAGCTGCAGGGCGTTGGCATGCGCAACCCCACACTGGGGAATGCGGCCATCACCGCCCTGGCACTCATGCCCGGCGACGAAGGCGTAGAAGCGCTGGCGCTATTGCACACCACCACCAAATACCGGCCGGCCTGGGTCAATATCGATCGCGTGTTCCGGCGCGCCGCGGAGGAGCGCAAAACCACCGTCGAGCAACTGGCGCAGTCGGCCGTGCCCGACTTTGGGCTCACACGCATCGGGCGCCTGGAGCAGCGCATCGGCGACGCAACCGCCGTGGTCGAACTCGACCGTGTCGGGCACGCCACCCTATCCTGGCTGGCCGCGGACGGAAGCGCGCGTAAAACTCCGCCCACCGAGATCAAGACCCGCTACAGCAGCGACATCAAAGCGCTCAAGGCCACCATCAAGGAGTTGCAAACCGCGTCCAGCGCGCAGAGCACGCGCATCGAGCAGCTCTACCTCGCGCGCCACGACCTCGACGTCATCAGCTGGCGCCGGAGCTATCTCGATCATCCCGTGGTCGGTTTCATCGCCCGGCGCCTGATCTGGACGGCCGCACTCGACAACGGGCAAGAGCTCGACCTGCTACCTAGAGACGATGGCTACATCGATGTCGCCGGCAATAGTGCCGAGCTGCCGAGTTCGGCCCGCATTCGGCTCTGGCACCCTGCCCTGCGTGAGGTCTGGAATGTGCTGGCCTGGCGCGCGCTGCTCGAGCGCCTGAAGATCGTACAGCCCTTCAAGCAGGCGCACCGCGAGGTTTACCTGCTCACCAACGCCGAGCGCGAAAGCGGCGATCACAGCCGGCGCTTTGCCGGCCACGCGCTCAAGCAGTCGCAGTTTCACGCACTCGCGGGCCAGCGCGGCTGGCAGCAAGCCCGTGGTGGCAGCTACGACGGCGGCGATGAAAATGACGCCTGGAAAAAACTCCCCGCCTACGGGCTGCGGGTTCGCTTTGAGGCCTCCGGCATTCAGGAGCTCGGCTACACGGCCTACGGCATGTACGAATGCGTCGCCAGCGGCTCGGTGCGGTACTCGCGGCTGGACGACGAGATGGCGCAGCCCCTGCAACTCACCGACATCGACCCGCTCGTGCTTTCCGAAACCCTGCGCGACATCGACTTGTTCGTCGGCGTATGCAGCGTCAGCAACGACCCGGCTTGGGAGTACCGCGATGCAGCCCTCGGCCACTGGTGGCAAAACAACGCCTTCGGCGAGCTGACCGAGTCCGCCGAGATGCGCCGCACCGTGCTCGAGCAAATCATCCCCAAGCTCAAGATCGGCCCACGGCTGCAACTGGAGGATCGCTACCTGAAAGTGCGCGGCAAGTGCGGCGAGTACAAGATCCACCTGGGCTCCGCCAACGTGGTGATGAACTCGGGCCGCTATTTGTGCATCGTGCCGCGCATTGGCGCGTCGACGACGCGCATCCACCTCCCCTTCGAAGGCGATCACATGCTGTCGTTGATTCTTTCCAAGGCCATGCTGCTCGCGGACGACGACAAGATCCGCGATAAAAGCATTCTTTCGCAGTTACAGGATGCGCCGGAGGCAGGCTAATGGGAGCAGCGCTGGATATTCGGATCTTCGATGTCGCGGGTACGGTGTCGCGCGACAACAAGCCCCACATGCATCTCAGGCTGCCCGATGCTCCGATTCGCGCTGCCGACCTGATTCGCGCGCGGGTGCGGGCAGAGGTCGAGGCCTTCAACGCTGCGCCCGAGCTCGAGCGCTTTCGTGGCCTCGTCGCGCCCACCGATGCCGAAGCGCTATTGAACGGCTACTACCGTTTGCCGCGCGGCCGCCAGATCGACGCCGAGCGGCAGATCGAAGCCGCACTCAAGGCTTTCCGCCGCAACGCGTATTTCCTGATTGTCGACGACGAGCAGGTCGAGGACCTGGACCAATGGCTTTGCCTGCGCGAGAACTCCACCGTGCAGTTCTTCAAGCTCGTCCCGCTAGTCGGCGGGTGAACCTGTTCACATTGTTAGCACTGGCGGTAGAAGCCCCGAAAAATTGCACAATACTTATCGGCAGTTCGTGATTTACCTGAGCAGCATGTAACAGGATGTAACGTATGAGTGAGCGCCGCCCGAGCCGTAAGTTAAGCCCCAGCACCCTGCGCGTTGGCCGCAGGTACCGTGCCAACCGCTTAAATGGGCCTTACGATGCCATCGTCATCGGCTCCGGCATCGGCGGCCTTGCCTCGGCAGCCTGCCTCGCCAAGGCCGGCAAGAAAGTCCTGGTCCTTGAACAGCACTACACCGCTGGCGGCTATACCCACAGCTATGCCCGCAACGGCTACGAGTGGGACGTAGGCGTGCATTACATCGGCGACATGGGCTCGCCCAATACGCTCGGGCGCAAGCTGTTCGACTACATCACCGACGGGCGCCTGCAGTGGGCGCCGATGGACGAGGAATACGATCGCCTTTATCTCGGCGAGCGCGTCGTGGGGCTACGCGCCGGTAAAGAAGGCCTGCGGCAGTCGCTGTTAGAAGCCTTCCCGCGCGAGGGCGAGGCCATCGACGAATACCTGGCGCTGCTCAGCAAAATGGCCGACGGCATGCGCTGGTACACCTTGTCCAAGCTCATGCCCGCGCCGCTTGCGCCGCTGATCGGCAAGGGCCTGCAGCACCTGGTCCCGGACGACTTCAACCGCTCCACCCACGAAGTGCTGCGCGGCATTACCGATAACGATGCGCTGATTGGCGCGATCACCGGCCAATGGGGCGACTACGGCGCACCGCCGCGGCAATCGAGCTTTTTGATGCACGCCCTGGTCGCCAAGCATTACCTCTATGGCGGCTACTATCCGGTGGGCGGCGCGTCCGAGATCGCAAAGTCCATTATTCCGGTGATCCAGACCACCGGCGGCGAGGTCTTTACCTACGCCGACGTCACCGAAATCCTGATCGAGAAAGGCAAAGCGGTGGGCGTGCGCGTGGCTGACGGCGAAGAAATCCGCGCCCGCCGCGTCATCAGCGATGCCGGCGTGCTCAACACCTTCGAAAAGCTGCTGCCGCAAGAAGCCGCCGCGCGTTGCGGCTATCCCGGCAAGCGCGAGAACGTCACGCCGTCCGCAGCGCACTTGGGGCTCTACATCGGCCTCAAGGGCACGCCCGAAGAGCTCGGCTTGCCCAAGACCAACTTCTGGGTCTACCCCAGCCCTAATCACGATACCAACGTCGCCCGCTTCTTCGACGACCCGCAGGCGCCCTTCCCTATCGTTTACATCTCCTTCCCGTCCGCCAAGGATCCGGACTACCAGAACCGTTGGCCGGGAACCTCCACCATAGAAATCGTCGCGCCCACCCGCTACGAGCTGTTCGAGCGCTGGCAGGATACGACCTGGGGTAAACGCGGCGAGGACTACGAAGCGCTCAAAGAGCAGCTCACGGAGCGACTCCTGGAGACGCTGTACGACAAGCTCCCGCAGCTGCGCGGCAAGATCGACTACATCGAGACTTCAACACCGCTCTCCACTAGCTGGTTCTGCCGCTACAGCCGCGGCGAGCTCTACGGCCTGGACCACACGCCAGCGCGCTTCGCCCAGACTTGGCTGCGGCCGAAAACAGCCATTCCCGGGCTTTATCTGACCGGACAGGACGTACTGACCTGCGGCGTGGTCGGCGCGATGATCGGCGGCTTCATGACCATGCTCGCCATCGAAGGGTGGCGCGGCATGCCGCTCGCCAAGCGCATTTTCGTGGATCGCGGCCGAGTCGCGCCACAGCCCGACCACTTGGCAGGGGCGGCTTGAGACGATCACCGCCATGCGCGCTCAGCGCCTTGCCTGCTTCGAGGCTTTGGCCGACAGCGTCTGAGCGAAGCGCGACGTCCGGCCGGAAGCAGTTCTCAAAACTAACTTAAATCAGCGCTCAACATACCTTGGTGAAAAGCATCACGCGCCATATGGTGTAAAATCGTGATATTGCAGCGCAACAATCCAGACTGGAGCTAGCTTATGTCCTCCGTCTCAGACGATTTAGAGAACACGATGTCCACGTTCTGGGATCCGTTCGGTCTCGGCAAAGCCGCCGTGGAGTACTGGCGCGATACCGCCCAGCGCAGCGTGCTGTACCTGGACGTCATGCGACAGCGCGGCAACCAGTACTTCGAGCACATGAAGCAGACACGGCCGACCGTCCTCGGTTTCGAGACCGAACTGCTGCTCGACGGCCGCTCCCTGCCGCGCCCGGTCAACTACGAGCTCATGCGCGTGATCCCGCCGGAAGGCGTGGAAATCGACGAGAACAAGCGTCCGTTCGTGGTGATCGACCCGCGCGCCGGGCACGGCCCCGGCATCGGCGGCTTCAAGCCCGACAGCGAAATCGGCGTGGCGCTGCGCGCCGGCCATCCGACCTATTTCATCGGCTTCCTGCCCTACCCCGTCCCCGGCCAGACGGTGGAAGACGTAGTTGAAGCCGAAATCAGCTTCCTGCGCCATATCATCGAGCGCCATCCGGACACGCCGGAAAAGCCCATGGTGGTCGGTAACTGCCAGGCCGGCTGGCAGATCATGATGGCGGCCGCCCTCGAGCCCAGCTACTTCGGGCCCATCCTCATCGCCGGCGCACCGCTCTCCTATTGGGCCGGCGAGCGCGGCTTCGCGCCTATGCGCTATACCGGCGGCCTGTCCGGCGGCAGCTGGGTAACGGCACTGACGAGCGATCTCGGTGACGGCCTCTTCGACGGCGCGTGGCTGGTGCAGAACTTCGAGAACCTGAATCCGGCCAACACCTACTGGAGCAAGCAGTACCACCTGTTCTCCAACATCGACACCGAAGCCAAGCGCTACCTCGACTTCGAGCGTTGGTGGGGCGGCCATGTACTGCTCAACGGCGAGGAAATCCAGTACATCGTCGACAACCTGTTCGTCGGCAACAAGCTGAGCACCGCGCAACTCATGACGCGCGACGGGCGGCGCATCGACCTGCGCAATATCCGCTCGCCCATCATCGTGTTCTGCTCCAAGGGCGATAACATCACGCCGCCGCCGCAGGCGCTGGGCTGGATTTCCGACCTCTACGACAGCGTCGACGATATCCAGGCCAACGGCCAGACCATCGCCTATTGCATCCACGACCGCACCGGCCATCTCGGCATCTTCGTCTCGAGCAGCGTCTCGCGCAAAGAACACGCCGAGTTCACGGCCAATACGGACTACATCGACATCCTGCCGCCGGGGCTTTACGAAACCAAAGTCACAGAACGGCCACGCAGCGAAGACACCTCCGTCGACGGCGACTACCTGCTGGAGTTCACGCCTCGCGAGCTCGATCACCTCGAGGAAATCGTCCAGCCGCGACATGAGGATGAGCGCCGCTTTGCCACCGTTGCGCGCATCTCCGAGATCAACCTCGGCCTCTACCAGCGCTATCTCCAGCCCTGGGTGCGGGCCAGCGTAACTCCCGCCAGCGCAAGCTGGATGCGCCGCATGCACCCGCTGCGTCTGGGCTACCGCATGATGTCAGACCGCAACCCTATGGCCAGCGTGCTGCCGACCCTGGCCGAACACGTCAAGGCAAACCGCGCACCGGCCTCGGAAGACAACCCCTTTCGCATCCTCGAGCAGGGCATGTCAGACCTGATCGTCGGCTGGTTGAACAACTACCGCGACATGCGCGATGCCGCCATCGAGCAGACCTTCCTGCAGATCTACGGCCAGCCCTGGCTGCAGATTCTCGCGGGCGTCGGCATCAACCGCGACGAAGAGCCCTTGCGCCGCCCCGGCCGCGAGCCCGAGCATCAGCACTTCATCGCCCAGCGCAAGGAAGTGCTGCGCACCAAGGTCGAAAAAGGCGACATCCACGATGCCGTCATGCGTTCCATCATCTTCATACTCGGCGGCTCGCCCTCTACCGACGAGCGCAACTTCAAGCGCCTCAAGGCCACCCGCGCCGAGGTGGAAACCGGCCTCGACCTGGCCCGCTTCAAGGCCCTGGTGCGCGAGCAGTACTTCATCCTCAAACAGCACCGCTTGGCCGCAATGGAAGCGCTGCCCAAGCTGCTCGAGGGCGAAAGCGCGGAAAGCATCGACGCCCAGCTCCAGCACATCGAGCACGTGATCGAAGCAAGCGCGCCGCTCTCCCCGCGCAGCCAGCGCCGCCTCGAGATGGTGCGCAGGATTTTCAACAGCGCCAAGCCCGCCGAGCAAGCCGAGCAGCGCGCCAACATGCCGCGCCGCAGCAGGAGCACGAAGAAGGCTGCAACAAGCAAAAAACCCTCCGACTAAGCTTCCAAAACCAAGGCAGAGAACAGATACCAGTCATCATGGATGACCACCGTTCTCTGCCTTGTAGTCGGGGACCCAACATGAAGTTCATATTCGAAGTGCGCATCAAGGAAGGGCACACCGCGGAGGAGTACGCGGACGTCTGGGTGCGCGCCAGCCGCATCATTCAGCAGGCCCCAGGCGCGCGGGGCACCCAGCTGCACCGCAAGATCGACGACCCACGCACGCTGATCGCCATCGCCAGCTGGGAGTCGAAAGAAAAACGCGACGCCATGGAAGGCCAGCACGATCCAGCCGTGGCGGAAATCATCCGTAGTGCCGCCCCGTTCTGCGACATTCGCATCCTAGGCGAGTTCGAAGAGCCGGAATGGGTCGTGATGCCGCCCGATCCAGCGCAGCGGTAAACCTCCCGCCAACCCCGCGCCGCCGTCTCGATTAAGGCACGGCGGCTCGCTGCTCCAGCCTCTAACGAAGCCCTATCGGCATCGCTCTCTTTTGGCTTGCTCAAGCCCCACCGCGACGCCGCAAAAAAACACTTGACAGCACGCAAGGATGCCGTCCTAGGAGGCTAGCTTTATTTATTTTAGTGGCTATAATCGGATGCCATAGTCCTTTGGCGTTATTTTTTCAATGGCTGTTATTCTGCCCCGTCACTTACAAATTTTTTACGGCGCTGTAGGACGTCGCACCACCACTCCGTAATTTTGCCGGTCGCGACGCCCTTACGCTCGCCCGGCTGTCCTCGTTTTTCTAGCTCTTTTTTCCAATAAAACCTGGGTCGGCCTTAAACCGACCAAACCCGAGCCGGGCCTCGCGCGTGGTCGAGGGCAGCTATGGGCTGCGTAAAGCGCCGCAGGCGCGGCGTAGCTACACACATCACGGCGCGTTCCCGCTGCAGGGGCGCGGCCACTAGGGTCCGACTGCCTGGCATGCGGAGTTTACTTTTACATCTGTTTTGCGAGGTGTTCAGAAACTGCAATGAAGTCGAGCAATTTTACGCTGTCCAGACACGATATAAACCGGCTCAAGCCGCTTCTACTCCAAATGGAATACCGTCACGGAGACGCGCTGCCGATCCATCTTCTTAGGCTGGCGTCGCAAATGGACGTTTGCAACAAAGTGGACCCACCCAAGGTCCCGGCCGACGTCGTGACCATGAATAGCCGCGTGCTGCTACAGGACCCGGCCAGCAAAGCCAAGTTCGAATATGAATTGGTGTTCCCAATCGATGCCGAACCGCTGGAAGGCCGGATTTCCGTGCTGACGCCCATGGGTGCCGCCATGCTCGGCGCGCGCCTGTATCAATCCGTGGACGTGAGCACTTCCAGCCGCCGACAGAAAAAGCTCGTTGTCAGGGAGATCGTATTCCAGCCGGAAGCCGCGGGCAGGTACGACTTGTAGCCATTGCGCGCGTTATCGAGCGAGTCGCGCCCGCTCTGACAGTTGTTCGTTCAGTGTGTTTCACGCCCACAAGGGCTGACAGCTAAGAGGAGCACAAAGATGCCAAAGCACGCGTATGTTCTCGAACAGCTCGTTAGGCATCGTGAGCTGAGCGATCAAGAGGGGCTTGCAAGGCGGCTGGCTCGCCACCTCGCACCGCTTCCCGGGGTGCGAGGCGTCGCATCGGCGCGGGGGCTTTCCGTGCTGGGGATCAACGAGCTGTTTTTGAATTCAGCGGCCGATCGCCTGGAAGACTTCATGCCCGGGCAGCTGCTTTTCTTCGAACCGACGGTGGTTTACAGAACCGATCCCTTCCGCGAGCCCTACATGCAGCTCGTGATCGACATGCCCTGCATCCTGGAGCATGAGATCCAAAGCTGGCTGCGCACCAAGGGCTCCGAGATCATCGCCACGACACGCGGCCTCCCCAGAACCACCTTGCACGCGCTCGGCCCGCTGCGCCGGCTACTCGGCTGCCACGCCGAACTCATGCGGCTCTCCGCCGCGCAGGCCGAGCTCGAAATAGTGTTCAGCCACTACGAGGAGAGCACCGCGCAAGCGGCTGTCGTTACTGCCTCATAGCTTCGGCTAACTGCTAAACAGCTCTCTGCATTCTCCGCCTGAGACGGGCTGGGGCCGCTCCGCGCCTGCTCGTCGGCGTTTCGTTTACTACCAATTAGGAGAACAGTATTACGTGGACCAAGCGTTCATCGATATTGCCTGCAATCTTGGCGTCGCCCTGTTGGTGGGTAGCCTGATCGGCCTCGAGAGAACCTTTGCCGGCCGTCCGGCGGGCTTCCGCACTCACGCCCTCGTTTGCGTCGCCTCGGCCGTGCTCATGCACATCAGCACCTATCAAGGCCTTTGGCTTGATTGGATGCCCATGGAAACGATCCGTACCGACCCTACGCGTATGGCCCAGGGCATCATGACCGGCATCGGCTTTCTCGGCGCTGGCGTGATTTTTAAGGAAGGCCTTACCGTGCGCGGCCTCACGACAGCGGCATCCATCTGGATGACGGCTGCCATCGGCACGCTGCTCGGCGTTGGATTCTACTTTCCGGGCCTTCTCGCTGCGGCCATCACCTTCGGCATCCTTTCGGTGTTCCGCCTGCTCGAGTCGTGGTTCCCATCGCGCCACTTCGCGCTCCATGTACTGCGCTGCCTACGCAAGGACATGCTGCGCGAGGATGAAATTCAGGAAATTCTGAAACGCCACAACCTGTCGATCGT
>JAJUGG010000082.1 GCA_029268285.1 Ectothiorhodospiraceae bacterium | reverse complement strand
TTGCCGGTGTGGCCAAGTATCTGAGCGAATCGCAGCGCGATGCCCGCTCGGTACAACAAGAACTCGACACGCTTCCAGCGAAATCCCGCTGGCCGCGCCTCATCCCGTGGCTGATTGTCGCGCTGATTCTGACGGGTTTCGTGCTCGGGTTTCAGCGCAGCCCGAGTTTGGGCTGGGAGATGGTCTTCGATTGGGTGCTGATCAACGGCAGCTTGTCGGCGGCGGGCGCGCTCGCCGCGGCCGCCCACCCGCTAAGCGTGATCACCGCCTTTGTCGCGGCGCCATTGACCTCGCTCAACCCCACCATCGGTGCCGGCTTCGTGGTCGCGGGTGTTGAAATCGCGCTGCGCCGGCCTCGCGTGGGCGACTTCTCCCGCCTTCGCCACGACGTGGCCCAGTGGCAGGGCTGGTGGCGCAACCGAGTGTCCCGCACCTTGCTGGTGTTCATTTTCGCCAGCCTTGGTTCGGCTGCCGGCACCTACATCGCGGGCTATCGTATCTTCGACAAGCTGCTCTAACGCTCACTCAAGGCAGGGCGAAGCCTCAGCCTATCAGGCCTTGCAGGAGCTTGAACGCAACCAGTAACACGAAGACACCGAAAGCCTGCTTCAGACGACGGGCCGGCATGCGGTTCGCCAGCTTGGCGCCCAACGGCGCGCAGAGCATGCCGGCCGCCGCCATGCCGAGAAAAGCCGGCAAGTAGACATAGCCGAGGCTCCAGGGTGGCAACTGCGGGTTACCCCAGCCAGCGAGAATAAAACCTGCTGCGCCGGACAGCGCGATCGGCAGCCCTACCGCGGCGGCCGTGCCGACGGCACGCGAGGCTGCAACGTTGCACCACATCAGGTACGGCACGGTCATGCTGCCGCCGCCAATGCCCACGAGGGCGGATATTGTGCCGATAATACCTCCGGTGACTCCCAGTCCCGCAGCGCCGGGCGTGGTGCGACCAGGACGCGGCTGCCGTCCGAGCAGCATCTGCGCCGCAACCAATATCAAGAAGACGGCGAATATCAGGACCAAGGTCCGGGAGGCCATGCGATCCGCCAGCCATGCCCCTACCAGCGCACCGACGACGACGCCCGGCGTTAGCCGCCAGAATACGCGCCAGTCCACACTCCCCTGCTTATGATGCGCGCGCATGGACGAGAGCGCATTCAGCACGATGACCGCCAAGGACGTGCCGACTGCAAGGTGCATGTGATGCTCCTCTGGCAGGCTGTGCGTGCTGTAGATAAACAGCAGTACCGGCACCAGAATCGTGCCGCCCCCCACACCGAAGAGGCCGGCGATCAAGCCGGCGACTGCGCCGCCCCCCAGATAACTTGCCAGATCGGCAATCATGCTCGTTGCTTCCTTCCCATGTGTCCGGCGGCAATCCTACCACTGTTGCCCTCTGCAAGAAGCAATTGTGCAGTGCCAGCGTCTCGCGGCTGAAATCGCTACGCCGGGGCGTTAACATCGTTCAGATAGCCTCAGGAGCATAGCGATGACTGAAACGGAATTTCCTCACGAGCCAGACCTGATTTACCTCAACCACGCGGGCGTCTCGCCGTGGCCGCGCCGGACTGCCGAAGCCGTCCAGCGCTTTGCCGAGGCGAACTTACGCGAAGGCGCGCGCGACTACCCGGCTTGGCTGGAGGTCGAGGCGGCCCTGAGAGGGCGATTGGCGCGCTTGATCAACGCACCCAGCAGCAGCGATATCGCTTTGGTGAAGAACACGTCCGAAGGCCTGTCCCTGGTTGCCTATGGACTGGACTGGCAAGCGGGCGACGCTGTCGTTATCAACAAGCAGGAATTTCCTTCTAACCGCATCGTCTGGGAGTCTTTGCGCGCACGTTATGGCGTGGAAGTGCGCGATGTGGATTTAAACAACGCCGAGACGCCGGAAGCGGCGCTATGTGCGGCACTCGACCAGCGCGTGAAAGTGCTCGCGGTAAGTTCGGTGCAGTACGGTAGCGGGCTCCGTATGGACCTCGAACGGCTCGCGGAGGCTTGCCGGCGCACCGGCACGCTGCTCTGCGTGGACGGGATTCAGAGCCTGGGTGCCTTACGCTTTGACGCGCAAGCGCTGAATGCCGATTTCGTCATCGCGGATGGCCACAAGTGGATGCTCGGGCCCGAAGGTATCGGGCTGTTCTACAGCCGCCCGGAGGCGCGGGATCGGCTACGGCTGAATCAATTCGGCTGGCATATGGTTGCCGCTGCAGGCGACTTTGATCGCAAAGACTGGGAGCCGGCGCGGGATGCGCGACGATTCGAAGCGGGCAGCCCGAATATGGTGGGCATCCACGGCTTGGAGGCGAGCCTATCCCTGCTCGAGGAGATCGGCGCAGCAGAGGTAGAGCGCCGCGTCATGAGCAACGCCGACTACCTGCTCCGCCGCATACGAGCGCACCCCAAACTCGAAGCGCTGACGCCGGCACGCCACGCCGGCATCGTAACTTTTCGGGTTCAGGGGCGAGAGCCTGCCGAAGTCTACCGGGGGTTGATGCGAAACGGCGTCGTCTGCGCCAGCCGCGGCGGTGGCATCCGTTTCTCGCCGCACTTCTACAACACGCCGGACCAACTCGACGAGGCCCTGGAGCGAGCGTTGCGTACGTAGGAGCTAAGCAGCTTGCCCGCGTGCCAGCGGAAATAGCTCGAAGAAGTTCTCGGTCGTCTGCGCCGCGACAGTGTCGAAATCCACGTCGTGCAGCTCCGCGAGCATTTCCGCGACTAGGTGCACGTAGGCCGGCTGGTTGGGTTGACCACGCTTCGGCACCGGCGCCAAGTATGGCGAGTCGGTTTCGACCAGCACGCGATCGAGGGGCAGGCGCTTGGCAACATCGCGCAGCGCATCGGCGTTGCGAAACGTGAGAATGCCCGAGAAGGAAATATAGAAGCCGAGGTCGAGACAGCGGCGCGCAGTATCGTAGTCTTCCGTAAAGCAGTGGATTACGCCGCCGACGCGCTCCGCGCCCTCATCGGCCAGAATGCGGACCGTATCCTCCGGCGCCTTCCGGGTATGTATGATCAGCGGCTTGTCGACCGTGACGGCGGCCGCGATATGCCGCCGGAAGCGCTCCCGCTGCCATTCCAGATCGCCTTCGTTGTAGAAGTAATCGAGCCCGGTTTCGCCGATGGCCACGACCTTGTCGTCGTTCGCCATTTCGACCAGAGCATCGACATCGGGCTCCTCGGCCTCTTCCGCACTGGGATGCACACCCACCGAAGCCGATACCTGCGGGAAGCGACGCGCCAGGGCAACGATATCCCGCGAGCTCTGCGTGTCGACGGCAACCGTCAGGAAGTGACCGACCCCATGCGCGGCACCCTCTGCGAGTACTGCCGCCGGGTCGTTCTCCAGCATGTGGAGATGACAATGCGAATCGACCAGCATTCCGTCTTCTAACGTCTCTTTCAAAAGCCAAGGCCCGAAAAGGCCTTACATGGTATGGGTAGGCCGCTCGGACTCCAACGAGCCCGCGAGATAGGTCTCGATCTTGGTGCGGGCGTGGCCGCCGTCCTTGTCCGAGAATTGCAGGCCGATGCCGGCCGTGCGATTGCCCTGAGCGCCTTTGGGCGTAATCCAGATCACCTTGCCGACCACCGGCAGCTTTTCCGCCTCGCCCATCAGGCTAAGCAGAATAAACACCTCGTCGCCCAGGCGATAGGTGTTGTTGGTCGGCACGAACAGGCCGCCGTTCTTCACGAAGGACATATAAGCCGCATAGAGCGCGTTCTTGTCCTTGATGGTAAGCGAGAGAATGCCCTGACGGGCGCCCGCGGTGCGCGATTGATTCATCATGCTGTCAATGCCTGTTAGCCGTGCGGCCTGTCTGGACGAGGCGCCGCCATGCGATGAACAGCTCCTCGACGACCAATTGTTCGTTCAGCGGATGCTCGACGTAACGCCGAGCCTCGACCAGTCGATCCAAATACTGGTGTAACGCCACCAAGTCTAGCCCCTTCGCCAACGCCTGCAAACGATCGGCATCACGTAAGCGCATGCCATCGACGCCGACCGTGCGCAGGCGAATCAGTCCGGCGACCGCATGCAGCATCAGCGCCAGCAAGACGTTCAGGCTCTCGGCCTGCCAATTCAGCGCGGCTTCCACTGGCGCGCGTTGGCCGCCCGCCAGGTCGGCCAAATCCTTCAGCAAGGCCTGGTACTTCTCCCCCATACCCTCGCGGGCATAAGCGAGCGCCTGTAACGGCGCGCCGCCGGCAAGCTCCAGCATGGCCTCCCCTTCGCCCTGCTCACGCAGCCAAACAAGGGCCGATTCACGCGGCGGCACCGGGAGCGGAAGCTGCTGACAGCGGCTACGGATGGTAGCCGGGAGACGGTGCGGCTCAGAAGCCACCAGCACCAGCACCGCACCGGCGGGCGGCTCTTCCAGGGTCTTGAGGATGCTGTTGGCCGCGTTGACGTTCATGTGATCCGCCGGATCGACCAAACCCACTCGATAGCCGCCGTACTGACTCTTCAACGACAGGAAATCGATGAGATGGCGCACTTGATCGACGCGGATGATGCGCTTGCTTTCCTCGGGCTGCACAAGGTTCAAGTCGGGATGGCTGCCTTGCGCGCGCAGGTGGCAGCCGCGGCATTGCCCACAGGGACTGCCGGCCGCATCACGCTCGGTGCACAACAACGCGGCGGCGATCGTGTTGGCAAACGCGCTCTTGCCTACGCCCGGCTGCCCCGTCACCAGCATTGCATGCGGGACACGCCCTTGCGCCAAGCGCTCGGCCACGCCCTGCCAGCGCGCCTCCAACCAGGGCAGGAGGCGCTCAGTCATTGCCGATCACCTGCTGCAGCACCTGTTCGACGAGTCCGGCGACAGCTTCAAGCGGCTGACTTGCATCGATGACGTGAATCCGCCCCGGCTCGCTACGGGCGCGGTCGAGATACACCCGCCGCGCGCGCTCAAAGAATTCGGCCTGTTCCCGCTCGAAACGATCCGGCGCGCTGCGCTGCGCGGCTCGCGCAAGCCCGGTGTCTACCGGCACGTCGAGGAAGAGCGTGAGGTCCGGGCGGCGCCCTTCCTGCACCCACTCTTCGAGGCGCTGTATCTGATCGGCAGGTAGGCCACGTCCGCCTCCCTGATAGGCGTAGGTCGCATCCGTGAAGCGGTCGCAGAGCACGTGACGACCGGCCGCGAGCGCCGGCTCGATGACCTGCGCCAAGTGCTCCGCACGCGCGGCGAACATCAAAAGGGTCTCGCTCTTGAGGGTCATGCCTTCGTGACTGTGGCTCAGCAACAGCTCGCGTATACGCTCCCCAAGCTCGGTACCGCCCGGCTCGCGCGTCGACACTACCGGCTCGCCACGCGCTTCAAAAAAGCGCCGCAGCACCGCCATGCAGGTAGACTTGCCCGCGCCCTCGATGCCTTCGATGGTGACGAACCAGGCGCGGCCCAGCATTACTTGCCCCCCAGTTGGTAGCGCCGTACAGCGCGGTTGTGCTCTTCCAGGGTCGCAGAGAAAACGTGGCTGCCGTCGCCGCGTGAGACGAAATACAACTCGTCGCCGTCAGCCGGATGCAAGGCCGCGTGCAGCGCTTCGCCGCTAGGCATGGCAATCGGTGTCGGCGGGAGACCGGAGCGAGTGTAGGTGTTGTAAGGGGTATCGCGGCGCAGGTCGCGGTAGCGGATGTCGCCATCGAAGGCATCCCCCATCCCGTAAATCACGGTCGGATCCGTCTGCAGCCGCATGCCGCGCTGCAGACGGCGCACGAACACGCCGGCGATGCGATCCCGTTCCGACGGCACGCCCGTCTCGCGCTCGATGATGGACGCAAGAATCAGGGCCTCGTAAGGCGACTTCAGTGGAAGCCCCTCGGCACGTCCTTCCCATTCCTGTTCGAGCCGCTGCCGCATCATCTGATGGGCGCGACGAAGAAAGGCAAGATCCGTGGTCCCACGTGGGAAGCGGTAGGTTTCCGGGTAAAACCAACCTTCAGGATGCGTTTCGGAAGTGCCCAGGCGCTGCATGATTTCGGCACCGTCCAGCCCTTGCAGGGTATGCTCCAAGGCCTCGTGTTGCGCCATGACCGTCATCAGCTGGGCGAAGGTCCAACCTTCCACGATGGTCAGCTGATACTGCACCACCTCGCCGGAGACTAGCTTATCCAGCAATTCCACGGGAGTGGTTCCGACCGGGAGCGCATACTCGCCCGCCTTGATCTGCGAAGCCTTCCCGGACACTCGTCCGTACACTCGCAGCCAAAGCGCCTCCGGCAACACCCCCTCGGCTTCAAGCTCCGTCGCAACCCGGCGTAGGGAGGCGCCCTGCGGCACTTGCAGTCGGTAATCCTCCTCGAGCGCCAAGGGGGTATTTATCGATTGCTGGTAAACATAGAAGGCTCCCACACCAGCGATCAGAGCCAACACGATCAAGCCAATCAGAATGATGCCGAGTCGGCGCAACATCAGAACCTCTTCAATCCGGTATCAGGCACAGGCGCGCGGCGCGCAGGCATGCAATCAGTTCGCGCGCGATGCCGCGCTCAGGCAATCGACGCCCTGCCAGACTCCGCACCGGCCAAACACCAATTAAGCTGTTAGTTAGAAATAGCTCCCGCGCTTCGAGGACGTCTGAGCGCGTCAAGCGCGCTTCTTCCCAGTTCAGACCGAACAGAGCCGCCCACTCCAGTATCCAGGCGCGCATCACGCCCGCAACGCCCGCCTCATCCAGTACAGGCGTAAGCAGACGATCGCCAATGACTGCAAAGAGGTTGGACTGTGTGCCCTCGATGACTGCCCCATTGTTGTCCAGGAGCAGGCCCTCCGCAATGGCGGGGTCGGTCCACTCGGCCCGTGCGAGCACTTGTTCCAGTCGATTCAGGTGCTTAAGGCCGGCAAGCGCCGGCTGCGCGCCTAAACGCAGATCGCAAAAACGCACATCAACGCCTTGCGACCACCAGGCCGCGGGATACTCGGGCGCCTCAAAGCGCATCAGGATGCGCATCGCGCGCGCCGGCTCCGGCGGCCTGAAGCCGCGGCCACCGACCCCGCGAGTATAAAGGATCTTGAGAACCGCACGGCCGCTCCCGGCCGAGAGACGGCATGCTTCTTCGTGCAATTCGGCTTCTGGAGGCGGCGGCAGCGCCAGACGCTCGACACCGGCACGTAAACGCGCCATGTGCCGTTCCCACAATCGGGGCTCGCCATCGAGGATGGCGACGGTCTCGAACAGGCCGTCGCCGTATTGCAGGCCGCGGTCGAGCACCGACACCGCGGTGGTGGGCGCTCCATCGACAAGAATGTCCAAGGCAGGCGACGAGCCCGCTTGGACCGAACCGCCTACCACGGCCGTGAGGGGCTAACCGCCGGCGCTCAGCGCAGCCGCCGGAAGACGACCGTGCCGTTGGTGCCGCCGAACCCGAAGGAGTTGGACAGCGCGCAGTCGATCTTCATCTCCCGCGCCGTGTTAGGCACGTAGTCGAGATCGCAGTCCGGATCGGGCGTCGTGTAGTTGATGGTCGGCGGTGCGACCTGGTCGCGCAGTGCCAATACGGTAAACACCGCTTCGACACCGCCCGCCGCACCCAGCATGTGGCCAGTCATCGATTTGGTCGAGCTGACGGCCAGCTTGTAGGCGTGGTCACCGAAAGCGCCTTTCACCGCGTCGGTTTCGGCACGGTCGCCGGCCGCCGTAGAGGTGCCGTGGGCGTTGATGTAATCGATTTCTTCCGGCGCCACTCCAGCGTCGCGCAGCGCATTGCGCATGCAACGCATCGCGCCTTCGCCGTTCGCAGGCGGCTGGGTCATGTGGTACGCATCGGCGCTGCGGCCGTAACCGATCAGCTCCGCATAGATCTGCGCACCGCGCTGTTTGGCGTGTTCGTATTCTTCCAGCACAAGCACGCCGGCGCCGTCGGACAGCACGAAACCGTCACGGTCTTTGTCCCAAGGGCGGCTGGCCCCTTCCGGATCCTCATTACGCGTGGACAGCGCGCGCGCAGCAGCAAAGCCGCCTAGACCGGTGGGTGTCGTGGCCATCTCGGCGCCGCCTGCGATCATCACATCGGCGTCGCCGTAGGCAATAATGCGCGCGGCCTCGCCAATGCTGTGCGTACCGGTGGTGCAGGCCGTGACGATGGCCAAGTTCGGGCCCTTCATGCCGTACATAATGGAGAGATTGCCCGAGATCATGTTGATGATGCTGCTCGGGATCAGGAACGGCGACAGCTTGCGCGGACCGCTCTCGCTGTAGACCTGATATCCACGCTCGATACCCCCGATGCCGCCGATACCCGAACCGATGGCAACGCCAATGCGCTCGGCGTTCTCTTCGGTTACCTCGAGCCCGGCATCGCGAATGGCCTGAACGGCGGCGCCTATGCCGTAGTGGATGAACTCGTCCATCTTGCGGGCATCTTTGGTCGACAGGTAGTCCCCGACCTGAAAGCCCTGCACTGCACCGCCGAAGCGAACGGTGAAGTTGGACGTATCGAAGCGGGTGATCGGACCGATGCCGCTCTTACCGGCAAGGATGTTCCCCCAGGCAGTTGTAATATCGCTACCGACCGGCGAAACGACACCCAGCCCCGTTACTACTACACGCCGCTTTGACAAGTTCATACCTCGAAATTTATCCAGCTGTCAGAAACAAGCCAGGGCCGGATTGACCGGCCCTGGCAGGTAGGCTAAGCCTTCGCTGGCGCACCGGGCGCTATTCGAAGGAGACTACTGATCAAGATGCTGATTGATGTAGTCGACCGCCTGCTGCACGGTCGTGATCTTCTCGGCTTCCTCGTCGGGAATTTCGCATTCGAATTCCTCTTCGAGCGCCATCACCAGCTCAACGGTATCCAGGGAGTCGGCACCCAGATCGTCTACAAAAGAAGCTTCGGCCGTAACCTCTTCCTCTTTGACGCCCAGCTGTTCGACAACGATTTTCTTAACGCGTTCTTCGATGCTGCTCATTAGTTCCTTCCTCTGTCGAAATGCCCGGTGCATTACCGCGGCCGTATTGTAGGTGAACAGTGAAAAGTGCGCCACCAAAGAGGCCGCATGCGCGACCTCTGGCGACTAGCCCATATACATCCCGCCGTTGACGTGAATCGTTTCGCCGGTAATGTACCGAGCGGCCGGGGCCGCCAGAAAAGCCACTGCAGCCGCCACGTCCTCGGGCTTGCCGAGCTCGCCCAGCGGTATCTGGGACAGCAGTGCCTCGCGGGCCGCTTCCGGCAGCTCCCGCGTCATGTCGGTATCGATGAAACCCGGAGCCACGGCATTAACCGTGATACCGCGCGAACCAAGCTCTCGTGCCAGTGACTTCGTGAGGCCGATCACGCCCGCTTTGGCTGCAGCGTAATTCGCTTGGCCGGTATTGCCAAGCGCGCCCACCACGGAGCCGATGTTGATGATGCGGCCATGACGGGCCTTCATCATCGGGCGCAGACAAACCTTGCTCAGCCGGTAGATCGCCGAGAGATTTGTCTCGATGACCGAATCCCATTCTTCATCTTTCATGCGCATGACAAGGTTGTCGCGCGTAATGCCGGCGTTATTGATCAGGATGCTCGGGTTGCCGAAGCGATCGCCAATTTCCTTGAGTACTGCAGAAATCTGCTCGGCTTCCGTCACGTTCAAGGCCAGGCCGGCGCCCTTGATGCCGGCTTCTTTCAACGCGGCATCAATCGCATCGGCGCCCTGCTGCGAGGTCGCAGTACCGATAACGGTCGCCCCCAGCTTACCGAGCTCCAGCGCAATCGCCCGACCCAACCCGCGGCTGGCGCCAGTGACGAGAGCGATCTCGTTGTCGAGTGCCAAATCCACCATCCATTCCCCCAACTAGCGGCGCGGTGCTATGCCAGCGCCTTATCCAACGTATCCGGATCGTATACCGTGAGCACGTCGAGGTTCTTGTCGATACGCCGGTTCAGGCCAGCCAGAACCTTCCCGGGCCCGCACTCGATCGTCGTGCGAACGCCTCGCTGCGCCAATTCCTGAACCGTTTCGACCCAGCGCACCGGGCTGTAGAGCTGCGCGACCAGACGCTCGCGGATGCCCTCCGGATTCTGCGCCTCAGCCACATCGACGTTATGCAGCACGGGTACTTGCGGCATTTCGATGCGAACCTTCGCGAGCCGCTCAGCCAAGCGCTCAGCAGCCGGCTTCATCAGCGCACAATGCGACGGCGCACTCACCGGCAACGGCAAGGCGCGCTTCGCGCCTGCTGCCTTGGCCTTTTCCATCGCCCGTTCGACCGCACCCTTGGCGCCGGCAATGACGACTTGCCCTGGGGCATTGAAATTAACCGGTTCGACCACTTCGCCCTCGGCCGCATCGGCACAGATATCCCGCAGGATGTCGTCGTCGAGACCGAGGATAGCGGCCATGGCGCCCCGCCCGACCGGAACCGCTTCCTGCATGAAGCGCCCCCGATCGGCCACCAGAGCGACTGCATCGGCAAAATCGAGTGCACCTGCACATACCAGTGCCGTGTATTCCCCCAGGCTATGGCCGGCCATGTAAGCCGGCACGGCACCGCCGCGCTGCTGCCAGACACGCCACACCGCGACCCCCGCAGCCAGCAGCGCCGGCTGAGTGCGGTCGGTCTGGTTCAGGTCCTCGGCCGGGCCGTTCTGCACCAGGTTCCATAAATCATAGCCCAGCGCCATGCCAGCCTCGGCGAAGGTCTCGCTCACGACCGGGTATTGCGCGGCCAATTCGGCGAGCATGCCCACCGACTGCGAACCTTGTCCCGGGAACACGAAAGCCAGGGTATCGGACTTTTCAGTAGACATTGCCCACCATAATCATCGTGGAAACGCTGCTTCGCCCGGCGCTAGTAGCGGATCAGCGCCGAACCCCAGGTAAACCCGCCGCCGAAGGCTTCGAGCAGCAGCAACTGCCCGCGCTGCACGCGGCCATCGCGAACCGCCTCATCCAAGGCCAGCGGCACGGAAGCGGCCGACGTATTGCCATGCTTCTGCACGGTTACGACCACCTGGTCCATAGGAAGCTCAAGCTTCTTGGCAGTCGCCTGAATAATGCGGATGTTGGCTTGGTGGGGAATCAGCCAGTCCACGTCGGACTGAGTAAACCCACTGCTTTCCAGCACCTCTTCCACCGCCTGGCCGAGCCGACGCACCGCAACCTTGAAAACCTCGTTGCCGCGCATCACCGCTTTGCCAGCGTCGTCGATGAGGTTTTCGTAGCCCTGCGACGGCCCCCATGGAGTGTGCAGCAACTCTACATGACCGCCATCGGCATGCAGATGCGTGGCGTAAACGCCCGGCTCGTCGCTGGACTCCAGCACCACCGCACCGGCACCGTCGCCGAAGATGATGCAGGTACCGCGGTCCTTCCAGTTGATCAAACGCGTCAGCGTTTCAGCGCCGATGACCAGGGCTCGGCGCACCGAACCGCTGCGGATGAACTTGTCGGCGACGCTCAAACCATACATAAAGCCGGAGCAGACCGCGGCAAGATCGAACGCGATCGTGCCGGGACGCATGCCGAGCTTGTCTTGCACGATACAAGCCGTGCTCGGAAATACCTTGTCGGGCGTCGTGGTGCCAACAACGACCATGTCGATATCCGAGGCTTGCAGGCCGGCGGCTTCCAGCGCCTTGAGCGCCGCGTTCACGGCCAGATCGGAAGTGGTCTCCCCTTCCGCTGCCATGCGTCGCTCTTCAATTCCGGTCCGTTCGCGGATCCAGGCGTCGCTGGTATCGACGATCTGTTCCATGTACTGGTTGGTCAGTACTTTCTCGGGCAGGTAGCTGCCCGTACCGCTGATGCGTGAATAACTCAAGACGTTTGCCCTTCTGCCAAGGCGCGACCCAGCTGCTCATCGATTTTGCTGGGCACTGAGCGCTCTACTTCGAGGATTGCCATATCTATCGCGCGAGCAAAAGAGTATGCATCAGCGCTGCCGTGGCTTTTGAGGACGATGCCACGTAACCCCAAAAGACTTCCTCCATTGTAGCCGCGCGGATCTATCCTGCCCTTCAACGCCTTGAGCACCGGCAATGCGATCAACGCCG
>JAJUGG010000081.1 GCA_029268285.1 Ectothiorhodospiraceae bacterium | reverse complement strand
CGCATCTGCGCCGGCGTGGACTGCCGAGCCACTGATCGCCGACCGCCGCTAAACCAGGGGCACCCCACCGGAGGCGCGTTCGAGAACTCGAGCACGGCCTACAGCGCCCTGCCCGGCGAAACCATGGCCGAGACCCGTGCGCGGGTGAGCGAGGTCGGCATACAACCGGCCAACGAACATATGGTTTATGTCGACGTCTGGACCAACGGCCGCTGGAATCGAAGCGTTTCCTACGGCGGCCTTGCGACCGGCGCAACGCCCAGCCGCGGTTACATCAATTACCCCGAGCACATTCAGCCCATCTGGGACAGCACGTGCGCGAGCTGCCATAGCGGCGGCAGCCTTGATCTAACAGGCGGGGCTTCCAACAGCCTCGGCAGGCTCGCGTCTTACGACGCGCTGGTGCTGGGGCCGGTCGTGCCCGGCGCCGAAATGGAAGGCCACGATGGCCGGCGCGTGCTGCAGCGCGAGCGTCCGTGGGTAGAAGTCGGCGGCGCGGCCGACAGCTCGCGTAGCAGCCGCCTCATGCAAGCGCTCTATCAACTCGACATCCACAATGGTCTTCTGAATAGCTCCGAGCGGCGACTCATCGCCGAGTGGATAGATCTGGGCGCGCAGTACTACAACAGCCCCTGGGATGCCGGTGCCGATGAAGACGAGCGATGGGAGCTGGCGGAGCTGCGTAACCACGCACTCCCCGATCGTGCTCAGTTCTCGTCCGAGATCCACCCGATCCTGATGCAGGAATGCGCAAGCTGCCACCGCGTGCATGGGCGCAGCGGCGAACCGGACGACCTCGGCCTCTACAACGGAGGTCACGCGCCCAATCGCTTCATGCTGAGCGGCGACCCCGAGGGCAACTACCACATCTCGAGCGCCTTCGCCTTTGCCGGCGACACTTGCAACGCCGACGCCAGCCCGCTGTTACAGCGCGCTCGAGGCACGGAAAACACCACGCCGCCGCACCCGACGGTAACAGCGGAGGACGGAAGCCGACACCCGGTGCTGCGGCCTGGGGATTCCGCCTATACGCGCCTCGCCGAATGGGTCGCTAGCGGATGTAGATGAAGCTTTGGTTCAGGAACGGGCAGCCCCATGTCATTGATTAAGCATGGGGCCGCCCGGGCAACCATGCCGCCATTATCAAACAAACTAACAATGCCCGGAGGCGCTTCTCTTCTGCAGCTCCGTTGCCTCCGGCCGAAACGGACACTTATCGCATGATTTCTCAGGCACCGGTCAAGCTGCTGCGCCGCCTGTTGGCTGCGCTCGCGATCCTCGCGGCAGCGCCGTCTCTGGCCGAACCGGTCACGGTGGAGGTCATGGAGCCGTATCTCGAGCTTCATACCGGCCCTGGTCCGGGCTATCCGGCCACCGACGCGGTAAGCCGCGGCGATCGCATCACGTTGATCAAGCGCCGCACCGACTGGATCAAGGTGCGCACACCCGCCGGACGCGAAGGCTGGGCCGCTTTGCAGGAACTGCAGAGCAGCCTGGAAGCCGCCCGGCACCTCGAATTGCGCTCGCGCGAAGACTGGACACGCACGCCGACGCTAGGCGTGGCCGCCGGCGTCATTGAGGACGACCCGCTCATCGCCGTGACCGGCAGCTACCCCTTCAACGAGCGCTTGGCGCTGCAGGGTGATGTCTGGCGCGTCGCCGGCGACTATTCCAGCGCCTGGCTCTACGCCGCCGGCCTGCGCTATCGCTTCCGGCCTGGGCATCGCCTGGTGCCTATGGTTTCGGCCGCCCTGGCCTATGTGGACAACCTGCCGCGCTCGACCCTGGTCGACGCCAACAACGAGAGCGGGCGCGCGCTGCGCGTCGGCGCGGGCCTGAATTACCAAGCCCGGCCGGACGTGGTGCTGCGAGGGGCGCTGTATTACCTCAAGGCCGACTTCAGCGACCAAGCGACCGAGGACACTTTCTCCGCAGCCACCTTGGGGCTGGAGTTCCTGTTTTAGCGAGGACACGAGATGAAGCGCAGCCTACCTAGCCTACTAATAATTCTGCTCGCGCTCGCGACTGCCGTGCACGCGCAAGAGATCCCGGCGCCAGCCGGCGAGGAGGCGCGGGCGGTAGAGCCGGCCCTCGATCGGCGTGAGATCGTGGTGCCGGGCATAGACACGGAAAGCTTCGAGGTGAGCCTCTACGGCGGCGTGCTAAACGTCGAGAACTTCGGCGGCGAGCCGGTGTACGGCCTGCGCGTGGCCTTCCACCTCGCTCAGGATCTGTTCATCGAAGCCAGCTACGGGCGCTCCGAAGTCAGCGACGACGTGTTCCATCGCTTCGGGCCGCCCCTGTTCGCCAGCCGCAGCGAAGACCTCGAGTATTACCACGCGTCGCTCGGCTACACGATCCTGCCGGCGGAGTTCTTCTTCGGCAAGCGCCGGGCCTTTGCCGGCGGACTGTATCTGGTCGGCGGTGCCGGCGTGACCGAATTCGACGGCGACGACGAGTTCACCTACAACCTCGGCCTCGGTGTGCGGTTGTTTCCCACCGACTGGCTGGTGCTGAGGTCGGAGTTGCGCGGCTATGCCATGGAGTGGGACGTGTTCGGCGAAGAGGAGAATGCCTACCACATGGAAGCCACGCTCAACATCGGCGTCTTCTTCTGAAGAGGGAATGAACCATGCAAGGACTGCAATACATACGCCCTCTACGCCATCTGCTAGGCATCATCGGGCTGCTGATCGCGGCCTCGGCAGCGGCGCAGACCCAGCCGCCGGATGTCGACGCCCGCGCGGTGGAAGAGAATCTGCAAGCGCTCAAGGCCGATGTCATCGCGCTCAATCGCGACCTGACGCTGCTCGAAGAAGATTTGCTCTTCCCGGCCAGCAACCGGGTGGAAGTCTTCGTCTCGGCCGATGCCGGCCGCCTGTTCGGCCTGAGTTCGGTCCGCCTCGAGCTCAACGGCCAAGTGGTGGCCAATCACATTTATCAAAACGAGGAGCGCACCGCGCTGGAGCGCGGCGGCATGCACCGGCTCTACCTGGGCAACTTGTCGTCGGGCGATCACCAGCTGGTAGCATTCTTCACCGGCAAAGGCCCCAACGGGCGCGATTGGCGCCGCGCAACCGACCTAAGCTTCGAGAAGGACGGCAACCCCGCCGTACTCGAACTGCGCATTGTCGACGATCAAGCGCGGCTGGGGCCCGAATTCGTGGTCAAGCAGTGGGAGCGGCCGTAACCGTGCGCGCCCCGACCTTAGCCTCTTTGCTCCTCGGTCTGCTGCTGGCGCAGCCGGCCTCGGCCGCCGTGCAGCACCCGCAGGAGCCGCACTACGGCGAAGTACTGTACCAGTACTACCTGGACGCGCCGTTCACCTCGCTGGTACACCTGCTCGGCTACGACAAACGCGGCTATTTCGACGGCCACCTCCGCGACGCCAAACTGCTGGAAGGCAGTCTCAAGCTTTCCTACGGACTGCTGAGCGAGGCTGAGCGCTTGTTCCAGCTCTACCTCACCGACTCGGTGCCCGAGCCGGTGCGCAACCGTGCCTGGTACCACCTCGCCCGCAGCGCCTATCAGCGCGGCCTTTACGATACCGCCGCCCGCGCCATCGCCCACGTCAAGGGCGAAGTTCCCGCCGAGCTGCGGGGCGAGCAGCAACTGCTCAGCGCGCTCGTCTACATGGAACAGGGTTTTTATGACCGCGCGGTCGAGGCCTTGCGCGACTGGCAGGGCGCTCCCGAGGATGAACCCTACGCCCGCTACAACCTGGGCGTTGCCTTGGTTCGTAACGGTCAACTCGAACAAGGCGCCAAACTGCTCGATGCGGTCGGCCGCTTGGACGCAGACGAAGACGAACTCCTCGCGTTAAAGGACAAGGCCAACAGCGCCCTCGGTTTCGCCCTGCTCGAGCGCGACCCGGAACAGGCGCGCCGCTTCCTCGAGCGCGTGCGGCTCGACGGGCCGCTTTCCAATCAAGCCCTACTCGGCGCCGGGCGCGCAGACGCCATCGAGGATCAGCACGAGGAAGCGCTAACGCCCTTTGCCGAGCTCAGTGAGCGTCCGAGCAGCGATCCCGCGGTTCAGGAGGCGCTGATTTCCCTGCCCTTTGCGCTAGTTCAGGTCGGCGCTTATGAACAGGCCGCCCAGGCGTATCGCCGCGCCGTCGATACTTTCAATGCCGAACGTGCGCGCGTGGACGCGGCGGAGCGCGCCATCAGCCGCGGACAGTTGCTGTCGGTAGCGCTCGCCTCCGAAGACGATCTGCCGCCGGTAGAGAAGGTTCCCGGACGCGCTTACTTGGGGCAGGTACTCGCCAGCCATCGGTTCGGCCACGCCATTCGCGGTTATCGCGACCTGCTCGCGTTGCAGGCCAACCTGGATTACTGGTCCCGCACCATGGCGAGCTACGACGAGGTGCTGGTCACCCAGCGCCGCCATCTCGACAGCAAAGCAACGGATGCGCGGCAACGCCTGCAGGAAATTGACCTGGGCGAGCTCAACACGCGCTATCGCAGCTACCGCCGCCAATTGGAAGACTTGGCAGCGGCCGGCGCTGCCGCCGAAGATCTCGCGACTATCGAAGCCGAGTTGGAGGATCTGCGCCAGGTTCGGTCGCGCCTGCTCGCCGCGCAGCGCGAAAGCGCGGCGCGCACCACCCGCATGTCCCAGGAGGTAGCTAACCTCAAGCGGCGTATCGCGACACTGAGACCGCGTATCGATCAAGCACTGGAACACCAGAAAGCCGTCATCGAGAGCCTGGCCATTCAAGAGTTGCAAGCCCGCCGCAAGCGGCTGGACGCGCAACTCAGCGACGCGCGCTACGCCCTCGCCAAGCTCTACGACCAACTCGCGACGGGTGACACGCCATGAAAGGACTCAGCCGCATTCTCTGGGTGACGCCGTTTTTGGCCGCCTGCGCGAATCAGCCCGCACCCAAGACTATCGGCGATCTAGCTCGCCAGGCCTCGCCCTCCAAGGCCGAGGGCGAGCTCCAGGTCAGCCGCGAGGAGGCCATCGAGCAGTACGAGCGTTTCCTCGCCAGCTCCCCCGATCACGAGCGCCAGGCGGAAGCGCTGCAGCGTCTCGCCGATCTGGAGCTGGAAATACACGAAGGCCGCCTGGCCACGGCAGAGGTTCCCCCAGTAGCGGGCCTGGGCGGGACACCGCCGCCCGCGGACGACCCGCGGGCGCAGGTCGGCGATACTCCTGCCGACGCCGCCGCCAGCGCACCCGCAAGCACGATCGACGACGAAGAGCCGTCCGCGCAATCCGAAGTCGTGGCACTCTACCTGGAGCGCCTGGAGCGATATCCCGACCACCCGAACAACGATGAGGTCCTCTATCAGCTCGCGCGGGCTTATCAAGCACAAGGTCAGGAAGCCATGGCGCTGGCGACCTTGGAGCGGCTCACCAAGGAGTATCCGAATTCGCGCCTGACCGCCGAGGCGCGTTTCCGGCTCGGCGAGGCGCACTTCGTGAAGCGCGACTACGCAGATGCCGAACTTTCCTACCGCGAAGTACTCGAGCGCGGCGAAAGCACCGACTTCTTTGAGCCGGCACTGCACAAGTACGGCTGGTCGCTGTTCAAGCGCGAGGACTACACGCAGGCCGTGGACGCGCTCATGCGTCTGGTGGAGGAAAAGGGCGTCACCGACGCAGAGAGCCTGGAGCAGCTACCTCGCGCCGACCGCGAGCGGGTCGAGGACGCGCTGCGCGCGATCAGCCTCGCGTTCTCTTATCTCGATGGCCCAGCCGGTGTCGCGGCTTATTTCGCCCGCTACGGCCGCAGCCCGCAGGAGCCGCTGATTTACCGCCGCCTGGGCGAGGAGTATCTGGCAAAAGGCCGCTACAGCGATGCCGCCGAGACCTTCGCCACGTACGTCGCCGCCTATCCGCAGGCAGAGCGCGCGCCGGAGTTCCAGCGCCGAGTCGCGGATGCCTACCGCGAGGGCGGCTTCCCGGGCGAGGTCATGCGCTCGGAAGAGCATTATGTACAGCTCTTCGATCTCGACGGGCCTTACTGGAACACCCGCGACCCAGCAGCTTATCCCGAGCTCGTCGAGCAGCTGCGCCAAAGCATGCACGACCTCGCGCGCTACTACCACGCCCGCGTGCAGCATTACGGCGAGCAGCAGGATTACGAACAAGCCGCGCGCTGGTACCGACACTACCTGAAGCGCTTCCCTGCAGCGGCGGGGGCGCAGGAAATGCACCTGCTGTTCGGCGACTTGCTGTACGAGCAGGGGGATTACCCGCTCGCCATCGAACAGTACGAGCAGGCGGCCTACCACTTCGCCCACAACGGCCATGCAGCCGAAGCCGCGCATGCGGTGCTGACGGCTTTCGAGAAGCACATCGCCACCCTGGAGGGCGAGGAAAAGCTCGACTGGGAGATGCGCAGCTACATGGCTATGCGTCGCTTCGCCGAGGCCTTCCCCAACCACCCGCAGGCGGCGCCGGCCTTGGTTCACGCCGCCGAGCAGTTGTACGAGCGCGAGGAGCATATCGAGGCCGCCATCGCAGCCGAGACGCTGCTGGAGCGCGAGGCGGAGACGCCTGATGAACTGCGCCTGAGCGCTCTGATCGTCCTCGGCAATGCCAGCTTCGATACCGGCGACTATCTGCGCGCGGAAGAAGCCTACACCCTGGCACTGGCCTCTTCGGAGCTTGACCCGGCACTGAGAGGCGGGCTCGCCGACAGCCTCGCCGCCTCGCTCTACAAACAGGGTGAACAGCACCAGCGGGCCGGCGACCTAGCGGCCGCCGTCGATCGTTTTCTCGAGGTTCGTAATGCCGTACCCGACAACCCCCTGGTTGCCAACGCCGAAGTCGATGCCGCCACGTTGCTGATCCAGCTCGAGGATTATCCTCGTGCCGCCGACATCCTCGAGCGGCTGCGACGCGAGTATCCGGGCCATGAACTGCAGCCGCAGATCACCGAGAAACTCGCCGTGGCCTATACCGCCGCGGGCGACCCCGCCCGCGCGGCGCCGGAGTATGCCCGCATCGCCGAGAGCAACGACGGTGAAATCGGCCGCGAAGCCCTGTGGTCCGCCGCCGAGGCCTTCCGGGAGGCCGACCAGCACGGGCAGGCCGTAGCCGCCTTCGAGCAGTATCTGAAGCGCTATCCGCAGCCGCTGGCGCCGGCTGTCGAAGCCCACCAGGCCTTGATCGAGCTTTACGCCGAGCACGGCGACGATAATGCGGTGCGGCGCTGGCGCGAAGCGCTCATTGCCGCCGATGCGGATGGGGGCGACGAGCGCACCGCGCGTACACGCCGGCTGGCCGCTGAGGCAAGCCTGGCACTCGCTCGCGAGCATCTGCCGGCTTATCGCCAAGTAGCGCTGGTAGAGCCTCTCGCCGACAACCTCAAGCGTAAGAGGGCGCTGATGCAGAAGGCGCTGGACGCCTTGCAACATGCCGCCTCCTACCGCTTCGTCGGCACCACCACAGCCGCCACCTACGAGATCGGCGAGCTTTATGCCGACTTCGCCCAGGCCATGCTGGAGTCCGAGCGACCGGCGAACCTCGACGGCGAGGCCTTGGCAGAGTACGAGCAGCTGCTGGCACAGCAAGCCGCGCCGTTCCAGAACAGAGCCATCGAATTCCACGCCGCTAACGCCGCCCGCACTGCCGACGGCGTCTACGACGACGCGGTACGCAACAGTTTGGAACGGCTCGCTCAGCTCATGCCGGCGCGCTACGACAAAGAAGAAAGGAGACCGGAATATGTTCTGGCATCGCAGGATTAGCGCCGCGCTGGCAGCGGGCCTGTTCGCCGCCGGCTGCGCCAATCTAGGCAGTTCGACCGGCACTGACAAAGCCGCCGAAGTCAGCGCCTATGAGCGCGCAGTTGCCTACATGCAGCAGGGCGATTACGAGCGTGCAACTGTCGCCTGGGAGCGACTCCTGGAGGATGAGTCAGCAGACGCTAATGCTCTTGCAAACTTAGCGATCGCCTATATGCAACTGGATAGGCAAGAAGACGCACTAGAGGCACTGAATAAAGCGCTGGCCGAGGATCCCGCCCATCCGGAAGCCGCCACACTCCTGGCGATCGAACACCGCAAGGCGGGACGCTTCGACGAAGCCCGGGCACTCTACACCAAGGTGCTGGAACGCCACCCGGACTACGCGCTCGGTCATTTGAACCTCGGAATACTCTGCGACCTGTACCTGCTCGAGCCGCAATGCGCGCTCGAGCACTACCAGCGCTATCAGGCGCTGACGCAAGACAACGAGCAGGAGGTGGCCCAGTGGATCACCGATCTAGAGCAAAGACAGCGCTAAGCCTCGTTGGGTTGGCCGTCGCCACGGGACTGTTTGCGGCCGGTGCACAGGCTCAAGAGCAGCGTGAGCTCTCCGGTATGGAGGTGATCGGCAACCAGGAGCTGCCCAAGGCACTTTACATCGTTCCCTGGCAGCGCAGCACCAGCGACGGCGAGATTCCGCCGCCGGACAGCCTGTTGGCCGGCCAGGAACTCGGGCCGCTGGACCCGGACATCTTTCGCCGCGAGCTGAAGTACCAGGAGCAGCTGCAGCAGGTTCAATAAAGCTGCAGCGTTACGATCATCGAAGGAGTGAATTGGAATGGAAATCTACAACAATGTCGTCGAGTTCTTCCAGGGCGGGGGCATATTCATGTACCCCATCGCGGCGGTCCTGGCTTTCGGCCTCGCCATCGCCATCGAGCGCTGGATTTATCTTACCGTGGCGCGCGCCCGTACCCGCCGCGTCTGGAACCAGGTCATCCCGCTGATCCAGGCAGGCAAGCTGCGCGAGGCGCGCAACATCGCCGAGCGTTCCGGCGCGGCGCTCAGCCGCATCATCGACGCGGGCCTGAGTCGTATGGAGCACAGCCGCCGGCGCGAGGACATCGAGCTCGCGCTCGAGGAAGGGGTTATGGAAGTGGTGCCGCGAATCGAAAAGCGCACCCATTACCTGGCCACGCTGGCTAACATCGCCACCCTGCTCGGCCTGCTCGGCACCATCATCGGCCTCATCGAAGCGTTCACCGCGGTGTCAATGGCCAGCGCCACCGAGCGTGCGGGCATGCTGTCGGCGTCGATCTCGGTCGCCATGAACACCACCGCCTTCGGCCTTATGGTCGGTATTCCCCTGCTGCTCATTCACTCCATGCTGCAGACCAAGACCACGCAGCTCGTGGGCTATCTGGAAACCGCGGCCATTAAAGTGCTCAACGGCATCAACGCCCGCCCGGGCGAAGCCGAAGGCAGCGAGGGGGAGGCGGTTGCAGCATGAAGCGACGGCTGCGACACCGGCGTGAGGCGGTCGATGCCGATATCAACGTCACCGCCTTCATGAACCTCATGGTGGTTCTGGTGCCCTTTCTGCTGGTAATGGCGGTGTTCTCGCGGCTCAGCATCCTCGAGATCGAGCTCCCCGGCGGCGAAGCGGCCGCCAGCGACGCGAAGCCGAGCCTGAACCTGGAGATCATCGTGCGCGACAACAGCGTCCTAGTGGTCGACCGGGTGTCCGGCAGCACGCAGGAGTTCGGCAAGAGCGAAAGCGGCTACGAACTTGGCGCGCTAGCAAACTATCTGCAGGAGCTGAAGGCGCAGCACCCCGAGGTGACGGACGCAACGATCCTGCTGGAACCGGATATCGCCTACGAGAACCTCATCGCGGTCATGGACACAGTACGCGCACTGCCCGTCGAGCGTCAGGGCGAGTGGGAAGCCGTCGAACTGTTCCCTGAGATCGCGGTGGGCGAAGCGCCCGAGGCCGGCGCGAGGAGTAGCTGATGACCACTGCCAACGCGGGCCCATTACGCAGGCTACGCCCACCTCGAGCGAAACGCTCGCAGGGGCTAAACCTGGTCGCCCTCATGGATATTTTCACTATCCTGGTGTTCTTCCTGCTGGTGAACTCAGTCGACGTCCAGGACATTCCGGCGCGCAACCACGTCGAGCTTCCGGAATCGGCTGCGGAGCGTACGCCACGCACCTCGGTGACGCTCACCGTGACCAACGAGGCCGTCCTGCTCGATGAGCAGCCCATAATCGCTGTGGCCGATTTGCTGAACGATCCCGACGCCGGCATGCGCACGCTGAGCCAGACGCTGGCCGGCCTCGATGCGCTCGCAGAGCCCGGCGCCGAAGTCACCGTACTGGGTGATCGCGGCTTGCCGTTCCGCCTGCTCAAGCAAGTCATGTCCGCATCAACGGAAGCCGGATTCGAACGCGTTTCCTTGGCCGTTATCCAAAAAACCCAGGGGGGGCCTGCTTCGTGAGTGCCTCTGCTGCAACACTACAACAAGCCATTTCGCTTCCGTCGCAACACCCCGACGAGGATCGTCGTTTTCAGCGCATCCTCGCCATTGTGGCGGGCATTCTGCTACTGCTCGGCGTAATCATTCCCTACCTGCCGGTGTTCCAGGAAGAGCTGCCCGAAGAAATCGAGCAGCGTCGGGTGGTAACCCTGATCGTGGAAGAGCCGCGCGAAGAGGCCATGTACGAGGGCGAACAACCTCAGCCCGCGCCTGTGCCCGAGCAACGTCAGCCGGAACCGGAGCCCCAGCCGACGCCGGCACCCCAGCCCGAACCCCAGGCTCAGCCGCAGGCGGCGCCCGAGCCTACGCCGCCTCAGCCGTCGGCGCGCGAACAAGCCGAGCAATCGGGTCTGCTGGCCATGCGCGACAGCCTCTCCGATCTCGCTGACGACTCAGCGGGCACACTCGCGGAAGGCCCGCTGTCCACAGAAGGCAATGAAGACGCGCAAGTCTCGCGCGACCTGATTTCCTCTCGCGCCGGCCAAGCCAGCGGCGGCATCGCGTTCGGGCAAATTGGCCGCGTCAGCGGCGGGGGCGCGGAAATCGCCGGTCGCGGCGCACAGCAGGTCGAAAGCCCCGTCGGCGCCCTGCCCCCGCCTGGCGGCGAAGGCGGCAAAGGCCGTGTTGCCACGCGTACCAACGAGGAGATTCAGCTGGTCTTCGACCGTAACAAGCACAGCGTCTACGGTCTTTATAATCACGCGCTGCGGGACAACCCCGAGCTGCGCGGGCGCATCGTGCTACAGCTGACCATCGCCCCGTCCGGGGCCGTCACCGACATCGACGTGATTTCCAGCGAACTCGACGCGCCCTCTCTGGAGCGGCAGATCGCTGCCCGTGTCGAGCAATTCGATTTCGGCGCCAAGGACGTCCCACCGGTCACCATTACTTATCCAATCGAATTCTTCCCTGCTTCCTGAGCATGGACAGGCAACAAAAAAGCCGCGCCCGGCAAAGCCAGGCGCGGCTTTTTCAATATCTAGCGAAGTTCTTATTCGACGCTCACGCCGCTCTGCTCCAGCATGTAGACCACGGCATCATGCACTTCTTCGTCGCTAAGGTTCGGGTTGCCGCCACGAGGCGGCATGGCACGGATACCATTGATGGCGTTCTGCACCACCGTATCGAGACCCTGCGCCATACGCGGCTCCCAATCCGCAGCCGTACCGGTCTTGGGCGCACCCAACACACCGGCGTCATGGCAAGCCGCACAGACCTGAGCGACGATCTGCTCGGCCGACATCGCGCCGCCGGCAGCATCGCCAGCCGCAGCCGCGGGGGCCGGTGCTGCAGCCACTTCCGGCATCGGTTCGCCGGACAGGCGCACCGCGGCCAGCGGCTGCAGGCGCTGCTCAGCACGCTCACGCTCCAGCGCAAGCTGCTCCGGATTCGGGTCGCCGCCGACAGTAACGGCAAGCACGATCAAAAAGATCATCACAGCGAACAAGAACGCCATGACGCCCACGAAAGTCTTAACAAAAGTCTTGTCTTGCTGGCCTGCCACCATCTGCCCCCACAAAACTGTGCGTTACTGGAGCGGCGCGAGAGCGCGCCTCGGCAAAAGAGGCCAAGAGTATAACGATAAGTCACTGGCGCGGAAACATCAGGCTTGGACTCACTTAGTTATCACGTTATCCTATGCCCGCTATATCGCGCCCGTAGCTCAGTTGGATAGAGTGTCGGCCTCCGAAGCCGAAGGTCACAGGTTCGAATCCTGTCGGGCGCGCCAAATACCCAGCGTCTTACAAAGCACCCGGCCGCGCGCTGGGTTTTTTGTGCTTCTCTCCCCGGATCGCTTCCACTATTGCTGAATCGGTACTCTCGGGCACCCTGACATAACTACAGGATGAGAAGCGCTGAGGTGCTTGGCAGCGCCACAGCACTGCCCGGTAGCGCCGATCGAGCGGCGACGTAGCTCTCTTGAGTCCACGCGCGGGTACTTTTCCAGCACTCACCAGCAGCGCCGCCGACGCATTGCCTAGATTTTCCGGGCTCCCTCCGCGCGCACATCCTTGATGGTTGGGTAGCCGTTCACCGCCATGAGAAGATCGGCCTCGGCGAGGATTGAGCGCAGCACATGCGCAGCGCCCTCAGCGCCGTCAAGCGCCAAACCGTAGACATAGGGCCTGCCGATGCCGACCGCAGTCGCGCCGAGGGCCAGG
>JAJUGG010000080.1 GCA_029268285.1 Ectothiorhodospiraceae bacterium | reverse complement strand
CGGCTCGCCAGCACGGATGTGTGTTTCATGGAACGACTCCGTATCGTTATTGTTTCACGATGTGGGGTCCCGCCTCGTGGCCGGAGGCATAAGGGACTTTCGCCTAAGTGAGGACGGAATCGCGGAAGTACAAGAAGAAGCCGACTAGGGATTACCCAGAAAGTTTCTTTTCGGTTTCGGAAGAACGCGCGAACCCTTTGCCGGTGCTTTAATACTCGCACATTTCCGGCTTTCGCCCCGAGCGCGCTTTTTGTTATTTCCCGCCAACTCGGAGCGAAAGCTCCAACGCTGCACCCGGCCCCTCTGAGAAGCTTGCGAAGACAAATAACGACAATGCTTCAGGAGGATGCTTCATGGATGTTTCGGAGTCCGGCGTGATCATGCGCGCCAGTTTTTGCGCTCTGCTCGCCTTGGCAGTCAGCGCCTGCGGAGGAGGCTCCACGGGGGGCGGCGATACCGCCGAGCTTGCGCCTGTCGCCCCAGAACCGGTGGCCGCGCCCGACGATCCCCCTAAAGCCCCCGAGCCGATCATCCACGGCGGCGGTCCCGCGACTGAACAGCTGAGCTATCACTTCACGCTCAACTCCTTCGACGGCACTCCGATTGCCATGTCCGTATTCCAACCGGCGCTGGAAGAAGGGCAAGCAGCACCCCTGCTGCTGTACAGCCACGGCTGGGGCGGGAGTCGCTCCACCGACCTGGCGCAGAACGACGTCATGACCGAAACGGCGCGCAGGGCCTGGGAGAATGGCTACTTTGTCGTAACCTTCGACCAGCGCGGCTTCGGCGACAGCGGCGGCGAAGCCCATGTGCAGAATCCCGAGATCGAAGGCCGGGACATTCAAACCATTCTCGACTGGGCCGAAGGCGCGCTCACGCCCCATCTCGCCTACCTCGGCGGCGATCCGATGGTCGGTGCGCTGGGACTTAGCTACGGCGGCGGCTTTCAGCTTGTCGGTGCGTCCGTGGATCCGCGTTTCGACGCGCTAGTGCCGCTCATTACCTGGCACGATCTAAGCTACAGCCTGAATCCGAACGACGTGCCTAAAACCGCTTGGGGATTGTTCCTCATCACCGCGGGCAATCTGTCCGGCAGCCCGGCCTCATGGACCAGTACTGCGTTATTTGAAAGCCTCGCCGGCTCAATGGGCGAAGCGACCAAGGCACGTTTCGCCGCCAACGGCCTCGGCGCCTTCTGCCGCGGTGAGCGCGAGGACGGCTTGGGCGTGCCGCAGGTCGATACGTTCTTCATCCAGGGCGTCAACGACACCCTGTTCAACACCAACGAAGCGGTCTGGAACCATCAGTGCCTAAGCGCGGCCGGCAATGACTCATACCTGCTGGTCGCCCGCGGCGGCCATGTGCTGCCTGTGATGCAGGAACTGGACGGAATGATCGGCGGCTTTGACACCCACGCGCAGTGTGGCGACAAGCGCTACTCCATCAGCGACATGGCCTACCGCTTCCTGGACGGCAAGCTGCGCCAACTCAAAAAGGAGATCGATATTCCGCGCGTATGCTTTGTGCAGGACAACGCGCGCGGCCTGGTAACGAACAAAGTGCCGGTCGGCGGCCCCGCTTACGATGTGAGCACGCCGCAGGTGATCACCGGCCTGCCCTCGATCGATCTCGTCCGCTCGCTTCTTACAACGTTGCTGACCCGTCCCGATGTACTGGTTCAGATAGCGGCTCAACTGGGCGTTAACGCCACCGACCTGATCACCAGCTTGCTGGCGAGCCTGCTGAATCCGGCCTCTATCCCGGACATGCTGCCGAAGGTTCTGGCCCTGGTGCCACCGGAGCTACTGGACACGCTGGTCACCGCTCCGACCTTCGAGCCGCTCTTCACGGCTAACGCCGAACAGGTACTCGCCGGCATTCCGTTGGCCAGCTTTACCGTCCACGGCAATTCGGCCTTGGATCCGCGCGTTTTCGTGGGCGTAGGTGTGAAACGCTACGGCTCCCAAGTGACCGAATTGCTACACGAGCAGGTCACGCCGATTCGCGGTACCGGCACGAGGGAGCTTGAGCTGACGGGCATCAGCACGCTGCTGCAACCGGGCGACCAAGTAGGCTTGGTGCTCTACGGCTTCCATCCGCAGTTCGCAAGCAGCTTCACGCGGGTTCCCTCCGCGGTGCGTATCAGTGGGCGGGTCGAGATGCCCTTGCATTAAAGCGCGAGCATCCACCCACTATAGAAAAGGCCGACCTTTATGGGTCGGCCTTTTTTCATGGCCTCTTTGCCGCCAGGCGCTCGGCCGCCTTCTCCGCTCCCATGGCCCTGGCAAGGCCGAGCGCAGTAATACCCTGCTGGTCTTCCAGGCCAACTTGGGCGCCTGCTTTGAGCAGCACCTCGACGACCTCGACGCGGTCGAACATGGCTGCGTACATCAGGGCCGTGCGCCCCTGCGCCATGCGCTGATCGGGCTCGGCACCCTGGGCAAGCAGCAGTTGCACCATGGCAACGTCGCCTTTATACGCCGCGCCGCCCAGCGGGCTCAGACCGCGGTCGTTGAGCTGCATCGGTTCGGCGCCGTACTCAAGCAAGACGCGCGTCAGCTCGTGGTGGCCGTGATAGCTCGCGAGCATCAACAGGCTGTCGCCCTTGTCGTTGTAGAGCTCAGCCGGAAGACCGGCCTGCAGCAGGCGCCGCATGCCGGCCACATCGCCGCTGCGCGCCATCTGAAACACCTGCTGGGCAAGCTCCAGCGCTTCCATATCGACGCCCTGCTCCTGTACCGCAGGCATTTGATAAGTCTGCATCGTCATTCCTCCGCGCTGCCGGGCCGAGGCCCGGCAGCCTTGTTCAATCAGGCGACGTTGGGCGCGGTCTGCAACTGCTCGACGGCTTCGCGTACACGGCGGCCGTAGTCCGAGTCCGCCTTGGTGAAGTTCTCCACAGCGCGCTCGATTACGCCCGGAATCGTCACCTGCGACAGACCGCCAGCAATATTGGCGATCAAGCGCTGTTTCTCGTCCTCGCTCATGAGTCGGTAAAGGGCCCCGGCCTGCACGAAGTCATCGTCGTCGCGGTGGCGTACCGGCATATTCACGCCGGCTACGCCGCTCACCTCGACGCCTGCGTAGAGCGCCTCGTTGCTCTGTTGCGGGCCGTTGACGCTGTTCGGCTCGTAGTTAGCGCTGCGCCCGCCGTTGTCGCCAAAGCGCATGGCGCCGTCACGGCCGTAGTTATGCGCGCCGCCCGCTACGCCCTTGGGTGTATTGACCGGCAACTGCGTGTGGTTGATGCCGAGCCGGTAGCGCTGCGCATCCGAATAGGCAAACAAGCGTGCCTGCAGCATGCGGTCCGGCGAGGGGCCGACGCCGGGCACGAAGTTGCCGGGACTGAAAGCGGCCTGCTCGGTCTCGGCGAAGTAATTGTCCGGCACCCGGTTCAGCACCATCTTGCCGACTTCGATCAACGGGTAGTCCTTCTGCGACCAGACCTTAGTGAGATCGAAGGGGTTGAAGCGGTACTGCGCCGCCTCCGCCGCTGGCATGATCTGCACCTTGAGCGTCCAGCTCGGGTAGTTGCCGCTCTCGATGGCTTGGTAGAGCTCATCGTGCAAGTAGGTCGGGTTCTCACCGCCAATGCGCGCGGCCTCCGCGCTGGTGAGGCATTTGATGCCTTGATCAGTCTTGAAGTGGAACTTCACCCAGAACACTTCGCCGTCTGCGTTCACCCACTGGAAGGTATGCGAGCCGAAGCCATCCATATGCCGGTAGGACGCAGGGATGCCACGATCGCCCATCAACCAAGTCACCTGATGCGTGGTCTCCGGCGAGTTGGCAAAGAAGTCCCAGACGTTGTTGGGCTCCTGGCGGTTGCTGAATGGATCCGGCTTCTGGGTGTGGATGAAATCCGGAAACTTAATGCCATCGCGCAAGAAGAAGGTCGGCGTGTTGTTACCGACGAGATCCCAGTTTCCGTCTTCGGTGTAGAACTTCACCGCAAAACCGCGCGGGTCGCGCGCCACGTCGGCAGCGCCGCGGGAGCCGGCGACAGTAGAAAAGCGAATGAACAGATCCGTCCGCTTGCCGGCCTCGCTGAACATCTTCATTTTGGTCCAGCGGGAGACGTCCGGATTAGTCACCTCGAAGTAGCCGTAGGCACCGGTTCCCACCGCATGCACCACGCGCTCGGGAATGCGTTCGCGATTGAAGCGCGCCAGTTTCTCGACGAGATATACATCCTGCAACAGGACCGGACCATTGGCCCCGGCCGTTTGAGCATTCTGGTTGTCGGCAACAGGGGCGCCGGCATCGGTCGTGAGCGTGGTTCGATTCGCCATTTCATTCTCCTGGATCATTACTGGCGGGTACGGCGCTTACTATGCCGCCCGCCACTAGATTAGGAAAATGAATTGATCCTATGGCTTCGATTACGAATAGTAATCAAACTCCTACCATGCCAGCGAACGCCGTGCCCGGCCACTGCCGAGCACGACTCGGGCGCTGAACTCTAAATGAGCAATCAGCGGCGTGCGTCCTTCGGGTCCGCTTTCTTGCTCTTGGCTCGCATCGGGTGCTCGCGTGCCGGCTCTTTGTCCGGTGCAGCCCAGCTCGGGGCATCGCTGGCGGGAAAGCTCTCCCACGAACTCTCGTCGACCACGTCCCAGGCCGGGTCCCGAACCGGCTCCACATCGGGCAGCTTAGGTCTATCGCTTCCGGCGACCGGGGGTTGCTTCTTGGCCATAAGACCCTCCTTTCCACGTGTGGAAGGGATATGGGGAGAGAAGCCATAAGGGCAAGCTTATGAAATGCCGCATCGAGGCTCGGGTTAACCGCAGAGAAACGGAGCGACGCGTCCCGCTTTGCCCCGCGAGGCTCGGCGGCCTTGAGGCGCCAGTAGTAGAGTGCGTATCACGCACCGCACCGGCAATTCAGACCGATGTCGTACTATGCGCCCGGCACTTTCAATCTATCGTAAACCGAGGTTTAACCACGGAAGCACGGAGAAAGGCCGGAGAGGGAGGCCAAGAATGCTCTGCGGCGAGGCGCCGTTCCTGCTGCGGAGAGAAGTAATCGTTCACCTGCGGGAGCGGCCCTTGACCGCGAATGGCCGTCGCCCCGTAGCTTCGACTCGAGTCGAAGCTACGGGGCGACAGTGGCCGACTCCCTTCTAAAGGACTATTCCTTCAACGCCCGCGCATGGTGCTCCAAATGTTCGCCGATAAAGCTGGCGATGAAGAAATAGCTGTGGTCATAACCCGGCTGACGGCGCAGAGACAGCGTATGACCGTGCTTGGCACAGGCCTCCTCCAGCAGCTCCGGCCGCAGCTGTTCGGCGAGGAAATTATCGGCTTCGCCTTGGTCGACCAGCAGCGGCAGGCGCTCCTCGGCCTGGGCAAGCAGTTCGCAGGCATCGTACGCCGCCCAAGTTGAACGGTCCTCGCCGAGATAGGCGGTGAACGCCTTCTCGCCCCAAGGCACGCGCGTCGGCGCGACGATGGGCGCAAACGCAGACACCGAGCGGTAACGGCCCGGGTTACGCAAAGCGACCACCAGCGCGCCGTGGCCGCCCATGGAGTGCCCGCTGATGGCACGTTTACCCGCCGCGATGGGCAACTCGCCGCTTTCGATAAGCGCCGGCAGCTCGTCCACCACGTAGTCGTACATCCGATAGTGCGGTGCCCAGGGCGCTTGCGTGGCGTTGACGTAGAAGCCTGCGCCGGTGCCGAGGTCGTAGCTGTCATCCTCGCCCGGAATGGCCAGCCCGCGCGGACTGGTATCCGGGCAGACGATGGCGATGCCGAGTTCGGCGGCATAGCGCTGCGCGCCAGCCTTCTGCACGAAGTTCTCATCGGTGCAGGTCAACCCCGACAGCCAGTACAGCACCGGCACCGGCCCCTGCTCGGCCTGCGGCGGCAAGTAGACCGCGACATCCATATCGCAGCCGAGCACCTCGGAGCGATGCCGGTAGCGGTTCTGCCAGCCGCCGAAACAGCGATGAGACTCGGTCTTCTCCAATTTGGCAGTCATCACGGCCTCCTTAGAACGTGATCACGGTGCGCAGGCTCTTGCCCTCGTGCATGAGATCGAAGGCCTCGTTGATGCGCTCCAGCGGCAGTACGTGAGTGACGAACTCGTCGATCTTGATCTCGCCCTGCATGTAGCGCTCGACGTAGTTGGGTAGCTCGGTGCGCCCCTTCACGCCGCCGAAGGCGGAGCCGCGCCAGACGCGCCCGGTAACGAGCTGGAAGGGACGCGTCCTGATTTCCTGCCCCGCGCCGGCCACGCCGATGATGATCGACTCGCCCCAGCCCTTGTGGCAGGACTCCAACGCCGTGCGCATGAGATCCACGTTGCCCACGCACTCGAAGGAATAGTCGACGCCGCCGTCGGTCATCTCGATGATGACTTCCTGTAGCGGGCGGTCGTAGTCCTTGGGATTGACGCAGTCGGTGGCGCCCATCTGCCGCGCCATCTCGAATTTGTCGGGGTTGATGTCCACGGCAATGATGCGGCCCGCCTTGGCGAGCGCCGCGCCCTGGATCACACTGAGGCCGATGCCGCCCAGGCCGAACACCGCCACGGTGGCGCCCGGCTCGACCTTAGCCGTGTTGAAGACCGCGCCGATGCCGGTGGTCACGCCGCAGCCCAGCAAGCAGACCTTGTCGAGCGGGGCCTTCTCGTCCACCTTGGCGACTGCAATCTCCGGCAGCACGGTGTACTCGGAGAAAGTCGACGTGCCCATGTAGTGGTAAATGGGCTTGCCGTTCAGCGAGAAGCGCGTGGTGCCGTCCGGCATCAGGCCCTGCCCCTGAGTGGCACGGATGGCGCCGCAGAGATTGGTTTTACCGGAGCGGCAGAACTTGCACTCGCCGCACTCCGGCGTGTAGAGCGGAATCACATGATCACCCGGCTTCACGCTGGTAACGCCGGGCCCGACCTCTTCCACGATGGCGCCGCCTTCATGACCGAGAATGGCCGGGAAAATACCTTCCGGGTCCTGTCCCGACAGGGTATAGGCATCGGTGTGGCAGACGCCGGTGGCGACCATGCGCAGCAGCACTTCGCCCGCTTTCGGTCCTTCGACGTCGATGGTTTCGATGGTCAGGGGCTGACCGGGACCCCAGGCAACGGCGGCACGTGATTTCATGGTGCTGATCTCCACTCAGTTCGGGTAAGTATCGCGCCCACTGTAGGGCGTGGCTTCGCTGCTGTTAAGATGCCGCCCAGCGAATAGATTGTTTACCAGGAGAAACAATGAGCCGCTGGGACGGTATGGATGAGTTTCTGCAGGTCGTCGAGTCGGGCGGCTTTGCCGCCGCGGCCCGCGCCCTGGGCGTATCCAAAGCGCATGTGAGCAAGCAGGTCCGAGCACTGGAAGATCGCCTCGGCGTGCGCTTACTACACCGCACCACCCGCCGCCAGGCCTTGACCGAAGCCGGCGAACGCTTCTACCGCCGTGGCCTGCAGCTGGCTGCCGAACTGGAGGAACTGCAGGCCGCCATCGGCGAAGAACACGAGACCCCGCGCGGACGCCTACGGATCAGCGTAGCCGGCGCCTTCGCTGCTCGCTACGTCGCACCCGTCTGCGCGGAGTTCATGGCACAGTATCCGCTGGTGCGCATCGAGCTGAATTTCAACAGCCGCATCGTCGATCTCATCGAGGAAGGCTTCGATCTCGCCATCCGCTATGGTCAGCTGGAGGAGTCCGGGCTTGTTGCCCGCCGGATCGCACCGCGCCGCCTCTACGTCTGCGCGGCGCCGTCTTACATCGCGCGCCATGGCGCGCCGATGCAGCCGCAAGAGCTTCGACGCCACCACTGCCTGATCGGCAGCAGCGATCATTGGTTGTTCCGCGACCCGGACAACGACCGGCTGCAGCGCTTGCGCGTGGCCGGCCGCTGGCGCAGCAACAACGGTGATGCGCTACTGGCGGCCGGGCGCAGCGGATTGGGCATCATTCAGCTTCCGGACTTTTACGTCGACGACGATCTTCGTGAGGGCCGCCTGCTACCCCTGCTGGGTGACTGGGCCGTTGGCGATGTGGGCGTGTGGGCCGTGTACCCTCACCGGCGTCACCTGCCGGCCAAGGTGCGCCTGCTAATCGAGATGCTGGCGGAAACCTTCCAGCCTCAGCCTCCCTGGCAAAAACCGTCCGCGCCGCTGAGTGCTTGAATGCCGATATGTCAGGCATTACTCCTCAACCTCGCTTGCAATAATCTGAACGAGGTGCTGCTTGGGAACTCGAACACTGCTTGCGGACGTGGCCATTGGAATGGCCGCGGGTTATCTCGCCACCAAAGTCACCGACCGCGCACAAACGGGCTTATGGCACGCCACGCCGGACCGCGCGAAGGAGCAGGAGCCGGATGTCAGCGAGCCCTCGGCTCGCTCGGCGGCACGTCTGCTCTGTGAGCGGTTCGGGATAGAGCCCAGCGAGCGCGAGCTAGAACTCCTAAAAACCCTGATCCATTACGGCCTCGGCGCCGGCTGGGGCACGCTCTACGGGTTCATGCGCCGGTATAGCCGCATGACGCCGGTTGGCGCGGGGCTGGTAACCGGCACCTCGTTGTCGATCATTATTGACGAAGCGCTTAACCCAGCTTTCGGCATCACCCCGCCCAGCGAGGAGTTCCCGGCCAGCGCCCATGTGCGCGGCCTGCTCACGCACATGGTCTACGGCCTGGCGGTTGCGGCCGCCGCGGAAAGCCTGCACCAAGTCACCCCGCATAGCTGGCGCTAGCGCGCCGCAGCGAGTCCGGCGGCTATTGCGAGGCGCCTTGCGCTTCTCTCTGGGTCTCGTTCTGAGCCTCCACGGCTTCGACTTGGGTTTCAGTCGTGGCCCCTTCCAATTGCACGCCTTCGGCCGGCGCTTCCGTCGTCTGCGGATCCTGCACATGCAGGCCTTGGCCGCGGTCTTCGCTCTCGCCGGCCGGCCCGACGATGTAAATCCAGATAAAGGCCAGTACCAGCACCGCGCCCAACAGCAGATACGGCCAAAACACCTTGACTGTCGGCTTGCGCCCTCGATTAGGCCTAGGGTCTTGCTCAACCATCCTTGTCTCCTCGATGCGTCGCGATATCCAGTCGCGATGAGCGAACGAATGATCTGGTAGCGTGACCGCACCGAAATCCGCGCAGACGGCGCTACCGGCATTCCACCGCAAACATCGGTTTACCGCGGCGATTGTTCAATGTAGGCGGATTCCTATGCGTCAGGGGTAGGCAAGCACCTGCGCTCGGTGCTTCAAGGCTGCTGCGGCGGATCCTCGGGGTTGCGCTCGATGCGACGGATGAAATCGAGGGTCTGCAGCGCCTTGTCTTCTTCCCGATGACGCGCGTCATCAACCTGACGCAGCGTACGCAGAACCGTCTCCACCACTTCGTCCGCACCGCTGTCGCGGCGCTCGCGGTAAGCGGCAAAGTCATAAACGCGGGCTTTACGTGCTTGGTCCTTCATACGCTCAGCATAGGGCCAGGCAGAGGTGAGAACAATGGGGCAAGAAAGCGAGTTCACGGCCAGGGGCCGCTCCCACACAGCACAGGCCGCTATGGGAGCGGCGCCTCGCCGCGAAGGCCAAATTCACCCTGTGCGGTCGAGCACGTGTGCCGCGCTCGACCGCACAGGGCTCAGGCTTGCTCTAGTCCTGCAAATAAGCCTTGAGCTCGGCCTTGGCGATGGCGTTGCGGTGTACCTCGTCGGGGCCGTCCGCAAAACGCAGAGTGCGCACGCCGGCGTACATGTCGGCGAGCGGGAAGTCTTCGGTGAGGCCGCCCGCGCCATGCGCTTGAATCGCCCAATCGATTACCTTCAGCGCCATATTCGGCGCAGCCACCTTGATCATGGCGATCTGCTTGGCGGCGACCTTGTTGCCCACAGTGTCCATCATGTAAGCCGCGTTCAGCACCAGGAAGCGCGCCTGATCGATAAGAATGCGCGACTCGGCAATGCGCTCGCGCCACACGCCCTGATCGGACAGCTTCTTATGGAAGGCCGTGCGCGACACCAGACGCTTGCACATATACTCCAGCGCGCGTTCAGCTTGCCCGATGGTGCGCATGCAGTGGTGAATGCGGCCCGGGCCGAGGCGGCCCTGCGCGATCTCGAAGCCGCGGCCTTCGCCGAGCAGAATATTCGAGACCGGCACGCGTACGTTCTCAAACAGGATTTCGGGGTGCCCCTTGGGCGGATGGTGGCTGCCGAACACCGGCATGTCGCGCACGATGGTGACGCCGGGGGTGTCCTTGGGCACCAGGATCATCGACTGCTGGCGGTGCCGATTCGGATTGTCTGGGTCGGTCTTGCCCATCAGAATGAAGATCTTGGTACGCTCGCCGCAGCCGCCGGTAATGAACCACTTGCGGCCGTTGATAACGTACTCGTCGCCGTCGCGCACGATGCTCGTTTCGATGTTGGTCGCGTCGGACGAGGCCACGGCCGGCTCGGTCATGGCGAAGGCTGAGCGAATTTCACCTTCCAGCAGCGGCTTGAGCCAGCGCTCCTTCTGCTCTTCGGTGCCGTAGAGGTGCAGCGTCTCCATGTTGCCGGTATCGGGCGCGGCACAGTTGAAGACTTCGGAGGACCAGCTCACCCGGCCCATGATTTCGGCCAGCGGCGCATACTCAAGGTTGCTCAGGCCGGCGCCGTGCTCGGCGTCGGGGAGGAACAGATTCCACAGCCCGGCGGCCCGTGCCTTGGGCTTGAGTTCCTCGACGACCGGCACCGGCGCATAGGCGCGGCCGTTCTTGGCGTTCTCTTCGAGTTCGCGCCGATAGCGCTCCTCATTGGGATAAATATGCTCGTCCATGAAAGCGAGCAGTTGCTCGCGCAGCTCTTGAGTACGCGGCGAATATGAAAAATCCATGGCTGATCCTCCTCTGGGTGTATCCAGCTTGCCCCTAGCCTGCCTGCCCATCTACCATGAATCAAATGAATTCGCCTTATAGAGCTTCATAAGCTGCATGGATATAAACCGGATCGACCTGAATCTGCTCGTCGTGCTTGAAGCGATTTACACCGAGGGCGGACTGACCCGCGCCGGCGAGCGTCTAAATGTCACCCAACCCGCCGTCAGTCATGCCCTGAACCGCTTGCGCAGCTTACTGGATGACCCGCTCTTCACCCGCGAAGGCCACCGCATGGTGCCGACTCCTTTCATGCGTTCGCTCATCGGTCCGCTGCAACAATCGCTGCAAAGCCTTCAAAACACGCTCAACGAGGCCAAGCGCTTCGACCCCGGCAGCGCTGCCAAGCATTTCACGCTAGGGTGCCGGGACATTCTGGAGTCGCGGGTACTGCCGCAGTTGATGAGGGTTCTGCCGCTGGAGGCGCCTGGCGTGGACGTGGTCACCGCGCGCCTGGAGCGACGCGCGGCGGTGGCCGATCTGCTCAGCGGCCGCCTGGACGCCATCGCGGACTCAATTCTTCCCGACTCGCCCGACATCCGCCACGTGCCCGTAGCCAGTGATCGCTTGGCCGTGGTCGCGCGTCGGGACCACCCCGCGCTGCGCGATGGACTAAGCCTGGAAATCTATTTGGCGCAGGAACATATACTGGTTTCTTCGCGCCGCAGCGGTAGCGGCGTGGTGGAGTACGAACTCGGCCGGCGCGGGCTGCGCCGCCGCGTGCGCCTGCGTTGTCAGCACTACTTCGCGGCTGCCCGTGTGGTGAGCGAAAGCGATCTGCTACTGACCATGCCGGAGCGGGTCGCGCACATCATCAACCGCGAACAGGGCAACCAGGTTCTACCCTTCCCGCTCGAAGTCCCACCGCAACCTATCTACCTGTACTGGCACGTCAGCGTCGACAGCGACCCGGCCAGCCGCTGGTTCCGCGGCAAACTGATAGAGGCCTTCGCGGAATCCTCAGCCGCGCTTTGACATCGTTTCGCGCACTTCGGCCGTGAGCTCCAAAGAGCGCAAGCGCGCCGCATGATCGTAAATCTGGGCAGTGATCATCAGCTCATCCGCCCCGGTCCGGGCGATGAACTCTTCTAGCCCGCGTCGCACCGTGTCAGGTGAGCCGACGATGGAACCCGGCCCCAATGTGCGCTGCACGAAAGCGCGCTCCTGGGGCATCCAGTCGGCCTCGTCCGGATTCAACGGCGGGCTGAGCTTGCCGGGGCGCCCGCGCAGCAGGTTGATGAATTGCTGCTGCAGGGAGCTGAACAAGAATTCGGCTTCCTCGTCCGTGTCGGCAGCGAATACGTTGACGCAGGGCATGGCATAGGGCTTGTCCAGCGCCTCGGACGCCTGGAAACGGGCACGATAGACCTCCAGCGCTGCCATCAAGTGATCCGGCGCGAAGTGCGAGGCAAAGGAGAACGGCAGCCCGAGCTGAGCGGCCAACTGGGCACTGAACAGACTGGAACCCAGCAGCCAGATCGGCACTTCCAGCCCTTCGCCGGGTACGGCTCGCACCGCCTGCCCCGGCTCGGCAGGTCGGAAGTAATGCTGCAGCTCTACAACATCCTGCGG
>JAJUGG010000079.1 GCA_029268285.1 Ectothiorhodospiraceae bacterium | reverse complement strand
GCTGGCACCGCTCACGGCAATGGCGGCCGATGGTGTGGAGGCTCTCAGGAGTTATTACCAGGACGTGCACGCCTTGCGGGGCAGCTTCACGCAGCGCACGACCGATAACACCGGTGAAGTGCTCGAGGAGAGCAGCGGTCAGATGTTGATTCAGCGTCCGGACCGATTCCGCTGGAACTATGAGACGCCTTACGAGCAAATCGTTGTCGCGGACGGCGAGCAGCTCTGGGTTTACGACGTCGACCTCGAGCAAGTCACGGCCCGGCCCTTGGATCAAGTTCTCGGAGTCGGTCCGGCACTGCTGCTGAGCGGCGATTTCGAGTCGTTAGAAAGTGCTTTCGACATCAGCCCTGAAGGCGAGGGCTGGCTACGGCTCACGCCTGTGAGCGGCGACTGGGACTTCCAGGCCGTCCGCCTGAAACTGGCGAACGGCGCGCCCAGCGCCGTCATTGTCGACAGCGGCTTCGGGCAACAGACGGAACTACAACTCAACGACTTGGAGTTGAACGTGGATATTCCGGCCGCGGAATTTCGCTTTATACCGCCGGAAGGGGTCGATGTCATTCACGCCGGCAGTATGGAGTAGGCGACCTCAGTCGTCTTTATCCACTCGCTCATCCAGCGCCGCGCGCCATTCCATCATTTCGCGATAGCGCTTCTCCTGGCCAGTCCCCGTCGGCTGGTAGAAGCGCTGATAGGGCAGGTCCTGTGGCCAGCAGTCATGGGCGCTTCCTGCGGGGTAGGCGTGCGGTTCGTCGTGCGCGTAGCGGTAGCCTTTCTTGTAACCCAGCGACTCCATGAGCTTGGTTGGCGCATTGCGCAGATACAGTGGGATCTCGAAGCTCGAGTGCTGAGCCACGAAACGCTGAGCGCTCTTCCAGGCAAGCTCGACCGCATTGCTCTTCGGCGCCACCGCCAGATGCACCGCCGCATGGGCAATCGCGCGCTGACCCTCATAGTCGCCCAAACGCAAATACGCATCCCATGCCGCAATGACCATCGGCAAGGCGCGCGGGTCAGCGTTGCCGACGTCTTCCGAGGCGATGGCGGTCAGGCGGCGCACGACATCGAGCGGATCACCGCCGCCCGAAATGAATTGAGCGATATAAAGTAGCGCCGCGTCAGGCCGCGAGGAGCGGATAGATTTGTGTATCGCGGACAGCAGGTCGTAATACGCATCGCCCTGCTTGTCGAACCGGCTGGCGCTGTGGCCGATAACCTCTCGGACCGAACTCTCGTCCAGCACTTCGCGGTCGCCTTCGCTGCGCGCGAAATCGCTCGCGGTCTCGAGCAAGCCGAGAGCGCGCCGCGCATCACCGCCCGCGGCGCGCGCCAGAATTCTGAGGACCTCGTCGTCGGCGTGGATATTGCGCCGCCCCAGCCCACGTTGCGGGTCTTCCAATGCCCGGCGCAGCACTTTTAGCACATCATCTTCGCTCAAGCCCCTCAGCACATATACCCGTGCGCGCGAGAGAAGGGCCGAGTTGACCTCGAACGAGGGATTTTCCGTCGTCGCACCGATAAGCGTCAGCAGTCCGGCCTCGACATGGGGCAGCAGAGCATCCTGCTGACTCTTGTTGAGCCTATGAATCTCGTCGAGAAAAAGCAGCGTTTTCTCCTGACGGGAGAGCGCGGCCTGAGCGCGAGCGACAACCTCGCGAATGTCCTTCACCCCGGCCATAACTGCAGACAGTCGCTCCAGGCGCGCGCCGGAGGCACTGGCGAGAATCTCGGCCAACGTAGTCTTGCCGGTACCAGGCGGCCCCCACAGAATCATGGAGCGCACCACGCCCGACTCGACCATGCGCCGCAGCGGCTTTCCGGGGCCGACCAGAGCCTCTTGTCCAGCGTAATCCTCCAGAGTCCGCGGACGCATGCGATAGGCGAGTGGCTCGTTCTCGGCGCTGGTATGCTGACTGAATAAATCCATGGAGGGCCTCGCTATACAACACGCGCAATGGACGGCGCGGCTACAGATTAATCACCCGGGCGGCTAATCGCCAGCGATCCGCCCCCAGCGGCTTTTTAGCCGGCAGGCTTGGGTAGCGCAGATCTCGGCACAGTCGAGTAAATTGGGCGGCCCAAGGGTCGATTAAGCGCTTGGTGAGTACAGGCGCCTTATGTTCCGGCGCCCTTGCCGTTACAATCGTTCGCCGGACCCTGGTGCAGCGAAGAAGCCATGAAAACAATGCTAGCGATCGCGCTGGGCGGTGCCCTGGGCGCCCTAGGGCGTTACGGCGTCACGTCGTGGGCGGCGCACGCCTTCGGGCGCGCCTTCCCCTACGGCACGCTCGCCGTCAATGTGATTGGCAGCCTGGTGCTGGGCTTTTTGCTGGTCGTCTTGAATGAGCGGTCGGGTTTGCCAGCCGAACTCCGCGGGCTCTTGCTGGTGGGCTTTCTAGGCGCGTTTACGACGTTTTCCACCTTCTCGATGGATACGGTCCAGCTGCTGCAGGAGGGCGCCGCCCTCAGGGCCGGGGCCAACGTATTTTTGAATGTCTCGCTTTGCGTGGGCGCGGCGTGGCTAGGCTACGCCGGTGCTCGTCATATCTTTGTCAACGGAATGTAGGTCATGCTGGATCCGAAACGGCTACGCAACGAGTTGCGCGAAATTGCGAAAGTCCTGGAAACCCGGGGCTTCGCACTCGACATCGAACGCTACGAGGCGCTCGAACAGCGCCGCAAGGCGCTGCAGGTAGAGACCCAGGAACTGCAGAACGAGCGCAACAGCCGCTCCAAGGCGATCGGTAAGGCCAAGGCGCAAGGTGAGGACATTGAGCCGCTACGGCGCGAGGTCGCGGAACTCGGAGACAAACTCAAGGAAGCCGATGCTGCCTTGTCCGGCGTGCTAGCGGAGATGGAAGATATTCATCTGAGCATCCCCAATGTTCCGCATAGCAGCGTGCCGGTCGGTGCCAGCGAAGACGAGAATCAGGAAGTGCGGCGCTGGGGTGAACCCCGCGCCTTCGACTTCAAGCCGCGCGACCACGTCGAGCTGGGCGAACTGAACGGCGAACTGGACTTCGAGACCGCAGCCCGCCTGACCGGCTCGCGCTTCGTCGTCATGCGCGGGAACATCGCCCGTCTGCACCGGGCCCTGATCCAGTTTATGCTGGATCTGCACACCGGCGAGCACGGCTATGAAGAAGTCAACGTCCCGTACATCGTCAATGCCGATAGCCTGCGCGGTACCGGGCAGTTGCCGAAGTTCGAGGAAGACCTGTTCGGCCTGAACACCGAGAACCCGTACTATCTGATTCCCACCGCCGAGGTGCCTGTGACCAACCTGGCGCGCGATCAGATCCTTCCGGCAGAGGCATTACCGCAGCGCTTCGTCTGCCACACGCCATGCTTCCGCTCGGAGGCAGGCAGCTACGGCAAGGACGTCCGGGGCATGATCCGGCAGCATCAATTCGAGAAGGTCGAGTTGGTGCAGATGGTCAAACCCAGCGAGTCCTACGATGCCCTGGAGGCGCTCACCGGTCATGCGGAAGAGGTGCTGCGGCGGCTAGAGCTTCCCTATCGCGTCATGGCACTGTGCACCGGCGACATGGGTTTTAGTGCCGCCAAGACCTACGACTTGGAAGTATGGCTGCCGGCCCAGGAGCGCTATCGCGAAATCTCCTCCTGCAGCAACTTCGAGGATTTCCAGGCGCGGCGCATGCAGGCACGCTGGCGCAACCCGGAAACCGGCAAGCCCGAACTGCTGCACACCCTGAATGGCTCCGGGCTAGCCGTCGGCCGCTGCTTGGTGGCGGTGCTCGAGAACTATCAGGAGGCTGATGGCCGGGTACGTATTCCAGAAGCCTTGCGGCCCTACATGAACGGACGGGTTTACCTCAACGACTAACGAACTAGCGCCTGAGTGGCGCAACGCGGCCGAAGAACACCCCTTGGGCGGGCTCCTCCGGCTGCGTTGTGCCCAGCGCTTGCGCAACCTTAGCGCAGCGCGAGATGAGGCGCGAGATCGGCATAAAGGCGCTCGCGCTCGTCCTGGGTGCGCGCCGCGATGCCGCGCTCTATGACTTCCGTGCTTAGGTGCGGCGCAAACAGCTTGATGAAATCGTACATATAGCCGCGCAAATACGCACCGCGCCGAAAGCCGATGCTGGTAATGCTGGGCTCGAAAAGATGGCTGGCATCTAGCGCCACCAAGCCTTTGTCCCGCTCGGCATCAAACGCCATGCTGGCAATAATGCCGATTCCCAGACCGAGACCGACATAGGTCTTGATGACCTCAGAGTCGGTCGCGGTAAAGACAACGTCGGCTTCCAGGCCCCGTTCGCTGAACGCCTTGTCGAGCTTCGACCTGCCGGTAAAGCCGAAGACATAGGTGACGATAGGATAGGCGGCCACATCTTCCAGTGTGAGCGTCTTCAACTCCGTCAGAGGATGGCCAGCGGGCACCACCACGCTGCGGTTCCAGCTGTAGCAAGGCAGCATCACCAGGTCCTCGAACAACTCCATCGCCTCGGTAGCAATGGCGAAGTCGACGTTGCCGCGCGCTGCCATTTCCGCAATCTGCATAGGCGTACCCTGATGCATGTGCAGGTGCACATTGGGATAGCGGCTGCGGAAAGCGCCCACCACCTGCGGCAAGGCGTGACGCGCCTGGGTGTGCGTGGTGGCAATCGATAGATCCCCCCGATTTTCAGCCACATGGTCCTGTGCAATACGCCGGATATTGGCTACGCGCGCCAGAATGCGCTCGGACTCGGCAATGATGGCCTCACCGGCCGGCGTCACGCGGCTCAGTTGCTTGCCGCTGCGCGCGAATATCTGCACCCCGAGCTCGTCCTCGAGTAGACGGATCTGCTTGCTCACCCCGGGTTGAGACGTGTAGAGCGCCTCGGCAGCGGCCGAAACGTTCAAGCCGCGACGCGCCACTTCGCAGATATACCGAAGTTGATTCAGTTTCATGTATCGCCCCGCTGCCTATAACTGGATCATCTATAGATAAAGCAATTAATTCCTTTTGTAAATAAGTGATGTATCGCTTCATGAGGGGACGCACCCATGAGCCTGTGCTAGTGTTCATCGCCTACGGCACAAGCCTCAGCGCGCAGACCGGAACATGACAGACATCGCACTCAAACTTCGGCTTACCGATAGACCTTGCCTGCTGGTGGGCAGTGACCCGCGCCTGCAGATCCTGGCGGCACGCATGAAATCAGCGGGAAGTCATGTCGAACAGATCGAGACCGGCTCGCTCGCCGTCGCGGAACTCTCCGCGGACACTCTGGTGCTGATTGGCACCCGCAATAAACAGCAGGACGACGCGCTGCGACACGAAGCGCTCCAAGCCACAGCGTGGGTCTACGTCCTCGACCGTGACGACAACCCCTTTGAGTTGCTTTCGGATCTTCCCCAAGACGCAGCGGGCGATACTCAAGCGCCGCGCGGCGAGGCTTATCTCATCGGGGCAGGGCCTGGGGATCCGGAATTGATTACTCTGCGAGGGTTGCGGCTCCTGCGTCAGGCCGATGTCGTGCTCTATGACCGCTTGGTAGCGCCGGGCGTGGTCGCGCTGGTGCGCGAGGATGCCGAACTGGTGTACGTCGGGAAACGGCGCGATGAGCATACCGTGCCGCAGGAGAGCATCAATACGCTCCTGATCGAATACGCCCGCCAGGGTAAGCGTGTCGCTCGCCTGAAAGGCGGCGATCCCTTTATCTTCGGCCGTGGGGGCGAGGAGCTGGAACGTCTGATGGATGCAGGCATTCCGTTCCAGGTCGTGCCGGGCATTACGGCGGCCAGCGGCTGCGCGGCTTACGCGGGCATTCCCTTGACTCATAGGGATTATGCTCAATCGGTGGTGTTCGTGACCGGACATCGCCAACACGGGCGCGTAGAGGTCGATTATCCGTCGCTAGTCAGTCCGGGGCAGACCGTCGTGTTCTATATGGGCCTGGCCGGGTTGGGCGAATTGTGCGAGGGCCTGATCTCGCACGGCTTGTCGCCTGCCACCCCAGCGGCCTTGGTGCAGCACGGCACCACGGTAACGCAGCGCGTTCTGGTCGGAACCGTCGGCAATCTGAATGACATCGCGCTTCGGGAGAAGCCCCGGGCACCGACCCTGGTCATTGTGGGCGAGGTGGTACGTCTAAGACGGGAGCTAGCCTGGTTCAGCGAGCGGGGCACCGAGGACTCAGGCTTCTGGCAGGAATAAGCACCAACCCGGTTAGCTACAGGTGATAAAAAACCCCGCCGAAGCGGGGTTTTGAAACGCGTGCTGCGAATCGTTTAGTCGTCACCGGCGAAGACGCCGAGCAAGTGCAGCAAGCTGGTGAAGAGATTGTAGATCGCGACGTAGAGCGAAACTGTCGCCATGATGTAGTTGGTTTCGCCGCCATGCACCATCTGGCTGGTTTGGAACAGAATGAAACCAGCCATCAGCAGCACGAACATGGCGCTGACTGCGATCGACAGGCCCGGCACATTGAAGAAGATAGCTCCCAAACCGGCCAGGAAGGCGACCAGAATACCGGCGAACAGCATGCCGCCCATGAAGCTGAAGTCCTTGCGGCTCATCAGCGCGTAGGCCGACAGCCCCAGGAAGATCGCGCCGGTTCCGCCCATGGCCATCATGACCAGCTCGGCACCGTTGCTGAACACGGTTAGATAAGCCGAAATCACGGGACCGAGGGTGTAGCCCATGAAACCCGTCAAGGCGAAGACCGCCGCCAGCCCCCAGACGCTGTTGCGCAGCGCGTTGGTGAGGAACAACAAGCCGAAATAGCCGCCGAGCAACAGGTACCACGGCATGAAGGGAGCGCCGGTGGTCATGGCGATACCGGCCGTGAACGCGCTGAACAACAGCGTCATGGCCAGCAACAGGTAAGTATTCTTGATGAGCTTGTTGGTCGCTAGCGCAGAAGTACTGGCACTGGCTACCGCACGATATGACTCGGCCATTGGGAACGATCCTCCTCGGCTTCTTTCCTTGCAGATAATTGCTGCAAATTAGCGGACTTGGCGATGCGCGTCCAGCCTCGGACGCGCATCGCCGTCCGTTTGAGTACGAATAATGTAAGAAACTTCGTTTATAGTTAGATGGGGACGGCGGCCGGAAGTTCGCACGCCGTCAGCGCGGGTCGGCGAGCCGTAAGGGTTAGCGGCGGGCTCTCTTGCGTGCCGTGCGGAAAACGACTACCTTGCGCACCGATTTTCACAACGATTAGGAGCTACGGGTGGATATCGTCTGTCTGGACCTTGAAGGCGTTCTGGTACCGGAAATTTGGGTTAATTTCGCGGAACTTACCGGTATCGAAGCACTCCGCGCCACCACCCGCGAGGTCCCGGATTACGATGAGCTGATGCGCTTCCGCCTCGGCATTCTCGATCAGCACAAGCTCGGCATCCACGACATCCAGGAAGTGATCGCCGGCTTGCGCCCACTCGACGGCGCGCCGGAATTCCTGAGTTGGCTGCGAGAAAACTACCAGGTGGTGATCCTCTCCGATACCTTCTACGAATTCGCCAAGCCCCTCATGGCACAGCTCGATTGGCCGACGCTGTTCTGCCATAAGCTGGAGCTCGAAGAGAACGGTCGCATCAGCAACTATCGGCTGCGACTACAGGACCATAAACGTCGCGCGGTTGAAGCATTCAAACAACTGAATTTCCGTACGGTCGCCGCGGGCGACTCCTACAACGATACGGCGATGCTCGGCGAAGCGGATACCGGCATTCTGTTCTCGCCGCCGCAGAACGTGATCGACGAGTTCCCGCAATTCCAAGTCACCCGAACGTACGACGAGCTCCGGAGCGCCATTCAGGCCGCGACCGCTGCTTGATCGCGTAGGGTCACTCAAGGGCTAGACATGCGTGTCGCAATATTGGCCGATACCCACGGCTTTCTCGATCCCCGTATCGCCGACCAGGTCGCCGAGTGCGATCTGGCGGTACACGCCGGCGACGTCGGTGGCGCCGACGTGCTCCTGTCCCTAAAACCGCGCGACCAGGTTGTCGCCGTTCGCGGCAACAACGACGTGCCGGAAAAATGGTCGACATCGGAAAGGCACGTTCTGGAGACGCTACCGGGCGAAGCAAGTCTCGACCTGCCGGGCGGCGTGCTGGTCGTCGTTCATGGCCACGAAGAAGTCCCCGTGGTCGAGCGCCATCGCAAACTGCGCGAGCGTTACCCGAACGCGCGCGCCATCGCCTACGGCCACAGCCACCAACTGCTGATCGATGACGAACAGGAGCCTTGGGTGCTGAATCCAGGCGCCGCCGGCCGGACCCGGACCTACGGCGGCCCGTCCTTGCTGATCCTTAACTGCCGCGAGGACGCCTGGGAAGTGGAGGCGGTACGCTTGCCGCCGCGCAAGTACCGCGCGCTCTGAGCGCCCAGGCAAGACCTCGCCGCCGCTTGAGTGCGGGGGGAGGGGGTATTACAGTCCCAAGCGGATGACACGAAGCGACGCCAAGCCCCTCGAGCAACTTTCTGATGCGCTCTCCAGCTGTCTCGGTAGCGATCGGCCCGCGCTGCGCCGCAAGCTGCTTGGCTTGCGCAGGCGGGCCAAGCGCGGCCAAGCTATCGACCGCGGCATGCTCGAGCTTCGCACCGCCATTGAAGCGTCGCAGCGGCGCGTCGAGGAGCGCTCGCGCTGGAACCCGGTCATTCGCTACCCGGAGGAGCTTCCGGTCACCGCGCGCCGCGCGGACATCGCCGAGGCAATTGCCGCCAATCAGGTCGTCATCGTCTGCGGCGCGACCGGCTCTGGTAAAAGCACCCAGCTACCCAAAATCTGCCTGGAGCTCGGACGCGGGCGCAACGGCCTGATCGGCCACACGCAGCCCCGACGCCTGGCGGCCCGCACGCTCGCCAGCCGCATTTCGGAGGAGCTCGGCAGCGAACTCGGCAGCACCGTTGGCTACAAGGTGCGTTTCACCGATCATGTCGGCCCGAACACGCACATCAAGCTAGTAACAGACGGCATGCTGCTGGCAGAGATCCAGGGGGACCGCCAGCTCGAGGCTTACGACACGCTAATCATCGATGAAGCGCACGAGCGTAGCCTCAACATCGACTTCCTGCTCGGCTACCTCAAGACTCTGTTGCCGCGCAGACCCGATCTGAAAGTCATCATCACCTCGGCGACCATCGACCCGGAACGCTTTGCGGAACATTTCTCCGGTGCGCCCATCATCGAAGTTTCCGGCCGCAGCTATCCGGTGGAAGTGCGTTATCGTCCCTTGGTGCCGGAGGGCGAGGACGAGGAGCGCAGCCAGCGCACAGCCATTCTCGAAGCCGTGGACGAATTGGCGAAGGAAGGCCCCGGCGACGTGCTGGTATTTCTCTCCGGCGAGCGGGAAATACGAGAAACCGCTGAAGCGCTGCGCAAACACCACCCGCCGCATACGGAAATCCTGCCCCTGTTCGCGCGCCTCAGCGCCGCCGAGCAGAACCGGGTATTCAACCCCGGCGGCCGGCGCCGCATCGTCCTGGCTACCAACGTGGCGGAGACTTCGGTAACCGTGCCGGGCATCCGCTATGTCGTGGACACGGGCCTTGCGCGCATCAGCCGTTATAGCTACCGGAGCAAGGTCCAGCGGCTGCCCATCGAGCCCGTTTCCCAAGCCAGCGCCAATCAGCGCACCGGACGATGCGGGCGCCTGGGCCCGGGCATTTGCATACGCCTCTACTCGGAAGAAGACTTCCAATCCCGTCCGGAATTCACCGACCCTGAGATACAGCGCACCAATCTCGCCTCGGTCATACTCCAGATGGCTGCACTGCGGCTGGGCGAGGTCGAGCATTTTCCCTTTATCGACCCGCCCGACCGACGCTTCATCAACGACGGCTACAAGCTGTTGCACGAACTGGGCGCGGTCGACGGCGAACGCCGCCTTACAGAGCTTGGCCGTCGGCTGGCGCGCCTGCCCGTGGACCCGCGAGTCGCTCGGATTCTATTAGGTGGCGAGCGGGAAGGGGCGCTGCGCGAAGCGCTCGTTTTAGGTGCAGTGCTCAGCATCCAGGACCCCCGCGAGCGGCCCTTGGAAGCTCAGCAGGCCGCCGATACGGCTCAAGAGCCATTTCGCGACGAGCAATCGGACTTCGTCGGTTACCTCAAGCTCTGGGACGCCTACCAGGAAGCTGCGCGTCAATTGAGCCGACGCAAGCTCACCCAATGGTGTCGCGAGCGTTTCCTGTCCCCGATCCGCATGCGCGAGTGGCAGGATATACACCGCCAACTCAAGGAACTGATGAAGAGCGGCGGCGCCCAACCCAACGAGGCCCCGGCCGAGTATCCGCAAATCCACCGCGCGCTGCTGTCCGGCTATCTCAGCAATATTGCGCTCAGGGACGAGAAGGATTATCTCGGCCCGCGCGGCATTCGGCTGCAGATCTTTCCCGGATCGGGCACTTTCAAGAAGCGGCCCAAGTGGATCATGGCCGCAGCATTCGTGGAAACGCAGCGGCTGTACGCGCGCGACGTCGCCGAGGTTCGCCCGGAGTGGGTGGAATCGCTTGCCAAGCACTTGGTTCAGCGCAATTACTTCGAGCCGTACTGGGATAAGCGCCGCGCCCAGGTTTCCGGATACGAAAGCGTGTCGTTGTACGGGCTGGTGCTGACGGCGCGGCGCAAGATTAACTTCGGCCCGATCGACCCCGTCCTGGCCCGCGAGATCTTCATCCGAGAAGGCCTGGTCGCGGATGGCTATCGCAGCAAGGGCCGTTTTCAGCTACATAACGCCCGCCTGATCGAAGAGGTCGAGGCGCTGGAAGCGAAATCCCGCCGCCGGGACGTGCTGGTCGACGAAGAAGTACGTTACGCCTTCTACGATGCCCGCATCCCGGAAGGAATATACAGCGGCGCGGCGTTCGAGCGCTGGCGGGCCGAAGCCGAACGCGATAAGCCCAAGCTGCTCGAGATGCGTCGAGAAGATCTCATGCAGCATGAGGCCGAAGCCGTCACCACCGGCGACTTCCCAGACCGGTTCCGTGCCGGCGGCATCGAGTTGCCGTTGGAATACCACTTCGAGCCCGGGCACCCGCTGGACGGCGTCACCGCGCGCGTGCCTCTGGCCGCACTCAATCAACTCGCGCCCGAGCCCTTCGACTGGCTGGTGCCGGGCCTGCGCCGAGAGAAAATCGTCGCCTTGATCAAAGCCCTGCCAAAGGCACTGCGGCGCCATTTCGTGCCCGCCCCCAACTATGCCGAAGCGGTGCTGCAGGCGGTACAGCCCGGCGAGGAGTCCTTACGCGAGGCGGTGCGACGCGAACTCAGGCGCATGACCGGCGCCGAGATCCCGATCGACGCCTGGGACGACCTGGAACTGCCGCCGCACTTGGAAATGAATTTCCGCGTGCTCGACGACACAGGCCGTACGGTGGCTACGGGCAAGAATCTTCGCATGCTGCAAAAGGATCTGGGCGCGCGCGCAACGGAGGTTTTCGGTGGCAAGCGCGAACGCCGCTGGGAGCGGGATGACATCCGTCGCTGGGATTTCGATGAGCTGCCGCAATCGGTCGCGTTCAAAGAGCAGGGTGTCGAGCTGAAGGGTTATCCTGCGCTGATCGACAACAAACAGAGCGTGAAGCTTCGTCTGTGCGACTCAGCCGAAGAGGCCGCCGAGCTCAACCGCGCCGGCGTTCGGCGCCTGTTCCTATTGCAACTACCGCAGCAGACCAAATCGCTACGCCGTGGGCTGCCCAATCTGCAGAGCATGTGCCTGCGCTACGGCGCGATCGGCTCTTGCGAGGAACTGACGGAGGACATTATTGCAGCCGGTGCCGAGCGCTGCTTCATGCCGAAAGGCGATTTCCCGCGCACCGAAACCGCCTTTCGTGAGGCCCTGGAGCAGGGGCGGGCGCAGTTTGTGGAAACGGTGGAGGCCCTTGGCGCGCACATCGACCAGGTGCTCGTTCACTTCCACACGGTTCGCAAGCAACTTTCCGAGGGCAGCCGTCTGGCCGAGTACGAAAGCCGCCAGGACATGAAGGATCAACTCGATCACCTGGTTTATTCCGGTTTCGTGACAGCAACGCCGGCAGAGTGGCTGCAGCACCTCCCGCGCTACCTACAGGGAATGGAGCGGCGGCTCACCAAGCTCGCTCGAGATCCGGGCCGGGATCAGGCTTCGATGCGCATCGTAAAGCCGCTCTGGGAACAATACCTGGCGCGCGCGGACATCCACCGCCGTAAGCGGATCGATGATCCCGCTTTGCGCGAGTACCGATGGATGTTAGAGGAATTCAGAGTTTCTCTGTTCGCGCAGGATTTAAAGACCGCGATACCGGTTTCGGAAAAGCGGCTGCGTAAGCTGTGGTCGGAAGTGCTCTGAACGACATGAGACCGCTTCGTAGCTCGGCGGTAATCGGGGAGGGCGGGGAGACCGCGGACGTATCGCCTTCCTCCCTGCGCCCCCTTCTTTCCGCCCTTTCTCGTAAAAGCTAGAACCTCTCGGGTAGATAGCGGCGTACCTGCTC
>JAJUGG010000078.1 GCA_029268285.1 Ectothiorhodospiraceae bacterium | reverse complement strand
TTAGCGGAATCGTCTGCCCCGTTGGCGTCTTACGCCGATGAAGGATGGTGGTATAGGCGCTTAACGATTCGGTAACCAAAAGATCAGAAGTCGTTAACCTAGGCTTCGCCGCACTGTCATGCAGCCCGCCCAGAATCGCGTTCATCGTCCGAGCCAACAAGGAATGATAACGATGAACGAGTTCGATACTGACGATATCCCGAGCAACCTTTCCGACAACGAGCACTTCCAGTCCGTAGTGGATCGCGTCGTCAGCCGGCGCGGTTTCTTGAAAATGGGCGCGGGGGTGAGCGCGGCAGCATTCCTGGGGGGTGCGCTGACCGCATGTGGCGGCTCCAGTTCCTCAGGAGACGCGCAGGATCCGACCAGCCCCGGCGATCCGGGCGATGGGGCGCCTCCGCTGACCGGTCCCTTGCTCGGGTTTGAAGCCGTTGCTGCAAATACCCTGGACGTTGTCACGCTGCCCGAAGGATATCGCGCAGACGTGCTGATTCCTTGGGGTACGGCGTTGTTCAGCGGCGTTGCTGCTTGGCGCGACGACGGCAGCAACACGGCGGGCGATCAGGCCAAGCAGGTCGGCGACAATCACGATGGCATGCACTACTTCCCGATCGACGGCAAGTCTTCGGAGGAGGGGCTGCTGGTCTTAAACCACGAGTACCATGAGCGCACCATGTACGCCTCTGGTGCGCCCGCGAGCGACGATGACCGTCGCAAGTCCCAGCATGCGCACGGCGTATCCGTGGTGCATATCAAGAAGAACGCCGAAGGCCGCTGGGATGTGGTGGTGGACTCGCCCTACAACCGACGCATTCATGCCAATACATGGATGGAGCTGACAGGCCCAGCTGCCGGCGATACCCTGATGACCAGCCGCTATGACGCGGAAGGAAAGATGGTACGCGGCACCATCAACAACTGCGGCAACGGCTTCACGCCTTGGGGGACGTACCTCACGTGCGAGGAGAACTTCCACGGCTATTTCGGCACGACGTCGGATCACGGCACGCTGACGGAAGATCAGATTGAGCTGATGGGCCGCTATGGCGTGAACCCAGGCCGAAGCGGCTACACTTGGGAGCAGATCCAGGACGACAAGCGGTTCGACTGCGTTCTCGATCCGCAGGAATCCAATCGTTTCGGCTGGATCGTGGAGATCGACCCATTCGATCCTAGCTCCACGCCCAAGAAGCGCACGGCCTTGGGACGCATCAAGCACGAGAACTGCGCCATCGCGCTCACCGACGATAACCGTGTCGTGGTTTACATGGGCGACGATCAGGCCGACGACTATATCTATAAATTCGTCTCCGACGGCTACTATGACCCCAACAACCCGATCGGCAACCGCAATCTTTTGGACAGCGGTAAGCTCTATGTTGCCCGCTTTGGCGACAATGAAGCGAGCGAAGGCTTCATGGGGCAGGGCGAGTGGATTCTGCTCGATAAGAACGAGAACCCCGTGCTCAAGGCCGACGACGCGCGCTTCCCCAATCAAGCGGCGGTGCTGATCAAGACGCGACTGGCAGCGGATGCCGTTGGGGCGACCAAAATGGACCGACCGGAATGGGTTGCAGTGCATCCAGGTACCCGAGAGGTGTACTGCACGCTGACCAATAACTCAGGGCGCAGCGAACCCAACGGACCCAACCCGCGCACCGAAAACCGCTACGGCCAGATCGTGCGCTGGCGCGAGAAGGGCGCCGACCCGACCGCGACCGAGTTCGAGTGGGATCTATTCGTACTGGCTGGCAATCCGATCGCTTATCCGGATGACGAACTACTACGCGGTTCGCCCAATGTAACGCCGGACAACACCTTCAACAGCCCGGACGGACTGGCGTTCGACCAGCAGGGCCGGTTGTGGATCCAGACCGACGGTGACGAGAGCGACTCGGGGCGCTATGAAGGCCAGGGCAACAACCAAATGCTGGCGGCCGATCCTCGCAGCAACGAGATCCGCCGCTTCCTGGTCGGGCCGCGCGGCTGCGAAGTGACCGGCATCACCTGGACGCCGGACATGAAGACCATGTTCATCAACATCCAGCACCCGGCGGCGCCGTGGCCCAAGAACCAGTGGAGTCACCTCGAGGGCGGTGATGCCCAGGGCCGCTCTGCGACAGTCGTTATCACCAAGGACGACGGCGGCATCATCGGGACCTGATGGCAATTGGCCCAGGCAAAGCCCGCGCTCACAAGCGCGGGCTTTCTTCACATACGATGCAAGGAGATTGAGTGATGGGTATCAGCGGAATCAGCGCGACGTCGCTGTTAGTCGTGCTAGTGATCGTGATGCTGCTGTTCGGCACCAAGCGTTTACGCAATATTGGGAGTGATTTGGGGGCCGCGCTTAGCGGGTTCCGACGTGCGGTGAAGGAAGGCGGCGATCACAGCGAGCCGATGCCGCTAGGCTACGAGAGCGCCCCTGCGCCGCAGGAAGTCCTGTCTAAGCGCGACACGGTGTGATTGCTAACGACCTTAACCATCAGCGGGTTCAGTCCACCCAAGACCGGGCTGAACCCCGGCCCACATTGGTTGGCGACAGCGTAGAGCCTTCGCCGAGAGAGCGGCGACCTCGCCTTGATGCTTTCGGCGTTTGTGGCGCCTGCGGCGCCAGTCGCGGGGGGAGCGTCGCTCCGACAGGCGCTATTCCTGACCCGGTAGGGGGGCGCTTGGGAGAACAACACTCGGAGAGCCAAGCCTGTTGCGCGATCGCCGCCAATTCGGTGACTTCTAATTTGCATCCTTATGGTTGGAGGGCTAAGAACTGCTAAGCAGCCAGCAACGCTGTTGCGGCGCTTTAAGTTATTTATAAAACGACAATAAAAGGAAAGATTCATGCCCAAGCATGGAGGCTGGCTCGCGCTCGCGCTGTTGTTTCTGCTGGTCGGTTGTGGCGGCGGTTCCGGAGGGGGTGGAGCGGCGCCGGAAGCCCCGCTGCCGGGCGAACCTGAGCCGCCGGTGCAGCCGAAGCCGCAGGAGCCCGAGCCCTCCATTGAACCGGGCGAATTGGCGCTGCTCGAGATCAGGCGCCAGCCGCCGGATGCGCCGCTGGCAGATCTTTCCCATTATGCGCCGCGCAAAGCGACGCGTGCCCCGGATGCAGTGCTGAACGGCGACGGCTGCGAGCAGAACACGGCCTTCCGCTACGGTGTCGGGCTGGGCGATATCACCGGCGTCGCCAGCGGCCTTGGTATGGCCGGTTACGCTGATATAGCGCAAACCAGCAAGGGCCTGCACAACCGTCAGTTCGCGCGCGCTTTCGCCTTCTCCTCCAGCTGCGGCGGCCGCGATGGCTATGCCATGCTGGTTTCCATGGACATCGGGCTGATGTTCCATTCCATACGTCAAGGCGTTCTGGACGCGCTGCAGGCGGACACCGTCGACGATCTCGGACGCTACTACAGCGCCGACAATTTGCTGCTGTCGGCGACGCACAGTCATGCCACCGCGGCGGGGCAGGCGCATCACGATCTCTACAACATCACGACCCTGGGCCACGACACCGCGAGCTACGAGTCGGCCGTCGCGGGGGTGGTCGATGCGATACGCCGAGCCCATCGGGAGATGCTGGCAGCGCCCTTAGGGCCCATCGCATATGCCCAGGGCGAGCTGCTGGACACCATTGTGCAGCGTTCGGCGCCGGCTTATGCCAATAATCCCGCCGAAGAGCGGGCGCGCTTCGTCGACACCGAAGGTCGCGAGGTGAACGTCAACCGAATGATGCACGTGCTACGGCTCACGCGCGATGATGGCACCGATGTGGGCATGCTGAATTGGTTCGCCATCCACGGCACCTCCATGGCGCAAACCAACAAGCTCCTGTCGGGTGATAACAAGGGCTACGCGGCTTACCGCTTCGAGCGCGACTTCAAGCGCGACTACCTGGCCGAGAAGGGCTTCGTTGCCGGCTTCTTTCAGGCCGATGAAGGGGATAACTCGCCCAATATCTTCATCGGCGATCTGTCCGAGCGGGAGTTGCGCGACCTGGAAAGCGAGGGCTTCCGTACCCGCGGCGGCGGCCATGATGACTTCGAGTCGACCCTGATCTCCGGCTTCAAGCAGTACTGGAAGGCGCGGGAGCTGTGGGAAGATGCCCACACGCCCCTGCGCGGAGAGGTTGCCGCGCGGCAGGTCTACATCGACTTCAGCCGCGTTACGGTTGATTCTGTGGGGCACTACCCCGAGGCGCTGGCGCCCGCTGGCCCGGCTGCGACCTGTAATCCGGCCCTCGGGGTCTCTTTTGCCGCCGGCGCCGAAGACGGCAGGGGGCCGTTCGCCGAGGGGCAGGCTTGCCCGATGAGCCTGCCCAGCGTGTTGGAGCTTGGACAGGAGCTCAATAATGCCTGGACTGCCCTCACACAGGGTGCGATACCGCCCCAGCTGATCGTCCCGCTGGGCTGTAGCAATCCGGCCTACGGGCTTATCGGGTACGGCTGCCATGCGGAAAAGCCGGTGTTGCTGCCGTTGACCATCTCACCGTTCATCGTCGGCCAAGGTCTGGCGCCGCGTGTCGTGCCGCTGCAGATCATTACGCTGGGCAACCTGGCCGTCATCGGGCTGCCGTGGGAAGTGACGACTATGTCCGGCCGGCGTATCCGCGAGGCCGTGCTCGAGGTGCTGGCGGGTGCCGGGGTGGAGTACGCGGTGGTGAGCGGGGTTTCTAACGGCTATATCCACTATTTGACTACCCGCGAGGAATACGCCGTACAGCAGTACGAGGGCGGGTCGACGGTGTTCGGCCCCTGGTCCGAAGAAGCGGTGCGGCAAGAAATGGTACGGCTCGCCGGGCAGTTGCGGCGGGGCGAACCGGCTACGAGCCCGTTCGGGGTCGAGGATTTCCGCAGCCGGCGATCCGTGTTCGTGCGCTGGCCGTTCATTAGCGACGGCACGCCGGGCGATACCGGCTTCGGATGGGTCAGCGAGCAGCCACAGCTCCAATACAAACTCTCCCAAGAGCCGGTCGTACGGGTGAGTTTTGTCGCTGGCCATCCGTTAAGAGATCTCAAGCGCGGATCGAGTTATCTCTATATCGAAAAGCAGGCGGGGAGAAACTGGATACGCGTTGCCACCGATCACGATTGGGAAACTCGTTATCACTATGACGACAGCGGTTTGACCCATTACGCGATCGTGGAATGGCGTCCGCCCGCGGATGCCGAACCGGGGCAGTACAGGATCCGCCACGACGGCGCGAGCCGGACCGGCGCTTACCGGGGCATCAGCAGACCCTTTGAATTAGTGTTGGAGTGATCGCTCTGGCGATCAAGGCGAAAAGCCCGGGGCTGCGCGCAAGCGGCGTAGCCCCGGGCTAACTCATGGCGCGGATTTTCCGCCTTCGAGCCACGCATTCGTCCCGACTCACAGCGGTAGATTAGCTTGCCAAAGCACTCGGGCGCCGGGCGAGGAGCGTTCGGTCGATGCGTTCGAGGAGCGCGTCCACGCTCTCGTGCGCTTGGGGCGCTCCGACCGCGACGCGCGGCTCGCCGTGAACCTTGGCACCACCGGGAGCGGTGACGCTGGCGAGTTCGGCCACTTCGCGCACGCGCGCGGCTACATACCCGGCTTCGTCAGCGGCGGTTTCAGGCAGGACGACGAGGAGTGTATCGGTATCCCAGCGGCCGACGAGGTCGGTGGGGCGCAAGGCCCCGCTGACCACCTTAGCGAGCTGATTCAGCAGGCGATTGCTGACCGCATGACCGTGTTCCGAGCCGACACGTTTGAGTCCGGCCAACTCCACCAGCATGACTGACATCGGCCGGCCATAGCGCGCCCAGCGGCTGTGTTCGGCGGCAAGGCGCTCGGCCAAGCTGCTCCGCGTAAGCACGCCGGTAAGCGCGTCGCGGGTAGCACGGTGGTAGAGGTCAAGCAGCATGCGCAGCTGACTGAGTTGCGCCCATAGCGCAATCAGCATGACCAGCCCGAGCTGCCAAAGCATCCCGAGCCAGATGGCTTCCGGCGCGGCGCCGAGGAAGAGCTCCAGCGCCGCGTAACCGAGCAACAGCGGCAGACCGAAGGCGAGCCCCTCCAGCAGCGTCAGCGGGAATACCGCCAGCATGGCGGCAACGAGCACCGGGAAAAAGCCGTAGCCGTACAGCAGGTTGTCGCCGCTGACGCCTAACATCAAGCGCGCACCGGTGTAGAGCGCGACCGGAATCAGCAGCAACATGCCCAGGCGGCAAAGCGTGCTCAGGCGTCGTCCCTGATGGGGCGCAAGAAAATAGAGCGCCAAGGCAAAGGCGCCAGCGGCAATACGCAGCACCGCCATGGGAATGAAGCTTGCTGCGGGCAGCAGCAGGTAATCCACCGGAATCCACAGGGGGAGCAGCAGCCCCAGCACCAGCGCCAGCGGGCGCAGTCGCGCCGATAAGTAAGTGCAACGGGAGGCGGTGAAATCGGCGGTATGGCGGCGCGTTGTCAGCAACTCGCCGATGCGGTGCGAAGTCCGGGTGTCCTCGGCCATGGCGGTCCCTTCTTATGATTTGAATGGGTGGACGTGAAGCCAGCTCGAATGGGCAGACACGGCTGTGTCCGAGCCATTCGGGTGCAGTTATTGTGCGGGAGGGCCAGAGCGGCGAGTTGACGCTAATCAATTGGAGGGAACTTGACGGAGGGGCGGCGCTTCCCGCGTTCTCCTGCGCAGCTCGCGGCCTTGGCGGGGAGGGTGCCAGCGCCTAGCCGCTTGGCACCGTTCGCGTAGGGCCGCGGTAGAAGACGCGATCGGCGCGATTGCGCCCTATGGCGAATGCCGCATATAGAAGCAGTCACGGTGTTAGGGTGCGCTGTCGCGCGCTGTGTGCGTCGTTGCGACGCCGGCTCACTCTCCCAACCAATCCGGAATGCTCACCGAATAGACAAACCCGTCCTGGCTACCGACAAAAACATTCTTATTGATGATGACCGGGCCGGCGGGCGCGAGCGCGGTGTTCTTGCTGGCGTTTACCGAACCGCCGAGTTTACGCTTGCCGACGACTTGCCCGTTGGCCTTTTTCGGGGGCGTGCCCGATTCGGCGTCGAGCACGTGCAGGAATCCGTTGGTGTCACCGAAGAAGACGTAGCCGTCTTTGACGGCGGGGGCGCCTTTGATCTTGGTTCCGACGGGGTAATCCCATAGGCGCTTGCCACTGGCAAGGTCGTACGCATGCAAGGAGAGCGTATAGGGACTACCGACATAGACCCGCCCCTCGGCGATGGTCGGGGCGCCTGAGGTGTTGTTGTCCTGGCTGGCACCGCTACCCAGCGGCTCGCGCCAGAACAAGTCGCCGCGTTCGCCATCGAATGCGTAGATGAAGTGCACGTCGCCACGCAGATGAGGATAGCGTTCGCGCTCCTCCTCGGTGAGATAATCCAGGGACTTCATGGCGGTAATCACCACGGTGCCGTCCGGCGCTGCTGCTGGCGGCACATCGGTGAAACTGCCGATCTCCTCGTACTCCCAGCGAATGCGCCGAGCCTGGAGATCGATGCCGAGGACGCTGTTGAGCGAGCCGACGTAGAGCATGCCGTTTTGTACGCTCGGCGATGACATGCTGACCCAGCCGGGCAGGTCGAGCTGCCAGAGCTCCTCACCGTTCTCGGGGTTCAAGGCGATCAATCGCCCGGCGCCCGTCACAATATGCAGCGTGCCGTTCCACCACGCCGGCGTCGGCATCACTTCGCCTTCAGTGCGATGATCCCACAGCGTTGCTCCGGTTTCCGGATCCACCGCCATGACGCCGCTTTGGCCGGTGCCCCGCACCGTCGCGCTGGCGAAGATACGGTTGCCGTATCCGACAAAGATGCGATCGTCCACATAGACCATGTCGGAATGAATCCAATTGGGCGCGTGCCGGAAGTAGGGAGTGTCGTCATGCCACAGACGCTTGCCGCTCTCGAGTTCGAAGGCGAACATGCCGCCGGAGTTATGGTTGCCGATATAGAGCCGGTTGCCGATGATCACCGGATGCGCGCGCACCTCGTCGCCGGTCTTGTATCGGGCATCCGGCAGGGCCGACGCACCATTGTCGTACACCGCGTTGCTGCTTGGGTCCAAGCGGTACTGGGGCCATTCGGTGGGCCCGAAGCCTTGCGACGCGATGATCGGCGTCGGTGTCACGAGGAGAGCTGACAGTAGCCATGATGTAAAGCGCATGAGCAAGCGTCCTCGCGTTGCTGCTCGTCAATGGATGACCCATTTCTGGGGGCGGATCGAAGTCGACGGAAGTTGTTGCAGACCGCGGCGGGGGCAAGGACGATCGGGCCTGCGGATTGCACGGTCGCGCTTTCGTTGTGGACGGCAAGCCCTATTTCTGAGTAGCGAACACCCCTACGCAGTCTGCTCGCTGCTCAGCATCGCGATGGGGGCGGGTCCGTTCGATAGAGCAAGCAACGACTGGAGGAGCGGAACATGGCTAAACGGGTGCTTATCGTCACCACGTCGCACGCCCGGCTGGGCACCACTGCCCATCCCACCGGGGTGTGGGCAGAAGAACTCACGACACCGTATTACGCGCTGCGCGACGCAGGCCTGGACGTCACGGTGGCCTCGGTGGCCGGCGGCGAGGTGCCGTTCGACCCGCGCAGCCTGCCGGCCGGGGCAGGGCAAAAGGGGGGCGAGGAGCCTAGTGCTCAGCAGGAAGAAACACCTGAGTCCGTGCTGCGTTTCTTCGACGACGAAGCGCTGGTCATGGCGGTAAAGGACACGCCCGCCGTCGAGAACCTCAATAGCCGCGATTATGACGCGATCTTTCTGCCGGGCGGGCATGGAACCATGTGGGACCTTCCCGGCAGCCATAGCTTGGCGGAATTGCTGAGCGAGGCGGCGGAGAGCGGGCGCGTCGTATCGGCGGTTTGTCACGGCCCGGCCGGTCTAATCGGCGCGAAACGGTCGGACGGTCGACCCTTGGTGGAAGGGCGCCGGGTGACTGGTTTTACCAATAGCGAGGAGGAAGGTGTCGGCTTGCAGCAAGTCGTGCCGTTCCTGCTCGAGGACAAGTTGCGCGAACTCGGCGGTCTCTATGAGTGCGTTGAGGACTGGCAGCCCTTTGCCGTGCGCGACGGCAATCTGATCACGGGGCAGAATCCGCAATCCTCCGCCGAAGTGGCACGCTTGGTCATAGACGCATTGAAGGGATGAGCGAGTGCGATTAGCGGCGGCTTCGCAGCAACGTGCGCTAGCCGTCGTGCAAGCTTGGCGGGGCTGTACACGCACGGCGTACGCTGCCTAGCCAGGCAATGACTTGAAGCAAGGCAAAACGATCCAAGTCCGATACACTGCGCGATATAACCATAAGACGATGCAGTGACCATGGGCTTGGAGCTCTTTCTAAATCTCGCAACCGCGCTCGGCATCGGGTTGATCATCGGGGCCGAGCGCGGCTGGAGCGCGCGCGAGGCCGACGACGAGAAGCAGATTGCGGGTATACGTACCTTCGGCCTTGCCGGCTTGTTCGGCGGCCTCGCCGCGCTGAGCCATGCTTATTTCGGCCTCGGCGCTTGGATCGGCCTGTTTCTGGCCTATGCGCTGCTGGTCGTGGCTGGCTACCTGCTGGATGTGCGCTACGGCGGCGATCATGGCCTGACCACGGAGATCGCCCTGCTGCTCGCTTTTCTGCTGGGCAGTTTGGCCATGACGGAGGCGCGCCTGCTTGCAGCAGCCTGCGCGGTTGTGGTTGCCATCGTGCTCAAGCTCAAGGCGCGCCTGCATGGTGCTCTGCGACGCCTGAGTGCCGATGAAATCGGCGGCACTCTGAAGCTGCTCTTCATATCGGTCGTGGTGCTTCCATACTTGCCCAACGAGGGATATGGACCTTGGCAAGCCTTCAATCCGTATACCACCTGGTGGATGGTCGTTCTGATCGCCGGTATTGGCTTTGCCGCCTACGTCGCCGTGCGCGTTTTCGGCGCGCGCTACGGCTTGATGGTGACGGCGCTGCTCGGCAGCGTCGTGTCCTCGACCGCTATGACCGTAACGCTTTCGCGCCTCGACGCGCCGCCTCTGCGCGGCCCTTTGGCTGCGGGTTTGCTGGCTGCGTCGGCGCTGATGTTTCCACGCGTACTGCTCGAGGTAGGGGTGGTGAACCCTAGCCTGTTGCCGGAGCTGCTGGCGCCTCTGCTGGTCGCTTGCGCGGTCTATGCCATCGGCGCGCTGCTCTTTTTCCGGCGCGCGGGGCAACAGCCGGGGGAAACCGTGGCGCCGGCGCTGAACAATCCCTTCGAATTAGGTCCGGCGCTGCGTTTCGCGGGCCTGCTGGTGTTGATACTGTTCCTGGTCGAGGCGGCGCAACGTTGGCTGGGCGACGTGGGGGTGTACGTGGTCGCTTTGCTGTCGGGCCTCACCGATGTTGATGCCATCACCCTGTCGTTAGCGAACAGTGCCGAGAGTGACCTCAACCCGACGGTAGCCGTGCGTGGAATCTACATTGCCGCGTTTGCCAACAGCCTGGTCAAGGCGGGGCTCATTGTTGCTATCGGCGGCCGCGGCTTGGCGATCAGGACGCTGCCGGTGATCGGCTTGGGGCTGTTGAGCGGATTAGCGGTGTTGATGTTTGTGTGAGCGTCGAGACCGCTGGATACCTGCGCAGGGCTCGCATAGGCTCTAAATAAGAAAAATCTTTTAATTCAAAGGGGGAGTTTTTCCATAATGAAGCGCTTGGCTCGTTGGACGCTGCGCGTCCTGGTCGTATTGCTGGTCGCGATTGTCGCCGTGGCGGCATGGAAGTGGGACGAGATCCAGCGTTTGCTGGCCGTCAACTCGCTGTTCGAGGAAGACCGGATCGTGGAAAACTTCTCCGCCATGGACCGGCTGTTCTTCCACCAGCCGCTCGAACTCGCCGGGGCGCAGCCGCAGCCGTGGCCCGAGCGGCCGCTGCCCATGCCGGAACTGTCGGAGTGGGTGGAGCAGCGCGCGGTCACGGGGCTGGTCGTGCTGAAGGACGGTGCCATCGCCCACGAAGGGTATTTCCTCGGCACCAGTGCCGACGACCGACGTATCAGCTGGTCGGTGGCCAAGTCCTACCTGTCCGCGCTGATCGGCATCGCCCATGCCGAGGGCAGCATCGAAAGCCTGGACGATTCGGTAACCAAGTACGTCCCGGCCCTCGTCGGCACGGCCTACGAGGGCGCCAGCATCCGCAACCTGCTGCAGATGTCCAGCGGTGTGCGCTTCAACGAGGATTACCTGGACCCCAACTCGGACATCAACCGCATGGGCCGGGTGTTGGCCCTGGGCGGCTCGATGGACGAGTTTGCGGCGAGCCTCGAGGAGCGTGAACGCTCGCCCGGTGAAGCTTGGTACTACGTATCCATCGACACCCATGTGCTCGGCATGGTGCTGCGGGCCGCCACGGGGCGTAGCGTCATCGACTTGCTCGGCGACAAACTGCTGCGGCACCTCGGACTTGAATCTCAGCCTTACTACGTCACCGACGGTTACGGCACCGCGTTCGTGCTCGGCGGCCTCAACATGATGACGCGGGACTACGCTCGCTTCGGCCAGCTCTATTTGCAGGACGGTGTCTGGAACGGGCAGGAGTTGGTGCCGGCAGCGTGGGTAGCCGAATCCACCGCGGCCAGCGCGCCCACTCCCGAAGGGGCGTTGAAATACGGTTACCAATGGTGGGTGCCCGCGGATGCCGAGAAAGGGGAGTTCTTCGCTCGCGGGATTTATGGCCAATACGTCTACGTTAACAAGCCGGCCGGGGTCGTGGTGGCCGTGAACAGCGCTGACCGCCGCTTCCGCGAGTCCGGCGCATTCGAACAAAACCTGAGCATGTTCCGGCGTATTACCGAGGCACTGCGGTAGAAAGCAGGCGGCCCGATCGAGTGTTTCGCGCCCGTCAAAAATGGCGGGCGCGAAGTTCCGACAAGGAATAACGCGTCCCGCGCCATTCGATAGCCCCACGGGACAGTGCGAGTAGAGCGGCGCGCCAGCTCAGGTAGAGCCCGACCAGCGTGGCTAGTGGCGTGAGCAGGAGTATCCAGCGCGGCCAGTCGGTGCGGCGGATCGAGTCATATAGCGTGACATAGCCGCTCAGCAAGGTCAGGGCGCATAGGCCGCGTACCGAGCCGCTACCGACGACCAGCCCGAGCCAGGGCCAAACCCCAAGCATCACCACTGCGCCGGTTGACGCCACTAGTTTGCCAAGCCGGTAGTCCACGGCTGCGAAGGCGTTCTTTTCCATGCCGCGAACCATGGCGGCGGTGGAGGCGTACCAGTCCAGCGCCACCATGCCGCTGCCCAAAAGCGCATCGCTTCGTGCGCCCGCCTGTTTGAGGCGCTTGGCGAGCAACAGATCGTCCAGCGGCGTCATGGCCAGGTCTTTATGGCCGCCGATCGCGCGGTAGGCCGAACGAGAAACTAAATTGAAAGCTCCGACGCCGACATAGCGCTTGGGGTCGTAGTGAACCCGCCAAGGACGGAACATGAACAGGAACGCTGCCAGAAACTGCAGCATGACGGCCCGTAGTAGCGGCCCGCGCGCGGTGATCTCGGGCATGACCACCAAGTGTTCCAGCTGGTGGCGCGCAGCGTAAGCGACGGCGCGCCGAAGCGCGAGAGGGTGGAAGCGCACGTCC
>JAJUGG010000077.1 GCA_029268285.1 Ectothiorhodospiraceae bacterium | reverse complement strand
ATACCAGCTTCGCCTCATCGTAAGTGGTGGCGCCAACGCCTCCAATGCCTACGTCGTTACGGCAACCGGCGATCAATACGATTTAGACATTCCCAGCGGGGAGCTGAAGGTTCCCGGCAAGATCGAGCTCGAGCGCGGCAGCAAAGCGGACTACGTCGTAGATTTCGACTTGCGCAAGGCGCTGGTTCAGGTCAAGGGCGGTAACAACAGTGAGGTCAAGGGCGGTAACAACAGTCAGGTCAAGGGCGGTAACAACAGTCAGGACACGTACAAGCTCAAGCCAACGGCGTTGAGGCTGGTGGATGCTGCCCGCGCAGGCGCCATTAGTGGTGAGGTCGACTCAACGGTACTCACCGCCTGCGAGTCGCCCGCAGTCTATGTGTACCACGGGCACGGCTACGAAGCGGGTGACCTGGGTGACCTGGGTGATCTGGGCGACCGGCGTGTGGAGCCGTTTAGTTCCGCGCGAGTGAGCTTTGAAAGTGACCGGTATAGCTATAAAGCTGCATTCTTGCCCCTTGGTCGCTATACGCTCGCTCTGGTGTGCAACGCAGCCGATGACGATCCGGATAGTCCCGGAGATGACATTGAGATTAAGGCTTTCAAAGAGGCTGAAATCACCCCCAGCGCGGCCGATGCCGACGTCAACTTCTAATGCGCCGCTTCGAGATGGCTGGAGAGGGCTTGCCGAACGGTCCCCGTCGCCTGAGTCACCCCAGCCTTGTCGCTAGGCGCAGCCGACAGCGGCGCGGCGAAAGCCGCGCCTAGTCCCTCAGGCTGATAATCCGCCACTGGCGTCGTTCTGCGTGCTTGCGCAGCTCGGGGTCGGGATCGACCGCAACCGGGTGGTCGACCCGCTCCAACAGCGGGATGTCGTTGTGGGAGTCGCTGTAAAACCAGCTGCCGTCCAGCGTCTGATCGTGCTCTTTCATCCAGTGCTCGAGCGCTTCTATCTTGCCTTCGCGGAAGGTGGGTATGCCGGTAACCTGGCCTGTATAGCGCCCGGCCAGAAACTCCGGTTCCGTTGCGAGCAGGTGCTCGATTCCCAGTAGATTCGCAATTGGTTGGGTGACGAAACGGTTGGTCGCCGTGATGATCAGCGGTAGGTCGCCGCGGCGGCGATGCTCGGCGATGAGCGCCTTGGCGGACGGCAGCACGATGGGCTCGATCTTGTGGGCGATGAACTCCTTGCGCCAAGCATGGAGCTTCTCCGGCTCGTGCTGCGCGAGCGGCTTCAGGGCAAACGCCAGAAATGCATAGATGTCCAGCGAGCCGTCTTCATAGTCGCGCATGAACTTCTCGTTGGCCGCCTGGTACTCGGAGCGGTTGACCAGGCCGCGCTCGATCAGGAACTCGCCCCACAGATAGTCGCTGTCACCGGCAAGCAGCGTATTATCGAGATCGAAGATCGCAAGGGCCACGGAGCTCTCCTGTTGAATGGGCGCGAAAGCATTGGATTGTACTGAACTTCGATCGCGCCCGCCAAAGCGCCAACCGCGCTGGTGTCCGCACCGCAGCACGGGCATTTGCCGCGCGTTGCTGCGATGTGGAACAATATCGCACTAAGCAAAAGCGCATTAGGTTTTAGGCAAGTGATTGATTCGGATGGATTTCGGCCCAACGTCGGGATCATCCTGAGCAATGATCGACGGCAGCTCTTCTGGGGCCGCCGGATCGGCCAGGACGCCTGGCAGTTTCCGCAGGGTGGTATCAAGGCTCGCGAGACCGCTCTGGATGCGCTGTATCGGGAGTTGGAGGAGGAGGTCGGGCTCCTCCCGCACCAGGTTGAAGTGCTGGGTTGCACCGAAGGCTGGTTGCGCTACCGCTTGCCGCCACACCTCATTCGGCGCCACCGCAAGCCGGTGTGCATCGGCCAGAAGCAGGTCTGGTTCATGCTGCGGCTGATCGACAGCGAAGACTGCTTTTGCCTCGACGCCTGCGAGCAGCCGGAATTCGACGGCTGGCGTTGGGTAGACTACTGGCAGCCGCTCAGCGAGGTAGTCTTTTTCAAACGTGGCGTATACCGCCGCGCACTCAGCGAGCTCGCGCCGCTGTTGTTCCCTCAGGGCGCTCCTCGGCGGCCGGCTCCGCGCCGCCGGCGTCGCCCCCGGCAGCAGCGCGCCGCGCGCTGAGCCGCCTCTGCCCCGCATCGGTAGCCGGGGTCAGGTGCGACCGGCTTCGGCTATTGAGATAGGTATTTATGCTCTACACGCTCCACAGCATCATTCAAGAGGTCACTTCGGCCAAAGGGCTGCAGCACGCGCTCAACATTATCGTGCAGCGCGTTGCCGAAACGACCCGCGTGGACGTGTGCTCGGTTTATCTTTGGGACCGAGACAGCGATGAATTCGTATTGATGGCGACCCTGGGCCTCAACCCGCACGCTGTTGGCCGTGTGCGGTTGCGTCGCGACGAAGGCTTGGTCGGCCTGGTGGGCGAGCGCGAAGAACCCGTGAACCTAGACAATGCCGATCTGCATCCGCGCTTTCGCTACTTTCCGGAAACCGGCGAGGAACGCTTCCACGCCTTCCTCGGCGTTCCCATCATCCACTTCCGTCGCCTGCTGGGCGTGCTGGTCGTCCAACAGCAGGAGATCCGCCGCTTCGACGACGAGGAGGTGGCTTTCCTGGTAACGCTGGCGGCTCAGCTCGCGGGCGCGATCGCGCATAGCGAGGCGAGTGGCGGCATCGAAGGCCTGCACGAGCGTGGCGCGGGCGGACAGCTTAGCGGCATGGTCACCGGCATCCCGGGTGCCCCGGGCATTGCCGTGGGCGAAGCTATGGTCGTATACGCCGCGGCTGACTTTAACGCCGTGCCCGAGCGCGTGCCGGACGACCCTGAGCAAGAGGTGGAGCTCTTCCGCGCGGCGGTGCATGCGGTACGGGAAGAGGTGAAGGATCTCTCCGAGCGGTTGACCGGCATGGTGCCCCCCGAGGAGCAGCTCATCTTCGATGCCTACCTGCGCATGCTGGACGGCAACAGTCTCATCGAGGAGACCATTACCCGCATCCGCGAAGGCAATTGGGCGCCCGGTGCACTCAGTGAAACCATCAGCAAGCACATCAAGATTTTCGCGGAGATGGAAGACCCTTATCTGCGCGAGCGCGCGGCCGATATCCGCGATCTCGGGCGGCGCTTGTTGATGCGCCTGCAGCTGGATAGCGGCGACAAACGTGCTGTGCCGGACGCGACCATCCTGGTCGGTCAAGAGGTGGCCGCGGCGCAGCTGGTCGAGATCCCGCGCGAGCGCCTGGTGGGCGTGCTGTCGGCGCGAGGCTCGGGCAACTCGCACGTTGCCATTCTCGCGCGCGCGCTCGGCGTGCCGGCGGTGATGGGCGCCGGCGACCTGCCCGTCGGTCGCCTGGAAGGGCGGCACCTCATCCTCGACGGCTACGCCGGGCGCGTCTACATCGACCCCTCGCCGGCCATTCGCAAAGAGTACCGGCGCCGTCTGCGCGAGGAAGCAGAACTTTCCGCCGGTCTGCGCGGCTTGCGCGATCTGCCCGCGGAAACGCTGGATGGCGAACCCATCAGTCTGATGGTCAACACGGGCCTCTTATCGGACGTCAAGTCGGCGCTGGACGTGCGCTGCGCGGGAGTAGGGCTGCACCGCACCGAATTTCCGTTCATGATTCGGGACCGCTTCCCCGGCGAGGAGGAGCAGACCACCATCTACCGCCAGGTCCTGCAGCCTTACGGGGACCGGCCGGTGGTGTTGCGCACACTGGATGTCGGCGGCGATAAGCCCTTGCCGTACTTTCCGGTGCATGAGGACAACCCCTTCCTCGGCTGGCGTGGGCTGCGCCTGACGCTCGACCACCCGGAGATCTTTCTGACGCAGCTACGCGCCATGCTGCGCGCCAACATCGGCCTCGGCAATCTCAAGATTATGCTGCCGATGGTGACGCGGCTGGAGGAGATCGAGCAGTCCTACGCCTTGTTGCGGCGCGCTTCCAAGGAGCTGAGGGAAGAGGGCCACCAGGTGGAAGTCCCGCCGTTGGGAATCATGATCGAGGTGCCGGCGGCCGTTTATCAGGCCGAGACGCTGGCGAAACACGTCGACTTCCTGTCCATCGGCACCAATGACCTGACTCAGTATCTGCTTGCCGTAGATCGCAACAACCCGCACGTTGCCGAGCTCTACGATGAGTTGCATCCTGCCGTGCTCGGCGCCATTAATCGCGTCGCTCAAGCCGCCCGGGCGCAGAATGTGCCCCTGAGCGTGTGCGGCGGCATGGCGGGAGACCCGAAGGGCGCGGCACTGCTGCTCGGTCTGGGCGTGAACACGCTGAGCATGAGCGCGGCGGCCTTGCTGCGCGTGAAGTGGGTCGTGCGCTCGATGAAAATGAGCGAGTTACGTGGCTTGGCCGCGAAAGCCCTGACGCTGGAGACGGCGGCGGAGGTGCGCGCGCTGGTCCAGAAGGCCTTGCGTGATGCGGGCCTCGGGGAGCTGTTCCGAGGGGGAGAATAACGGGAACAGGATCACAAATGCGAATCGTTACTATTTGACTTTAGGCCGCCGCACCCTATAACCTCCATAAGTAACAGCTTTAGGAGGTCTTCTCGTGTACGTGTGCGTTTGCCGAGGCATTACCGACCGACAAATCCGTGCAGCGATCGAATCAGGTGCCCGCACCATGCGAGACCTGCGCCAGAAGCTGGGCGTATGCAGCGACTGCGGCAAGTGTGGGACGTTCGCTCGAGACCTCCTCCAGGAAAACACCTCCATAGATCTTAGCCTCGCGCGTCCGGCGGCCTGAAAGGCGGCCGGTGGCTGCAGCGTAGCCCTGAGGCTCGGGGCTGAGCGCTAAACGCTCCGTGCATGGCCGAGCGTCGTTTTTAGCGGCGAATTGCTGCTAAAATCGGGTAAGCTCTAATAATAGTCATGCACGGAGGCCGCATCATGAAGGGCGATCCTAAAATCGTCGAGTATCTCAATCGCGCGCTCAAGAACGAGCTCACAGCGATCAATCAGTACTTCCTGCACGCCCGGATGTGTCGCAACTGGGGGCTGGAGAAGCTCGGCGAGAAGGAATACGAAGAATCCATCGACGAGATGAAGCATGCCGATCGTCTGATCGAGCGGATTCTGTTCCTAGAGGGCCTGCCCAATCTGCAGGACCTCGGAAAGCTCTACATCGGCGAGGACGTGCGTGAGGTTCTGGAGTGCGATTTGCGCGCTGAGCAGGAAGCCTGCCCGCTGCTGCGCGAAGCCATCGCCTACTGCGAGTCCGTGCGCGACTTCGTCACCCGCGATCTGCTCCAGGACATCCTGGAAGACGAAGAAGAGCACATCGACTGGCTGGAAACGCAGCTCGAACTCATCGACCGTGTCGGCCTGCAGAACTACCAGCAGTCCCAGATCAGTTGAGCGCTCCCGTGCCGCGGCTCCGGCCGCGGCACGGGAGCGGCTGCTTAGAAGGGCTTCAACTCCACTAGCAGCACCACTGCGATCAGCACCAGCACCGGCGCCTCATTAAACCAGCGGAACCAACGATGGTCGCGCTTATTGCGGTCCTCGAGAAAACGCTTCAGCAGCACCCAGCAATAGAAGTGGTAGCCGATCAGTAGCGCGACCAGCGCGATCTTGGCATGCAGCCATCCCTGCTGCAGCCAACCCGGCATCAGCGCGATCAGCCAGATTCCCAGCCCCACCGCCAGCACCGCGCTCGGCGTCATGATCCCGCGAAACAGCTTTCGCTCCATCACCTTGAAGCGCTCGATTCCCGGCCGGTCCTCCGTCATAGCGTGATAGACGAACAACCTCGGCAGGTAGAATAGAGCGGCGAACCAAGTGACCACGAAAATGATGTGGAAAGCTTTGACCCAAAGGTACATTCGTTTTTCTCCGTTGCTGCTGATTCGATAGCACACTCGATGTAGCCGGCGCCTCCTAATCGTCGAGCGGACGCGCCGGCGATTCGCTGCGGCTGCTGCTCAAGAGGTATTGGCTGTCGATGTCCTGGCGCATCACCACGCCGTAGTAGCGGCGCAGGCCGGGCGCGTTGGTTTGTACCACGCACAGCGCCTCGGCGCTCTCCCGCCGCAGTGCGAGCAGCGCCTCTCTTAGTGTGGCGCGCAGTTCGATGGGCGCGGCCTGCAGTCGCTGTGCGGGGACTTCGAGTAAATCCACGTCTTCCACATCCGCTTCGCGTTCGAGAAAATTCAACACGTCCGTTACGGGAATCAGGAAGACCTTCTCTGCTTCCTCGATGAGGATCCAGCGCGGAGACTCCGCCAGCGCGGCATGAAGTCGCGCCCGCGCTAGCCGCCGAGGCAGCACCGCAAGGCGACGATCCATAACCCGCGCCACGCCGACGCGATCGAAGCCCTGCAGCAGCGCCGTACGCCGAGTTTCCAACCCCTGTGCCCGTAATTGCATGAAGAAGATCGAGTCTTCCTTGAACAATTCGCTCGCGGTCAAGGTAGCGGCGGCTACAGCCAGCATGCCTGGAAAAATGATGGTCGGGTTGCCCGTGAGTTCGAGCAGGGCAGTGAGTGCGGCCAGCGGCGCGCGCAGCGTGGCGCCCATCATCGCGCCCATGCCGATCAGGGCGTACAAGGTGGGCGAGGCGGCCGCCTCGGGCGCGGCCCATCCGGCCGCGTGCCCCAAGGCGCCGCCGGCCACTGCACCGATGAAAATTGTCGGGCCGATCAGCCCGGCAGGAACGCCCATGCCCAAGACAAAGGCGGTCGACAGCAACTTGGCCGCTGTCAGACCGAGCAGTAGCGCCCAGCCTAGTTGGCCGGCGATGGTTGCGCTCACCGTGTCGTAGCCGATGGCCATGACCTGCGGCAAGAGCAGCCCCGCAAGGCCCGCTATCAGGCCAGCCGCCAATAGCCGCAGCGACGGCCCGTTGCGACGCCCCAGGCGTATGCACAGCTTCATCAGCCGAATGAACGCCGCCGCTAGTACGCCCATGAGTACCCCGGCAACGATGACCTGCGGCAGGTCGATGAGGCCGATCGGATCCAGCGGAGGAACGTGGAAGGCCGGCGACGCGCCGTAGACGAGTTGTACCAGCACTGTTGCGGTGACCGCGGCCAGGATCACCGGCAGGAAGCCGGCGATGCTGTAGTCCATGACCACCACTTCCATGGCGAAGGCAACGCCGGCCAAGGGCGTGTTGAAGGAGGCGGCAATCGCCGCTGCCGTGCCGCTGGCGACGAGAATCCTCATGCTGTTGTTGGGCAGCCCGAGCTTCTGCCCCAACTGGCTGGCGCTTGCGGCGCCGAGGTGCACGCTCGGGCCTTCGCGGCCGACCGGCTGGCCGCTGATGATGGCCAGCGCGCCGCAGACGAATTGCGTGACCGCGTTCTGCCAAGGGAGATAGCCCTGGTGGTAGGCTACCCGGTTCATCACGTGTGGCACGCCGGTGACGGATGCTTTTCTCGCCACGAAGCGCAGGTAGAGCGCGATCAAAAGCGCGCCGGCTATGGGCAGCAACAGGCGCGCCAGTGGGGGAAGGCCTTCGTAGTTCTCGCCGTGCCCCGGAAGCATGGCGCCCTGCACGCCTTCCACCAGTAATCTGAAGGCGAGGATGACCAGCCCGGCCAACAGCCCGGCCAGAACGCCGAGGCCGCTGAGCAGCAGTTCAGCTTCTGCCGCTGACAGGCGCAGACGCGAACGCTCTCCGAGGTGGGTGAGTTTGCTTCGTATGTCTTCGCGTTTGCCCATACGTGCCCAGAAGAATTGCTAGACCGGAGTATGCCAGAACGCGGCGATTGGAGCGTAAGGCTGCCGAGGCGCTAGAATGGAGCCCTGCAAGAGTCGAGAGGGTGTTATGTACAAGATCGGAATCGTCGGCGGGACGGGCTATACCGGGGTCGAACTGCTGCGCCTGCTGGCGCATCACCCGCAGGTGGAAGTGGCGCAGATCACCTCGCGCGGCAATGCCGGCACCTCGGTCGCGGCCATGTTCCCGAGCCTGCGCGGCGTTAGCGACCTCGTGTTCACGGAGCCCGAGGCGGAGCGTCTCGCCGAGTGCGATTTGGTGTTCTTCGCCACGCCTCACGGCACGGCCATGGAAATGGTGCCGCAACTACTAGGGGCCGGCACCCGTGTGGTCGATCTCGGGCCAGACTTCCGTCTACGCGATCCCGCGCAGTGGCAGCAGTGGTACAAGCTCGAACACAGCTGCCCGGAACGCTTGGAAGAAGCTGTCTACGGCCTGCCGGAGCTCAACCGCGCCGCAATCCGGGAGGCGCGCCTGGTGGCCAACCCCGGCTGCTATCCGACCTGCGTCATCCTCGGTTTCCTGCCCTTGCTCGAGCGCGGCGTGGTCGACGTCGAGCACTTGGTGGCAAACGCCATCTCCGGCATTTCCGGCGCTGGGCGGCAGGCGCAGACGCGCACCTTGGCGTGCGAGGCCACGGAGAGCTTCTCTGCCTACGGCGCGGCGGGGCATCGCCATCTGCCGGAAATTCGGCAGGGCCTGTCCGCGATTGCCGGCCGCGCCGTCGAGCTGGTCTTCGTGCCGCACCTCGCGCCCATGATTCGCGGCATGCACGGCACCCTGTACGCGCGCCTGACCGAAGAGGTCGATCTTCAGGCTCTGTACGAGGAGCGTTACGCCAACGAACCCTTCGTCGACGTGATGCCTGCCGGCTCGCACCCCGAGACGCGGACTGTGCGCGGGACCAACCTGTGCCGACTGGCGGTGCATCGCGCGCACGGCCAGGATACCGCTCTAGTGCTGTCGGTGATCGATAACCTCACAAAGGGCGCCTCGGGGCAGGCCGTGCAGAACATGAATTTGATGTTGGGCTTGGAAGAAACCGCCGGTCTCGATCAGGTCGCGGTGGTACCATGAACCAAATGCCTCAAAAACTGACTAAGATGACAGTGACTTGCTGCATTCCGCAAGCTGGGAGGAAAGAATGACCGACGTGGCGGAAGAAGTTTTCGAGCCCTTGATCTTCACCGATGCCGCCGCGGACAAGGTCCGCGAACTCATCGAGGAAGAAGACAACGACGCGCTCAAGCTCCGGGTGTACATCACCGGCGGTGGCTGTTCGGGGTTCCAGTACGGCTTCACCTTCGACGAGAACATCGAAGACGGTGATACCGTTATCGAGAAGAACGGCGTGACGCTGCTGGTCGACCCGATGAGTGGCCAGTATCTGATGGGGGCGGAAATCGACTACGTAGAGAACGTGGAAGGTGCCCAGTTCGTGATTCGCAACCCGAACGCGACCACAACCTGCGGATGCGGCTCCTCGTTCAGCCCCTAGCCTTATGATCAGCGGTGCTGGGCGTAATAAACGCCGCCCAGCACCGCTGCTCTTTCTGCGCCGGTGACTTCCGGTAGACTTCCCGCCTTTCCGGCCAATGTGCGTGCCGCGAGCCAGGCAAACGCGCAGGCCTCCACATAATCCGGATCTATGCCGTGCGCGGCCGTCGTTTCTACCGCAACACCGGGCAGCGCAGCGGCAATGCGCTTCAATAGGTGCGTGTTGTGCGCGCCGCCACCGCAAACCAAGAGTCGAACCGGGCGCGGTCTTGCAGCCTTGATGGCGTCCGCTACGCTGTGCGCGGTCAGTTCGAGCAGGGTCGCCTGAACATCCTGCGGCGCTTCCGTCCCGTCCAGGTGGCGCAGCAACCATTCCAGACTGAAATGTTCCGGCCCGGTGCTCTTAGGCGCGGGGCGCGCGAAATAATCGTCCGCGAGTAGGCGCTCCAATAGCGTCGGCAAGCATGTGCCGCTTGCAGCCCAGGCACCGTCTGCATCGTAGGATTGGCCGAGTTTGGCGTTGATCCACCGGTCCAGCAAGGTGTTCGCTGGGCCGGTGTCGTATCCGGTAACGGGCAGATCATCCGCGGCTGGCAGCAGCGTAATGTTGGCAATGCCGCCCAAATTGAGGACGGCGCAATCCTCTTTCGAACGCCTGAACACTGCGGCGTGGAAAGCCGGCACGAGCGGCGCGCCTTGACCGCCGCACGCCATGTCTCGGCGCCTGAAGTCGGCAACGACAGTAATGCCGGTGCGCTCGGCGATGATGTTGGGGTCGCCGATTTGCAGCGTGTAAGGCGGCACGGTGTTGGGGGAGTGCCAGGCGGTCTGGCCGTGGCTGCCGATAGCAGCCACTCGCTCGGCCGGGCAGGCAGCCTCCCGCAGTAGGCGGAGGGCCGCCTCAGCGAAGGCTTCGCCGAGTTCTGCGTCGAGGCTGGCCACTTCGTCAAGCGGCGATGCGGCACCTAAGTTGCGGATGCGACGCCGAAGGGCGTCTTCCAGGGGATAGCTTCTGGCGCTGATGACTTCAGGCGTGGGCTCTAGCGCCACCAGTGCGGCATCGATGGCGTCGACGCTGGTACCGGACATCAAGCCGAGGTAGAGCGGGGTAGTGTGCGTGCTCATCGCGGAGCCGAGGTGTCGGGAAGAGGCGGGGGTAAGCGGAAGCCGTCCATGGCCATGTCGCTCAGGGCTGTTCCGGATTGTGAGCTAGTTCGGTACGCCCGATAACCTCTAGTTGCGCGACCAGAGGCGCCGTCTGCTGCAGGAAGTCCGCCATCAGGCGCTCGCTGATCGGCTCGGCCTCCGGAAGCGGCACCGTTACCGGGTTGCGGTGAACGCCGTCGACACGGAATTCATAGTGCAGATGAGGGCCGGTTGCGAGCCCGGAGCTTCCTACATAGCCGATGGTTTGGCCTTGGCGTACCCGGCTGCCGACTTTCAGCCCCTTCTCGAAGCGCGACAGGTGTGCGTAAAGCGTGCTGTAGCGGCTGCCATGCTGGATGATAACCGTGTTGCCGTAGCCGCCTTTGACACCGTTGAAGATGATCTTGCCGTCGCCGGCGGCCTTGATCGGCGTGCCGGTGGCTGCGGCATAATCCACCCCGCGGTGCGGGCGCTTGACGCCGAGCTTCGGGTGCAGGCGGTTCGGGTTGAAGTTCGAGCTGATGCGCCGGAAGTCCACCGGCGAACGCAAGAAGGCCTTGCGCATGCTGCGGCCGTCGGGCGAGTAGTAATCGCGATTGCCGTCCGGATCGGTGTACAGCACAGCACGGAAATTCCGCCCACGGTTGAAGAACTCCGCGGCCACGATGTCGCCGTCACGCACCTTTTCACCGTCTCGATACAGCTCCTCGTAGACGACGCTGAACCGGTCGCCGGCGCGAATATCGAGCGCGAAGTCCACGTCCCAGCCGAAAATGCCCGCCAGCTCCATGATCAACCGGTCGCTCAGACCGGCACCCTTGCCAGCCAGGAACAAGGAGCTGTCGATGGTCGCGACGGCGTGGGTCATGCGCCGCTCCAGCGGTGTCGCCACCAGCGAGGAGCTGTAGCCGTCTTCGTTACGGTCAATGTGCAGAATCACGCTTTCGTCAACGCGATAGCGTAGCGCGGCCAAGCCGCCGGCATCATCCAGACGATACTCAAGCTCGTCGCCGGGGAAGATGCGCGTCAGCGCCTTGGCGGCTTCGCCCGCGTTGACCACGGCATGCACGGTGCGGGCATCCAGGCCCAGACGCTTGAAAATCATCGCGAGGCTGTCGCCGTTCTTCACGCTTGTCCGTTGCCAATCCTCGGCCGCCGGAGGGGCCTCGGCCACTGTCGCGGGCGGCGCGGCCGGAGTGGGCGCCGGTGCGGCCTTGGGCGCAGGCTTAGGCAGCGGCACGGGTGCCACCAAGCTGGCCGCTGTATTGTTGCTGTTGCGCTCGCCCCCAACCTTGGGAAGATCAAGCGGCGCGATCAGTTGCCCCGAGGGGGATTCCGTCAGCGCCTCGGCTTGATCATGGCTAGAGAGCATCAGGGCGACGCCGGCAACGCCGGAGATGCCCAATGCCAGCCAATGCAGACGCCTGAAACGCGGGCGTCGTCCATCCTTGAAAGAAAATGAGCGGTCCTTGAAATCGAGGTGTTTTATTTTGGTCTGCCGCACGGTGCTACCTACCCATTGCTGCAGCAAACATACTTACATAGCGGGGGCATGGTCAACGAATACCTGATAAAGGTGCGCTAAGTCACAGTAGTCGGACTAGTTTGACCTGAGAGGGTGCCTGCGACGTGTGCGCTGTTTCGCGTTTCGGTAAACTTCCCTGCCCAGGATCATTCCCGGCGGCGCCAGCCCGGCCGTTCCCACGTTCGGTATAGTTGCTTCGGCGTGCCGCCTCTTTACCAACAGACATTAATCCGGGAGAACAACATGGCGGGCAACGACGCCCTAGAACTGCTCAAGCGCGGTGTGGAAGACATACTGCTGGAACAGGAACTCGCCGAACGCCTGGCCCAGGGGCGCCCCCTGCGGATCAAGGCGGGCTTCGATCCCACCGCGCCTGATCTTCACCTGGGGCACACCGTCCTCATAAACAAGCTCCGCCAGTTCCAGGATCTGGGGCACCAGGTTCTCTTTCTGATCGGAGACTTCACGGCCCGCATCGGCGATCCTACCGGCAAGAGCGTGACGCGCAAGCCCTTGAGTGCGGAGGACGTGGCCGAGAACGCGCGGACGTACCAGGAGCAGATCTTCAAGATTCTGGATCCGGAGCGTACCGAGGTCGTCTTCAATAACGACTGGATGAGCAAGCTCGGCGCCGCGGATTTGATCCAGCTCGCGGCACAGCATACCGTTGCGCGCATGCTCGAGCGCGACGACTT
>JAJUGG010000076.1 GCA_029268285.1 Ectothiorhodospiraceae bacterium | reverse complement strand
GGGTCGTTTGTCAGGCGATGCGCTGCTGCCGGTCATTGCCACGCTGGGCGGCATTTTCAGCGTCGCCTACTCGCTGCGCTTCGTCCATGACGTGTTCTTCGGCCCGGAGAAGGACAAGCTGCCAAAGCAGCCCCATGAGCCGCCGCGCTACATGAAGATTCCGGTGGAAGTCCTGGTCGTTCTTAGCCTGGCGGTCGGCATATTGCCCTCCATCATGGTCGGCGGCCTGCTTGCAACCGCCGCGGGCGCCGTTCTGCCGCAAGGCTTGCCGGAATACAGTCTGGCGATCTGGCATGGCTTCAATCTGCCGCTGATCATGAGCCTCATCGCGCTGGCAGTGGGCACCATGGTCTACTGGCGGCGCCAGCCGCTGTTCTGGCTGCACGAGCACGTCGTCCCGCACTGGGAAGGCAAAGATGTATTCGACCGCCTGCAGAATGCCCTGCTCCGCGTCGGCGGCGCCTTAACGCGTCTACTCGACAACGGCTCGCTGCAGCGCTATCTCGTCTACATCGTACTCGCCGCGGTGACGCTCGGGGCGATGCCATTCCTCGACGAGAGGCTCAGCTTCGGAACGCTGCCGGCGACGCCGGCGAACCTCACTGTCACCATTCTGTGGGGCGTTCTGTTGGTCGCCTGCATCGGCGTCGTGCGCTTCCACCACCGCCGCGCCGTCGCGCTGCTGTTGTCCGGCGTCATCGGTCTGCTGACCTCGATCACCTTCGCCATTCTTTCGGCGCCGGATCTCTCGCTGACGCAAATTTCGGTAGAGCTGGTAACCACGCTGCTGTTGCTGCTAGCGCTTAACCTGCTTCCCAAGGAAACGCCGCGCGAGTCCTCTGCGCCGCGCAAGCTGCGGGATGCGACCATCGCGATTGTTGCGGGCGTCGGCGTGACGCTGCTGATATATGCGCTCCTGACGCGGCCGCTGGAGAGTACTTCGCTGTTCCATCTCGCACTCAGCAAGCCCGAAGGCGGCGGCACCAACGTGGTAAACGTCATCCTGGTGGATTTCCGCGGTTTCGATACCCTGGGCGAGATCACTGTGCTGGGCATCGCCGCTCTCGGCATCTACGCCATGCTGGCCGATATGCGTCGCCCGCTGACCTCCAGCGGCCTGAACGAAGCTCAGCACCCGCTGATGCTAGTGCTCGCCAGTCGCACTCTACTGCCGCTGGCAGTGCTGGTGGCGGTATATATCTTCCTGCGCGGCCATAACCTGCCGGGCGGCGGCTTCATTGCCGGCCTCCTCGCCGGCATCGCCCTGCTCATGCAGTACATGGCCAGCGGTACGGCCTGGGCTCAGGACCGACTCTGGAGCGACTATCGCTACATGATCGGCTTCGGGCTGCTGATCGCCGGCCTCACCGGCGCCGGCAGCTTCGTGTTCGGCTATCCGTTCCTGACCAGCGCCTTCGATCATCTGCATTGGCCCGTCGTGGGCGAATTCGAGATCGCCAGTGCTATCGGCTTCGATCTCGGCGTCTTCCTGGTCGTGGTCGGCACGGTCGTTCTCATCATCACCAATCTCGGCGGCCTGCGCGACGAACCGGCCAGTGCCGCGCAGGCTCCAGAGGAGGTTCGCTGATGGAATTCCTACTCGCCAGCGCTATCGGCGCCATCGTCGCCGCCGGCGTCTACCTGTTGCTGCGCGCCCGTACCTTTCCGGTCATTCTGGGGCTGGGGCTGCTGTCCTACGCGGTAAACCTCTACCTGGTCGCATCCGGCCGCATCGCCATCGGCGCGCCGCCGCTCGCTTTGGAAGGAGCAACTGAATTCGCCGATCCGCTGCCGCAGGCCCTGGTGCTGACCGCGATCGTCATCGGCTTCGCCATGACCGCCTTCGTCGTCACGCTGGCCATCAAGGCGCGCATGACCCTCAACAACGATCACGTGGACGGGAAAGAATGACGCATCTTCCAATACTCCCCGTCATCCTGCCGGGGCTGGCCGGCATCATCCTATTGCTGCTGACCTATGCGTCAGTATCGCTACGCCGCGCGCTCAACCTCATCGCCACGGCATTGATGGTGGTTCTGGGCATTGTTCTCGTCGGTGTAACCGTCGACAACGGCTATCAGGTCTATGAGCTCGGCAACTGGCCGTCGCCCTTCGGCATCGTGCTGGTGCTGGATCGGCTCAGCGCTTTCATGGTGCTGCTGACAGCGCTGGTCGCCTTCTGCAGTCTGCTGTTCGCTGTACAAGGCTTCGATGAACGCGGCAAGAACTTCCACCCGCTGTTCCAGTTGCAGCTCATGGGGCTCAGCATCGCCTTTCTGACCGGCGACATTTTCAACCTCTTCGTCGCCTTCGAGGTGCTCCTCATCGCCTCCTACGGCCTGCTACTGCATGGCGGCGGACGCCAGCGCGTACGCGCCGGGCTGCATTACGTCATCATCAACCTGGTCGGCTCGTCGCTGTTCCTGCTCGCGGTGGGCCTGATCTACGGCGTCACCGGCACGCTCAACATGGCCGATCTGGCCGTGCGCGCGGGCGATGTCGCACCCACCGACCTGCCGCTGCTTCGCACCGGCGCGCTTTTGCTGTTCCTGGTGTTTGCCGTCAAGGGCGCGCTTGTTCCCTTGTACTTCTGGCTCCCTGGGGCGTACAGCACTGCAGGTGCACCGGTGGCCGCGCTGTTTGCGATCATGACCAAGGTTGGCGCCTACGCCATCGTGCGGATCTACTTCCTCGTATTCGGCGGCACCGCCGTGGTTGCGCCGATCGAGTCGCTACTCTTGCCGGCAGCGTTGATCACGCTGACGCTGGGCATGGTCGGCGTGATGATTACGCCGAATTTAAAACGCTTGGTGTCCTATATGGTCATCGGCTCCATGGGCACGCTGTTGATCGCGGTGGGCCTGTTCAATGAAGCCTCTTTGAGCGCCGGCCTCTATTACCTAGCTCACGGCACGGTGGTGGTATCCGCGCTGTTCTTGCTCGCCGGCTTGATCAGCCAGCAGCGCGGTCGCGCGCGCGACCACTTGACGCCGGCACAGGCCGTCGCCCAGCCGGGCTTGCTGGGCGTGCTGTTCTTCGCGCTTGCCGTTGCCGCCATCGGCCTGCCTCCGTTGAGCGGCTTCCTCGGCAAAGTCTCGATTCTCGCCAGCGCTACCGACAGTGAAGCCATCGGCTGGGTATGGGCGGTCGTGCTGGTGACCAGCGTCTTTACGCTGGTCGGCTTCTCCCGCGCCGGCAGCGTGCTGTTCTGGAAGACCTCTGGTGCGCCCTCGGAGCCGGTGAAAGCAACAACCGGCCACATCGTACCTATCGTCGGCTTGCTCGGCCTCATGGTCGTCATGACGATCTGGGGGCAGGCTGTGCTGGAATTCACCGATGCCGCAGCGGCTCAGCTCGCTGACCGCGACGCCTATATCGAGGCGGTGATGAACACGCCGCGGGCGCTCGAAGCCCAGGCTCTGGAACTGACGATGGAGGAAACGCCATGAGCCGCATCCTGCCTCATCCCGTGATGGCGGCTGTGCTGCTGATCGTTTGGGTGCTGCTCATGGACAGCTTGGCACCCGGCGTCGTACTGCTGGGCGTCATTCTGAGTTTGCTGTTGACCCACTGGTCAGCGAATTTCTGGGCCTCGCAGCCGCGCTTCCACCGCGTCGGCGTGCTGCTGCGCTTCATCCCGCTGGTGCTTTGGGACATTGTCGTCGCCAATCTCAATGTGGCGCGCCTGATCCTCGGCTCCAACAGCAAACTGCGGCCGCATTTCCTGGAGGTCCCGCTGGATCTTAGCGACCCCTACGCCAAAGTAGTGCTGGCCAGCGTCATCACGCTCACGCCCGGTACCGTCTCGGCGGAGTTCAGCGAGGACCGGCAGACCCTCCTGGTTCATGCGCTCAACATCGCCGACCCTGACGAAGAAATCCGCCAGATTAAGACGCGCTACGAGGCGCCGCTCAAGGAGATTTTCGAATGCTCGACATCGCGCTGAACGTCGCCTTCGCCGCCATTACGCTGGCGATGGTGCTGAATCTCTATAGGCTGGTGAAAGGGCCGGATCTTGCCGATCGGGCGATTTCCCTGGATACGCTTTACGTCAATGCGATCGCCATCGTCATCCTGCTCGGCCTGCGTTTCCACACCGGCATCTTCTTCGAGGCGGCGCTGATCATTGCCATGCTCGGCTTCATCAGCACCGTCGCCTTTGCCAAGTACCTCGAACGCGGCAACATCATCGAGTAAGCCATGATCACTGACGTCATCATCTCCGCTCTTCTGATCTTCGGCGCCGCGCTTGCGCTGATCGGGTCGCTCGGGCTCGCCAAGCTGCCCGATTTCTTCATGCGCCTGCACGGGCCCTCCAAGGCCACGACGCTCGGCCTGGGCAGCATTCTCATCGCTGCAGCCGTCTACGGTTTGAGCTCGGACACCCTGGGCATCGCGGCACGCCCCATCCTGATCACCTTCTTCCTGTTCATTACCACGCCGGTCAGCGCGCACTTGCTTGCCCGCGCAGCCATTCGCCACCGGCTGTATTCACAAGCCGAACTGCCGCCACAACGGGAGCCCAAGCATGAACCTCCCCAGCGCTGAATTGATCCGCGCCGACGTGGCGCGCGCCCTGGCTGAGGACGTCGGCGCAGGCGATCTCACTGCGGATCTGCTGCCCGCGGACGGCCTCGGACGCGCGCGCATCATCAGCCGAGAGCCAGGCGTGCTGTGCGGCCGAGCCTGGGTCGACGAGATATTCCGTCAGCTCGACCCGGCGGTACGCATCGAGTGGCAGACCGCAGACGGTGATGTGCTGGCGCAGGATCAGACACTGTGCCGCCTCACGGGTCCGGTTCGCTCGCTATTCACTGGTGAGCGCACGGCGCTGAATTTCCTGCAGACCCTGTCGGGGACCGCAACCGTTGCCCATACCTATGCCAAAGCCGTAGCCGGCACCGGCTGCCGCATCCTGGACACGCGCAAGACGGTGCCGGGTCTTCGCCTCGCGCAAAAGTACGCGGTGCGCTGTGGCGGCGCCCACAACCACCGCATCGGGCTCTTCGACGCCATTCTTATCAAGGAAAACCACATCTACGCGGCGGGTTCTATCCAGGCCGCGCTGCAGAGCGCACGTCAGCTGCACCCGGACGTCATGACGGAGATCGAAGTCGAGAACCTGGAACAACTCCGTGAAGCACTGGACGCCGGTGCGCGCCGGGTACTGCTGGATAATTTCTCGACTGCCGAACTGCGGCAAGCCGTCGAGCTTGCTCAGGGCCGCGCCGAACTGGAAGCCTCAGGCAATATGGAACTCGACCGCTTGCGGGAAGTTGCGGAAACGGGCGTGGACTATATTTCGGTCGGCGCGCTAACCAAGCACGTTCGCGCCCTGGACCTGTCCATGCGGTTTGAGGACTGACGCCCTCCGCCAGAGAATACGACCCAGCCGACCGTCGCTTTCGGATCGTCCACGTGCTACTGCTTGCGCTGGGCTTCCTACTGTCGCCGGCGCGCCTCGCGCGCGCTGAGCAGTTGCATTCTCCGTATTTCTGCAACCCCGCGGCTCGATCGCAAACCGAGCACACACTGGCAGGATCGGATCCATTAGCGCTGAGCGGAAGATGCTCACAATTTCGACACAAAGACTATACAGACCTGTCCGCCTATGTTTTAATGTACTCAACCTGTTGATCAGCTCGGTTCCTCACCGGGCAACCTCTTCGGCAGGTGGCTCCTCCTCTGGAGCTGTAGACTCCTCCTCTATTTTTGGCGGGCGTTTTGCCCGCCATTTTTTTGCCTTCGCTCCATGTAGCGCGGCCTCTAAAACGACAAGCCGAGCCGGATTCCCAGAATCTCGGTTTCATTGTCCGGCTCATAGACCTCTGCTACAGGAACGCCCCAGGCACGCAATGGTTGCAGGTCGGAGCGGTCGACGTCCCAATACTGGTAGTACGGCGTGATGACCAGCGCCTCGACCACGCTGCTCGGCTCCAGGCGATAGCGCAGCGATAGCGAAAGTTCGTAGCCATAACCGTCGTCGACATCATTCTCGACATCGGAGAACGCTCGGCTGACATCGCTGAGATGCGAAGTGACCTCGCCGGTAATCAACCAGCGCCCCTCGGCACGCGCGCTCCAACTCCAGCGGTTATTGACGAAGCTGCCCTGCCAATCTAGCCCCAGCGGCACATACAGCCACTCGATTTCGCGCTCGTAACCACCCACACCCTTGAGCTCTTGACGCCAATAGCGGCCGCCCAAGCCGCTATAAGCGATAAGGTCTCGGGACGCAAAGGCATAGCCGGCGAGCACAGCCCCTTGCCACACCACATCGTCAGTATCCGTCTGGACGGGCTCACCGCCCCAGGTATAGCCGTCGTAATCCAACTCGCCGCCCAACAGGGTAGTCTGAAGCTCGAGGCTGAACCCCTGCTCGTTCACGGAATGCCAGCGCACCCGCCCGCCGTACAGCGTCCCCTCTTCCTTCATCAAGCTGGGTTCTTCATAGGAAAAGTCCTCCACGGCAAAGGCCAGTTCCCACTCCGCTGCCGCCGGCGAGAGCCAGCTTATGCACAGCCCGCCCAGGGCCGCTTGGCATAGAAGCCTGGTCGCACGCTCCGGTGAAGTCATGTGGTGGATCATCTGGTGGATCATCTGGTATGGATGGTTGTTGCTAACGATTCATTCAATATTTGATCCAGCGCAAACTTAAACAAGCACTAAAAATACAACTCTTAAATTAATTATTCTCTAAATCTCACTTCATCCTCTTTTTACGACCGCTCATCGAGAAATAATGGAACATCCCATTGGAGTCAATTAAGCTCAGCCTACCAAACAACAACTCCGCGCCCGAGGCATTAATGCGACCAGGAGAGGTCGCCAAAAAAAGTTTGGGTGCGTTCGGTTTTCATACTCACGACCGCGAAGGGGCTAAGGATGGCTCGTCGGAGGATCACGCGCCGCTACGGCGGCTTTACCCTGATCGAAGTACTAATTGCCGTATTGGTACTTTCCGTCGGACTCTTGGGCTTGGCGGGGCTTCAAGCGACCAGTCTGCGCCAAAACCACGGTGCTTATCAGCGCTCGCTCGCTAGCTTGTTCGCCGACGACCTGCTCGATCGCATGCGCGCCAATCGCAGTGCGGCTATCGCCGGCGCTTACGACATCAGCTTCGATAGCGAGAACGCACTCCCCGCAATTAGTGCGTCCAGCCTTGCCGAGCAAGATCTCGCTCATTGGGGGCGCGAACTCCTGGCAAAGCTTCCCTCGGCTACGGCCAGCATCGATGTGACCAACCACGAAGCCCTGATCGACATCCAGTGGGACGGCAGCCGAACCGATAACAAAGAGCAAGCGAGTGCGACGGAAGCCTTTCGGTTTCGTACGCGCCTTTAACGCCTGAATCTAGAATAAAATAAAAATGCAAAAAAACAATATAATAAAACACGCACAATCAGGCCTTTCCTTAATCGAGGTGATGATCGCCCTAGCGCTGGGGCTTCTCCTCATTATCGGCGCCGGCCAAATCTATCTCGGCAGCAAAATGAGCTACCGCGTAAATGAAGGCTTGGCGCACATTCAGGAGGCCGGCCGATTCGCGAGCGAAACACTGGCCCGCAATATCCGTATGGCGGGCTTTCAGGGCTGCATGGGCCTGGACCGCCTTAAGCCCAACATCCTCGCCACCGGGATCAGCGCAGCGGCCGCGTTCCACAACGATGGCATCGTTACCGGCGTGAATAACGTCGCCTCGGGAACCAAAGCCGGCTCCATTGCTGTACGCCCCGGCACCGACATGCTCACCGTCCGCTATGCGTCACCAGTAGCCGCGAAGCTGAGCAGCGACCTAGTCAGCGCTGATGCGGCACTCGTCCTCACAGCGAACCCGGCCGAGATCAAAGTTGACGATGCGGTCTTCATCACCGATTGCGTCAATGCCGACCTTTTCCGCGTAACGGGAGACGCTAGCGGGGCGACCAATCCCCTGATTCTCCGGCACGACGACAGTGGAAACACTAGCTCAAGCCTCAGCAAGGCCTATCGCAGAGACGCGCTAGTCATGCCGCTAGAGAGCAAAACCTACTTCATCGGCGCAACCGGAGACACCAACCAGCAGGGCCAACCCATCTACGCGCTCTACGAGCGCAGCCTCAAAGCGGGCGTAGAGATGAGCGAGCAACTGCTCGAGGGCGTGGAGAACATGCAAATTCAATTCGGGCGCGACCAGAACGGCGACGGGGAGGTCGACGACTACGTCACCGCGGCCGCACTAAGCAGCAGCAACTTCGACCGCATCATTGCCGTTCGCGTTGCGCTGCTCCTGAGCTCCGTGGAGGCCGTTCTCGACCACGCTGACACCGCCACTTACACGCTGCTCGACGAGACCATCGATCCCGCCGACACGCGGCAGTTACGGCGAAGCGTCACATTTACCACCAGCATTCGAAACCGCGAACTGCGTAGCGCGAGCTTCGGCTCCTGAAACAGGGAAGGGACTCCTCATGAACCATATGCAGCCCGCGCAACGCCGGAGCACACAGCAAGGCGTCGTCCTCGTGGTTTGTCTGATCTTCCTATTAGTGCTGACCGTTTTAGGTGTCACCGCCATGCGCACGACCCAGCTTGAAGAACGCATGGCTGGCAACGCCCGCAACGGCAAAATCGCTTTCCAAGCCGCGGAAGCCGCGCTGCGAGAAGGCGAGGAATGGGTCATGGACATCGACCTCTACGATCCGCCCAGCGCCATAACGATCTGTGCCTCACCGCCCTGCGAGCTCTGGGAAAAAAATGCCGACGCCCTTGTCGAGCTGCATATGCAAGACGCGGCGTGGTGGCAGACGCAAGGCAGGGAATACGGTAGCGGCACGGATGCAATCGCCGAAGCCGGCGCCGATCCGCGCTTCATCGTCGAGTACATCGGCTACGACCCCGGGGTAACCATCATCGACACCGACGAACGCGCCCAACAGCTCGGCCCGCACTTGTATCGCGTCTCGGCGGCCGGCTTCGGTGGCGATACCGCGGCGCAGCGGGTAGTGCAGTCCACCGTGAGAATCAACAAGAACTAAAGGGCGCCTGATGAGCTCGAACAAGATCAAACTTTCGTTCTCGGTAGCCTTCGCGGCGGGCCTCGTACTTTCGTCCTCGCTGCACGTGACGCGAGCCGCGCCGCTCGACCTCAGCCACACGCCCCTGTTCCTGAAAACAGGAGTGGCGCCAAACCTCATCCTCACCCTGGATGACTCCGGCAGCATGGATCGCGACTATGTACCCGATGGCTTGGGCGCCGACGACAACGACCTGGCCTTCCATTCATACCGCTTCAACGGCATGGCCTATAACCCGCAGGTGACTTACAAGCCGCCGGTTGATGCGAACGGCACCCCCCTGAGCACGCGTTTCGAGGATGCCTGGGATGACGGCTTTGTGCGAACCAGCCGCACCGATCTGCGGAGCCGCTACCCCCAGCCCGGCTGGAGCCGTGGCCCTGCCTTTTACAGCGTCTGGGACGCGAGCAACGCGGGCTGCAACGGCACTCCCAGCGACAATGACTGCTACGACAAAGTTGTCGTGCCCCCAGACCAGCGGCAGAACTTCGCCAACTGGTACAGCTTTTATCGCACGCGCCGCCTCGCCACCATCAGCGGCGCTACGCTGGCTTTCGCCGGCTTCGGCAGCAGTATTCGCCTCGGCTGGCAGCGCATCAACGACGATGGGCTCGCCGCTGGCGTGCGGCCCTTCGAGGGCGCGCACCGCGATGCCTTCTACGACTGGGTCATGGACCTGCCCGCCCGAGGCGGTACGCCATTACGCCGAGCCACGCAGCGTGCCGGCGAGTACTTCCAAACCGCTGAGCCTTATCTCAATGCACACGACGACGCAAACTCCGACATGGCCGCCTGTCGGCAGAGCTATCACATCCTCATGACGGACGGCGTGTGGAACGGCCAGCTAGATGACTACCCAGGCAACGTCGACAATCGCTCTCACACGCTCCCTGACGGCAAGACCTACACCCCCAGGCCGCCTTTCCAGGACCGTGCCGCAGACACGATCGCGGATCTTGCCTTCCAGTTCTGGCTGAACGACCTGCAGCCGGATCTCGACGACGAGGTGCCGGCTTACTTCCCGCATCAGGAAGGAAGCGCCGACGACAACTACTGGAACCCGCGCAACAACCCCGCGACTTGGCAACACATGGTGAACTTCACCGTCAGCTTCGGTCTGAGCAGCTCGCTGCAGGACCCGCGCTGGGGCGGCAACACCTATGGCGGGGACTACAACGCCTTGGCGGCAGGCACGAAAGCTTGGCCGGAGGCCAAGTACGAAGTCGACTGGCTCGGGAACGGACACCCGGACAACGTCTACGACCTCTGGCATGCCGCCATCAACAGCCGCGGCCAGTTCTTCAGCGCCGACGACCCGCAGAGCCTGGCAGCCGCTTTCGAAACCATTCTCAACCGAGTCAGTAACCGCAACAGCTCGGCCTCTTCGGCCGCGCTGGAATCGGGCTCCATCGCCGGAAGCGATGCCATCTACATCGCCCGCTTCAACAGCGAGGATTGGACGGGGCAACTGCTCGCCTACACGCTCAACGATGACGGCAGCATCGGCGATATTCGCTGGGATGCCGGCTGCGCCCTCGACGGCGGCACCTGTGCCAGCGATCTACGCAACTATACGGGCAAGCACGCCGGCAATCGCCGCATCGTGACGTGGCGGGCGGATCAGGAGCAAGGCGTGGTCTTTTCTTGGAGCGCACTTTCCGAAGCCCAGCGGCACGCCTTGAACAAGAACGCGCAAGGGGCGGATCTCGTCGATTACCTTCGCGGCAACCGTTCCAAGGAGATCGCCAATACGAACGGAGTCTTCCGCAACCGCGACAGCCTGCTCGGCGATATCATCAGCGCCTCCCCCGTCTACGTCGGGCCACCACGCCGTTTCTATCCTAATGCCTGGCCCGGCGAAAGCGCGCCGGAGAACGCTGCCTCCGCAAGCTACGCTGCCTTCAAGCAAACGCACGCCGGGCGCGCGGGCATCGTGTACGTAGGCGCCAACGATGGCATGCTGCACGCCTTCTCGGCCGCGACCGGAGAAGAGCTTTTCGCCTACATCCCCGGCGCCGTCTTCGACCGCCTCGCAGAACTCGGCAGCCCCGAGTACACGCACCGTTACTACGTTGACGCCACCCCTACCGAGGCCGATGCTTTCTTCGATGGCCGCTGGCATAGCGTGCTGGTGGGCGGCCTCGGCGGCGGCGGACAAGCCGTGTACGCGCTGGACATCACTCAAGCGCCAACGGGCTTGACCTCTGAAAGCAGCATCGCCGAGAAGGTGCTTTGGGAGTTCGGCGATACCGACGACGCCGACCTCGGCTACACCTTCAGTCGCCCCCAAGTCGTGCGACTGCACAACGGCAAATGGGCCGCCGTTTTCGGCAACGGCTACAACAATACCGAAGTTGACGGCGCCCAAAGCTCCAGCGGTAACGCCGTGTTGTATATCGTGGACATGGCAAACGGCAGCTTGATCCGGAAAATCGATACCGGCGTCGGCACCGCGAGCGACCCCACCGACGCCAGCCGCCCGAACGGGCTCGCCACCGTCGCGCCGGCGGATGTAAATGGCGACGGCATTGTTGACTTTGTCTACGGCGGAGATCTGTTCGGCAATCTCTGGAAGTTCGACCTAAGCGCTACGAGCCCCGAGAGCTGGGCGATCAGCCACAACAAGCCGCTTTTCAAAGCGGTACACGGCGAGGGCGCAGCAGCCTACCATCAGCCCATTACCACGCAGCCGAGCATCCGCCGTCATCCCACCGGCCGCGGCTATCTGATCGTCTTCGGCACCGGCAAATACCTCGAGACCACGGATGCCGCACCGAAATCCACTGTGGAAAGCGTCTACGGCATCTGGGACAGGGACCTTGCCGCCCCGGACGACATCTCCCGCAGCAAGTTGCTAGCGCAGGCCATCGAAGCGGAGCTTAACGTACACGACCGCGACTGGCGCATTGTCAGCAACGAGCCGATCAGCTGGTACGGCGATGGCGATGCCGACCCCGAGCAGAGCCATTTCGGCTGGTATCTGGATCTTGTAGTCCAGGGCAAGCAGCCGGCCGGCGAAATGCAGGTGACCGATACCCTGATCTCGGGCGATCGCCTGCTCTTCACCACGCTGATCCCGAACGACGACCCCTGCAGCCAGGGCGGCGAGAGCTGGCTCATGGCGCTCGACTACCGCGACGGCAGTCGCATCGACGAAATCTCGATCTTCGACGTTGACGGCAAGGACGGCTTCAACCGCGACGACTATGTGCGGCCTGGCGCGGGCGAAGAGCCCGTGCCGGTCAGCGGCGCAAAAAGCCAGACCGGTGTGCTCCAGCAACCGACACTCGGCGCCGGCGACGGCTCCGATATCGCCTACCTCGGCCCGGGCACGCACGGCGAAGGCAGCGAATGCAAAGGTCAGGATTGCGAGACGATCAACCGCACGCCGGCCCTGTGGAACCGCCAATCCTGGCGCCAGCTACGGTGAGCGAGAAAGGCACCATGAGCAAGCGCACCCTCTGCACCACCTATCGCTTCGCTGGTTTCACCCTGATCGAGCTGGTCATCGTCGTTGCCATCATTGGCATTCTCACGGCCATCGCGTACCCGAGCTACCTTGAGCAAATCCGCAGCAGCCGCCGTAGCGACGGCCAAGCCAAGCTGCTGGAAGTCATGCAAGCTCAAGAGCGGTACTACACCGTTCACAATGCCTATAGCCTCAAGCTCAAGGACG
>JAJUGG010000075.1 GCA_029268285.1 Ectothiorhodospiraceae bacterium | reverse complement strand
GTGCTGAAAGGCGAGGGGAGTCCCGAGCCGCCTGCGCAGACGGCACAGCCCAGACAGGTTTTCCTGCATCTGGCTGCCGTTGAAAGCCCTTCGGGGCGAGCGGTCTGAAAGGCCGCTGCAGGGGGTCGTCCGGAAACGGTGCGGCCCTTTCAACGCACGTTCCAGGAGGTTTGAAAATGGGACTGAGTCTGGAACAGAAAAAGGCAATGGTGCAGGAAGTCGCCGCAGTCGCGAGTTCCGCCCTTTCCGCCGTGGCGGCGGAATACCGGGGGCTGGACGCGACTACGATGGACGAACTGCGAGTCCAGGCGCGTCAGCAGGGCGTCTACGTCAAGGTGGTGAAGAACACCTTGGCGCGGCGCGCTGTTGAGGGTACGGATTTCGAATGCCTCCAGGAGGCTTTCGAGGGCCCGCTCGTGCTCGCCTTCTCGCAGGAAGATCCCGGCGCCGCCGCTCGCGTTTTCAAGAATTTCGCCAAAGAGCATAAAGCGCTCGAGGTGAAGTTCCTGGGCGTTGGCGGCAAGATGCTGCCCGCATCCGAACTCGATCGGCTCGCTAGCATGCCGACGCGGGAGGAGGCGCTGGCACAGCTTATGGCGACCATGCGCGCCCCGGTCCAGAAGTTTGTCACCACCCTCAACGAGGTGCCCGGCAAGCTGGTGCGGACCCTGGCTGCGGTCAAGGACGCCAAGGCGGCGTAGCGACCTGTTTGTCTTTTTGCTGATTCATTATTCGCGTCAATTTTTAGGAGTGTAAGGCGATGGCCGTTTCCAAAGACGAGATTCTCGAAGCGATTTCCAACATGACCGTGATGGAGGTCGTTGACCTCATCGAAGCCATGGAAGAGAAGTTCGGCGTGACCGCCGCTGCGGCCGTGGCCGCGGCTCCGGCTGCTGCTGGTGGTGGCGAGGCTGCTGCCGCCGAAGAGAAGACCGAGTTCGATGTGGTCATGACCAGCTTCGGCAGCAACAAGGTTGCCGTCATTAAAGCTGTGCGCGAGATCACCGGCCTTGGTCTGAAGGAAGCCAAGGAGATGGTCGAGGGTGCCCCGGCCACGGTTAAGGAAGGTGTCTCCAAGGACGACGCCGAAGCTATGAAGACCAAGCTGACCGAGGCGGGCGCTACCGTCGAAGTTAAGTAAGGTCTTGCACCGTCAGGCAGTACAAGCCGTTTGACGTGCGGCTGGTGGCGCTTCGGCGCCGCCGGCCTTTTCCCGTTATAGGGAAGTTCAGAGTTGCGCGTTCCCGGCCGGCCACGGCCCAGAACACGGACCTCTGAATTCGGAACCAGCTCAGGTGAGGAACCTCGATGGCCTATTCGTTCACCGAAAAGAAGCGCATCCGCAAGGACTTCGGCAAGTTGCCGCAAGTTCTCAAAGTCCCCTACCTCCTCGCGACCCAAATAGAGTCCTACGCAGGTTTTCTGCAGGAGGATGCTAATCCGGACGCGCGCACGGAAACGGGGCTGCACGCCGCGTTCAAGTCGGTGTTCCCGATTACCAGTTACTCCGGCACTGCCTCGCTCGAATACGTTAGTTATCGTATCGGGGAGCCGGCCTTCGACGTCAAGGAGTGTCAGCTCCGCGGGCTGACCTACGCGGCGCCGTTGCGCGTGTTGGTGCGCCTGGTCATCAAGGACAAGGACGCCCAGACGGTCAAGGATATCAAGGAGCAGGAAGTGTACATGGGCGAGCTGCCGCTCATGACGCGCAACGGCACCTTCGTGGTGAACGGGACGGAGCGCGTAATCGTGTCCCAGCTCCATCGCTCGCCCGGCGTGTTCTTCGACCACGACAAGGGCAAGACCCATTCGTCCGGCAAGTTGCTGTTCTCGGCGCGGGTGATCCCGTACCGCGGCTCCTGGCTGGACTTCGAGTTCGATCCCAAGGACTGCATTTTTGCCCGCATCGACCGTCGCCGTAAGCTGCCGGCTACGGTGCTGCTGCGCGCCCTGGGCTTCGACAACGAGCAGATTCTGAACACGTTCTTCGAGACCAATACCTATCGCTTTGATGGCGAGAAGGTTGTGCTCGACCTGGTGCCCGAACGTCTGCGCGGCGAGACCGCGAGCTTCGACATCAAGAACGGCGATACCGTCATCGTCGAGACCGGTCGTCGCGTCACCGCGCGCCATATCCGCGAGATGGAAAAAGCGGGGCTGACGCAGCTCGAAGTGCCCGAAGAATACATGGTCGGCAAGATCATTGCCCACGATGTCGTGGACACCTCGAGCGGCGAGCTCCTGGCCGAGGCCAATGCCGAGCTTACCGCCGAACTGGTCGAGAAGTTCCGCGAGGCAAAAATCGAGAAGGTCGAGACGCTATACGTCAACGACCTCGACCGCGGCCCATATATCTCCAACACTCTGCGGATCGATCCCACCAAGACGCAGCTCGAGGCGCTAGTCGAGATCTACCGCATGATGCGTCCGGGCGAGCCGCCGACCAAGGAGGCCGCCGAAGCGCTGTTCCACAATCTCTTCTTCACCGAAGAGCGTTACGACCTGTCGCCGGTTGGCCGCATGAAGTTCAACCTGCGGGTCGGTCGCGACGAGGTCACCGGTCCTGGCGTGTTGTCGAACGAGGACATCCTCGATGTTCTGCACGAGCTGATTAACATTCGTAACGGCAAGGGGCAGGTCGACGATATCGACCACCTCGGCAACCGCCGCGTACGGTCGGTTGGCGAGATGGCGGAGAACGTCTTCCGCGTCGGCTTGGTTCGCGTCGAGCGCGCGGTGCGCGAGCGCCTCTCCATTGCCGAGAGCGAAGGCCTGATGCCGCAGGAGCTCATCAACGCCAAGCCGGTGGCGGCTGCGATCAAGGAGTTCTTCGGTTCCTCGCAGCTCAGCCAGTTCATGGACCAGAACAACCCGCTGTCCGAGGTCACCCACAAGCGTCGCGTATCGGCGCTTGGCCCGGGCGGTCTGACGCGCGAGCGCGCCGGGTTCGAAGTCCGCGACGTGCACCCGACGCACTACGGCCGCGTGTGCCCGATCGAGACGCCGGAAGGTCCGAATATCGGTCTGATCAACTCGTTGGCGACCTATGCCCGCACCAACCCCTACGGCTTCCTCGAGACGCCGTACCGCAAGGTGGTTGATGGCGTCGTTACCGACGAAGTCGAATACCTGTCGGCGATCGAAGAGGGGCGTTACATCATCGCGCAGGCCAACGCGCGCGTGGATGAGAGCGGCCGTCTCATGGACGAGCTGATCTCTATTCGCCACATGAACGAATTCGGTGTTGCGACGCCTGACAAGGTCCAGTACATGGACGTGTCGCCGAAGCAGACTGTGTCCGTGGCGGCATCCCTGGTGCCGTTCCTCGAGCACGATGACGCGAACCGCGCGCTTATGGGTTCGAACATGCAGCGCCAGGCCGTGCCGACCTTGCGTGCCGACAAACCGTTGGTTGGCACCGGCATGGAGCGCGCCGTGGCCGTCGACTCCGGCGTAACCGTGGTCGCCGACCGTGGCGGTGTGGTCGACCAAGTCGATGCTTCGCGCATTGTGGTGCGGGTGAATGACGACGAGACCGCGCCGGGCGAGCCGGGCGTAGACATTTACAGCCTGACCAAGTACACGCGTTCCAACCAGAACACCTGCATCAACCAGCGGCCGCTGGTCCGCCCGGGCGATGTGATCGCCAAGGGCGACGTCCTGGCGGACGGTCCGTCTACCGATATGGGCGAACTGGCGCTGGGCCAGAACATGCTGGTCGCGTTCATGCCTTGGAACGGCTACAACTTCGAGGACTCCATCCTCATCTCCGAGCGGGTCGTTCAGGAGGATCGCTACACCACGATCCATATCGAAGAGCTAACCTGCGTGGCGCGCGACACTAAGCTCGGACCGGAAGAGATTTCCGCCGATATTCCGAACGTAGGCGAAGCCGCACTGTCCAAGTTGGATGAGTCCGGCATCGTATACATCGGCGCGGAAGTGAAGGCGGGCGATATTCTAGTCGGCAAGGTTACGCCGAAGGGCGAAACCCAGCTGACGCCGGAAGAAAAGCTACTGCGGGCTATCTTCGGCGAGAAGGCTTCCGACGTGAAGGACACCTCGCTGCGCGTGCCCACAGGCATGGACGGCACGGTGATCGACGTGCAGGTCTTCACCCGTGACGGCGTCGAGAAGGACGAGCGTGCCAAGGCTATCGAGGCCGAGCAACTCGCCGAGGTCCGCAAGAACCTGCGCGACCAGTACCGCATCGTCGAGGACGACGCTTACGCCCGGCTTCAGAACGTCTTGGTCGGCAAGGTCGCCGACGGCGGTCCGAAGGGCCTCAAGGCCGGTCAGGAGATTACCGCCGACTACCTCGCCGAGCTGCCGCGTGAGCAGTGGTTCGACGTGCGGGTGCGCGATGAGGACGCCAACACGCAGCTCGAGCGCGTGCAGGCTCAGCTCAAGGCGCAGGCCGAGGCCTTCGAGCGCCGCTTCGAAGAGAAGAAGGGCAAGATCACCGCGGGCGACGATCTCGCCCCGGGCGTGCTCAAGATGGTCAAGGTCTACATGGCCGTGCGTCGGCGCATCCAGCCCGGCGACAAGATGGCCGGTCGTCACGGTAACAAGGGCGTCATCTCCATGATCGTTCCGGTCGAGGACATGCCCTTCACCGAAGACGGCGAGCCGGTAGATGTCGTGCTTAACCCGCTCGGCGTGCCTTCGCGCATGAACGTTGGGCAAGTGCTGGAGACCCATCTGGGTTGGGCCGCTAAGGGCCTCGGCAAGAAGATCGGCCAGATGCTGGAAGCAAAGGCCAAGGTCGCCGAAATGCGCAAGTTCCTGGACGAGATCTACAACAGCAGCGGCACCAAGGAAGACCTGGACTCGCTGCGCGATGAAGAAATCGTTGAGCTGTGCGAGAACCTCAAGGGCGGCGTACCCATGGCGACCCCGGTGTTCGACGGCGCCGATGAGACCGAGATCAAGCGCATGCTGAAGCTTGCCGATCTGCCGGAATCCGGCCAGGCGACGCTTTATGACGGCCGCACCGGCGACGCGTTCGACCGTCCGGTGACGATCGGCTACATGTACATGCTGAAGCTGAACCATCTGGTCGACGACAAGATGCACGCGCGTTCGACCGGCCCGTACAGCCTCGTCACCCAGCAGCCGCTGGGCGGTAAGGCGCAGTTCGGCGGTCAGCGATTCGGCGAAATGGAAGTTTGGGCGCTGGAAGCCTACGGCGCCGCTTACACGCTGCAGGAGATGCTGACGGTGAAATCCGACGACGTGAATGGCCGCACCAAGATGTACAAGAACATCGTGGACGGCGACCACCGCATGGAGGCCGGCATGCCCGAGTCCTTCAACGTGTTGGTCAAGGAGATCCGTTCGCTCGGCATCAATATCGAGCTCGAGCAGGACTGATCGCAACGGATACGACCGCGTTAGCGATCTTGTGAATTTACCAACACAGTTGGACGGGCAGCGGATATGAGAGACCTACTCAACCTGTTCAAGCAGCCGGGAGCGCAGCTGGACGATTTCGACGCCATCCGTATCGGGCTGGCGTCGCCGGAGATGATCCGGTCTTGGTCTTACGGCGAAGTGAAGAAGCCGGAGACCATCAACTACCGTACCTTCAAGCCGGAGCGCGACGGTCTGTTCTGCGCGAAGATCTTCGGCCCGGTTAAGGACTACGAGTGCTTGTGCGGCAAGTACAAGCGCCTGAAGCACCGCGGCGTCGTCTGCGAAAAGTGCGGCGTCGAAGTGACCCTGGCCAAGGTTCGTCGTGATCGCATGGGTCATATCGACCTGGCGAGCCCGGTTGCGCACATCTGGTTCCTGAAGTCCCTTCCGAGCCGCATCGGCTTGTTGATGGACATGACCCTGCGTGACATCGAGCGCATTCTCTACTTCGAAGCGTTCGTGGTCATCGATCCGGGTATGACGCCGCTCGAACGCGGTCAGCTGCTCAACGACGAGGCCTATCTGGACGCCGTCGAGCAGTACGGCGACGAGTTCGATGCGCGCATGGGCGCCGAAGCTGTATTCGAGCTGCTCAAGAGCATCGACATGGAGGACGAGGCGCGGACCCTTCGCGAAGAAGTGGCCGCCACCAACTCCGAGACCAAGATCAAGCGCCTGTCCAAGCGCCTCAAGCTGATCGAGGCGTTCCTCGAGTCTGGCAATCGTCCCGAGTGGATGATCATGACGGTGCTGCCTGTGCTGCCGCCGGATCTGCGCCCGCTGGTTCCGCTCGATGGCGGCCGCTTCGCGACCTCGGATCTGAACGATCTGTACCGCCGCGTTATCAACCGCAATAACCGCCTGAAGCGTCTGCTCGAGCTCTCCGCGCCGGACATCATCGTTCGCAACGAGAAGCGCATGTTGCAGGAAGCTGTCGACGCGCTGCTCGATAATGGCCGCCGCGGCCGTGCCATTACGGGCACCAACAAGCGTCCGCTCAAGTCCTTGGCCGACATGATCAAGGGCAAGCAGGGCCGCTTCCGTCAGAACTTGCTTGGTAAGCGTGTCGACTACTCCGGCCGTTCCGTGATCGTGGTAGGCCCGACGCTGCGTCTGCACCAGTGCGGTCTGCCCAAGCGCATGGCGCTGGAGCTGTTCAAACCGTTCATCTTCTCGCGCCTGCAGCGGCTTGGCATGGCCACCACCATTAAGGCGGCGAAGAAACTGGTCGAGCGTGAGGCGCCGGAAGTCTGGGACATCCTCGAGCAGGTGATTCGCGAGCACCCGGTGCTCCTGAACCGTGCACCGACGCTGCACCGCCTCGGCATCCAGGCCTTTGAGCCGGTGCTGATCGAGGGTAAGGCCATCCAGTTGCACCCGCTAGTGTGTACCGCGTTCAACGCCGACTTCGACGGCGACCAGATGGCCGTACACGTGCCGCTGTCGCTGGAAGCGCAGCTCGAAGCGCGCGCGCTGATGATGTCCACCAACAACGTGCTGTCCCCGGCTAGCGGTGACCCGATCATCGTGCCGTCGCAGGACGTGGTGCTCGGCCTGTACTACATCACGCGTGAGCGCGTGGATGCCAAGGGCACCGGCATGGTGTTCTCGGATCTCGCCGAAGTCCGCCGCGCCTGGGAAACCGGCATCCTGTCCTTGCAGGCGCGGATCCAGGTTCGCATTCGTGAGGTCGTGCAAGATGACGACGGCGAAAAGGTGGAGCGCCTGCGTCGCGTCGAGACCGTCGCCGGTCGCGCCGTGCTGTTCGAGATCGTCCCCGACGGCCTGCCGTTCGAGCTGGTCGACCGCGACATGAACAAGAAGGCGATTTCTGCTTTGATCAACGCGGCGTATCGGCGCGTTGGTCTGAAGGAGACTGTCATCTTCGCCGACCAGCTCATGTACCTCGGCTTCCGCATGTCCACTCGGGCCGGCGTTTCTATCGCCCTGGATGACATGGTCATCCCGGAGGAGAAGGAAGACATCCTCAACCGCGCCGAGGAAGAGGTGAAGGACATCGAGGATCAGTACGCCTCGGGTCTCGTCACCAACGGCGAGCGCTATAACAAGGTCATCGATATCTGGTCGCATACCAACGACCAAGTCGCCAAGGCCATGATGGAGAAGCTCGGCAAGGACGTCCTTGTCGACCAGGATGGCAACGAAGTTACTCAGAAGTCCTTTAACTCCATCTTCATGATGGCGGACTCGGGTGCTCGTGGTAGCCCTGCTCAGATTCGTCAGCTGGCCGGTATGCGTGGCCTGATGGCGAAGCCTGATGGCTCCATCATCGAAACGCCTATTACCGCGAACTTCCGTGAGGGACTGAACGTACTCCAGTACTTCATCTCCACCCACGGTGCGCGCAAGGGCCTGGCCGATACGGCACTGAAGACGGCTAACTCCGGATACCTCACGCGTCGCCTGGTCGACGTCTCGCAGGATCTGACCGTTACGGAACTCGATTGCGGCACTTACCAGGGGCTCCTGATGACGCCGCTGATCGAAGGCGGCGACGTGGTCGAACCCCTGCGCGACCGCGTACTCGGTCGAGTGGTCGCCCGCGATGTCGTGTTGCCGGGCAGCGAGAACGAGATCGCAGTCGAGGCCGGCACGCTGCTCGACGAGGACTGGGTAGAGCGCCTTGAGGCCATGGGCGTCGATGAGGTGTGGGTGCGTAGCGCCATCACCTGCGAAACCCGGCATGGCGTGTGCGCGCGCTGCTACGGCCGCGACCTTGCGCGAGGCCACCTGGTGAACATCGGCGAGTCCGTCGGCGTTATCGCCGCGCAGTCCATCGGCGAGCCGGGCACGCAGCTGACGATGCGCACCTTCCACATCGGTGGAGCTGCAAGTCGTGCCGCGTCCATCAACAACGTGCAGATCAGGACTGCCGGCACTGTGCGCTTGCACAACATCAAGGTGGTCAAGCACGCCAGCGGCAACTACGTGGCGGTGTCGCGTTCGGGTGAGCTGACGGTAATGGATACCCATGGCCGCGAGCGCGAGCGTTACAAGATTCCGTATGGCGCCGTGATCAGCGTCGCGGACGATGACGCGGTCGAGGCCGGTCAGATCGTCGCGACCTGGGATCCGCACACCCACCCGATCGTCACCGAAGTGAAGGGTCGGATGAAGTTCTACGACTTCGTCGATGGTGTGACCGTGACGACCCACATCGACGAGATGACGGGTCTGTCCAGCATGGTCGTCACGGATCCCAAGAGCCGTGGCAGCGGCGAGATCCGCCGCTCGGTCATCGGTGCGGACGGTAAGCCCACCGAAGAGCGCGTGGCTTACAAGGATCTGCGGCCGATGGTCAAGCTGGTGGACGAGGACGGTAACGACCTCAACATCGCCGGCACCGAGATCCCGGCTAGCTACTTCCTGCCTTCGGGCGCGATCGTTAGCGGCAGCGACGGTCAGGAAGTGGACGTGGGCGACGTCATTGCGCGTATCCCGCAGGAGTCGTCCAAGACCCGTGACATCACCGGCGGTCTGCCGCGGGTGGCGGATCTCTTCGAGGCGCGCAAGCCGAAGGAGCCTGCGATCCTCGCCGAGATCTCCGGCACCATCGGCTTCGGCAAGGACACCAAGGGCAAGCAGCGCGTCGTGATCACCGACAGCGAAGGCAATACCCACGAGGAGCTGATTCCGAAGTGGCGCCATGTCACGGTGTTCGAGGGCGAGCACGTCAACAAGGGCGAAGTCATCTGTGACGGTGAACCGAACCCGCACGACATTCTGCGGCTGCTCGGCACCACCGCGCTGGCGACCTATCTCGTCAAGGAGATTCAGGACGTCTACCGCCTGCAGGGCGTGAAGATCAACGACAAGCACATCGAGGTCATCAACCGCCAGATGTTGCGTAAGGTCGAGATCCGCGATCCTGGCGATAGCAAGTTCCTGAAGGGCGAGCAGGTCGATCGCGCCAAGGTGTTGGACGAGAACGATCGCTTGGTGGCGCAGGACAAGCAGCCGGCGTCCTACGAGCCGGTGCTGCTCGGCATCACCAAGGCGTCGCTGGCGACGGAATCCTTCATCTCCGCGGCGTCCTTCCAGGAAACCACGCGCGTCCTCACGGAGGCAGCGACGCGGGGTGCCAGGGACGACTTGCGCGGCCTGAAGGAGAACGTCATCGTCGGCCGCCTCATCCCGGCGGGTACGGGTTATGCGTACCACCAGGAGCGTCGTCGCCAGCGTGCGGAAGAGTCCGGGCCGAGCCTGGCAGAGCAGGTTGCAGAGGCGAATGCCGCTTTTGCGAGCTCCGAAGAGCCCAATTCGCCTTCGAACGACGACTAAGTCCTCGGATTGGTTGACACCAATCCCCCCTGTAACTAAAATTGCGCACCTTCGACAGGCCGGGTCCACCGGCCTGTCGTTCGTTTTCAGCTTGGAGTGACCGATTCAAATGGCAACGATCAACCAGTTGGTCCGCAAAGGCCGCGCTCGCAAAGTTGAGAAGAGCAACGTGCCCGCATTGCAGGCCTGCCCGCAACGTCGCGGCGTCTGCACGCGCGTGTACACGACCACGCCGAAGAAGCCGAACTCGGCCATGCGAAAAGTCGCCCGTGTTCGACTCACCAACGGTTTCGAGGTCAGCTCCTACATTGGTGGTGAAGGGCATAACCTTCAGGAACACTCCGTGGTTCTGATCCGCGGCGGTCGTGTAAAGGACCTGCCGGGTGTTCGTTACCACACCGTTCGTGGTGCGCTGGACGCCGCTGGCGTCGACAAGCGTCGTCAGGGCCGTTCCAAGTACGGCGCCAAGAGGCCGAAGGGCTAATCGCGGCACCTTCAGCGTATCTGTTAAAGAAATCGGGTAACTGCAATGCCGAGAAGACGTGAAGTCCCCAAGCGCAAAGTCCTTCCGGACCCTAAGTTCGGAAGTGAGTTGCTCACCAAGTTTATGAATATGGTCATGCTCGACGGCAAGAAGTCGGTCGCCGAGAAGATCCTGTATGGCGCTCTTGAGCGTATCGCAGAGAAGAACCAGAGCAGCGAGCCGCTGGAGGTTCTGGAGACTGCGCTCGAGAACGTTCGCCCGCTGGTCGAGGTGAAGTCCCGTCGCGTCGGCGGTGCTACCTATCAGGTCCCGGTCGAAGTGCGTGCCGAGCGTCGTACCACGCTGGCCATGCGCTGGGTGCTTGATGCCGCCCGTAAGCGTGGCGAGAACACCATGGCCCTGCGGCTCGCTGGCGAGCTTCTGGATGCCGCCGAGAACCGCGGTGGTGCTGTCAAGAAGCGCGAAGACACGCACCGCATGGCCGAAGCCAACAAAGCATTTTCGCATTACCGCTGGTAATAACCGCGGTGGGAGTAATCAGCAGTGGCACGTAAGACGCCCATCGAGCGCTATCGCAACATCGGCATCATGGCGCACATTGACGCCGGTAAGACGACCACGACCGAGCGCATCCTGTTCTACACCGGTGTTTCTCACAAGCTGGGTGAGACGCACGAAGGTGCTGCAACAATGGACTGGATGGAGCAGGAGCAGGAGCGAGGCATTACGATTACGTCCGCTGCTACTACCTGCTTCTGGCAGGGCATGGATCAGCAGTACCCGCAGCACCGTATCAACATCATTGATACCCCCGGCCACGTTGACTTCACCATCGAAGTCGAGCGTTCGCTGCGCGTGCTAGACGGTGCTGTTGCTGTGTTCTGCGCCGTCGGCGGCGTCGAGCCGCAGTCTGAGACCGTCTGGCGTCAGGCCAACAAGTACGGCGTTCCGCGCATGGCCTTCGTTAACAAGATGGACCGTGCCGGCGCAAACTTCCTGCGCGTGGTCGAGCAGATCCGCACCCGTCTCGGTGGCAACCCCGTTCCCATTCAGCTCCCGATCGGAGCTGAGGACAGCTTTGCCGGCGTGATCGACCTGATCCGCATGAAGGCCATCTACTGGGACGAGGCGTCCCAGGGCATGACCTACGAGCAGAAGGATATTCCGGCCGAGCTGCTGGCTCAGGCCCAGGAGTATCGTGAGAAGATGGTCGAGGCGGCTGCCGAAGCCAACGAAGAGCTCATGGATAAGTACCTGGAGGGTGCCGAGCTCAGCGTCGACGAGATTAAGCAGGGGCTGCGTACGCGCACCTTGGCGGGCGAGATCGTTCCGGCCATGTGCGGCTCTGCGTTCAAGAACAAGGGCGTGCAGGCCATGCTCGATGCGATTATCGAGTTCATGCCCAGCCCCGTCGATATTCCTGCGATTCAGGGTCACCTGGATGACGCGGACGAAACGCCGGCCGAGCGTCATGCTAGCGATGATGAGCCGTTCTCGGCGCTTGCGTTCAAGGTCGCGACTGACCCATTTGTCGGCTCGCTGACCTTCTTCCGTGTGTACTCGGGCGTCGTTTCCTCCGGCGACTCGGTTTTTAACTCGGTGAAGGGCAAGAAAGAGCGCTTCGGTCGTATCGTGCAAATGCACTCGAACAACCGCGAAGAGATCAAGGAAGTTCGGGCCGGTGACATTGCTGCTGCGGTGGGTCTGAAGGACGTCACGACGGGTGATACTCTCTGCGACCCCGAGAACAAGATTATTCTGGAGCGCATGGAGTTCCCCGAGCCGGTAATCTCGGTTGCGGTGGAGCCCAAGACCAAGAGCGACCAGGAAAAGATGGGTCTGGCGCTGCAGAAGCTGGCGCAGGAAGACCCGTCCTTCCGGGTACGCACCGATGAAGAGTCCGGGCAGACCATTATCTCCGGCATGGGTGAGTTGCATCTCGACATCATCGTCGATCGCCTGCGCCGTGAGTTCAAGGTCGAGGCTAACGTCGGCCAGCCGCAGGTGGCGTACCGCGAGACCATCCGCAAGGCAGTCGAGCAAGAAGGCAAGTTCGTGCGCCAGTCTGGCGGTCGTGGTCAGTACGGTCACGTCTGGATCAAGCTGGAGCCGCAGGAGCCGGGTACCGGGTACGAGTTTGTCAACGCCATCGTAGGTGGCGTCGTGCCGCGCGAGTACGTGCCTTCAGTTGATAAGGGTATTCAGGAGCAAATGGAAAACGGCGTGCTAGCCGGCTTCCCGGTCGTGGACGTCAAGGTCACGCTCTACGACGGCTCCTACCACGATGTCGACTCGTCCGAGATGGCCTTCAAGATCGCCGGTTCCATGGCGTTCAAGGAAGGTTTCGCGAAGGCGAGCCCGGTTCTGCTTGAGCCGATCATGAAGGTCGAGGTTTCGACGCCTGAAGAATACATGGGCGACGTAATGGGCGACCTGAATCGTCGGCGCGGCACCGTGCAGGGCATGGAAGACACCCCAACGGGCAAGACGATTCGCGCCGAGGTTCCTCTGAAGGAAATGTTCGGTTACGCGACCGACCTGCGGTCGGCCACCCAGGGGCGCGCGGCTTACTCCATGGAGTTCAGCCATTACGCCGAAGCTCCGGCGAGTGTTGCGGACGAAGTCATCAAGAAGGCTTCCTAATAGTTAGCGGTTAGCGTCGTCGAGCGACTGCTGAGAATGTGAATTGAGAAAAGAGGTGCACCGTGTCCAAGGAAAAGTTTGAGCGTACGAAACCGCATGTGAATGTGGGTACGATTGGTCACGTCGACCACGGCAAGACGACGCTGACGGCGGCGCTGACGAAGGTGATGGGCGAGAAGTGGGGCGGCGAGTTCCGCGCC
>JAJUGG010000074.1 GCA_029268285.1 Ectothiorhodospiraceae bacterium | reverse complement strand
GCCGATGCCGACTTGCCGGGTATGGTCGAGCGGCTACGCAATTACAACGTCAAGCTCCTTGCCGAGAAAATTGAAACCCACGAGCAGTTCGAGCGGTGTCGGGAGCTCGGCTTCGACTATTTCCAGGGCTATTTTCTCGAGCGCCCTGATGTCGTGGGCACCAAATCCATTGCAACGGGCGAGCTGTCGGTGTTGCGGCTGTTGTCGGCGCTGTACCGGCCGAACATCGACATCAACGAGCTCGAAGAGCGCATCAGCGAGGATCTCTCGCTCAGCTACAAGCTGCTGCGCTACCTGAACAGCGCCTTCTTCTCGCTGCCGCGGCGGGTGGATTCGATTCGCCAGGCTATCGTGCTCCTCGGCACGGAGGAGCTCCGGGCCTGGGCGACGCTGCTGGCTTTGACCGCTGCCTCCAACAAGCCGTCGGAACTGATGGTTACGCTGATGATACGCGCCAAGATGTGCGAGCTGCTGGCCCGCCGGCTGGGGTTGGAAGCGCCTTTCCGCTACTTCACGCTAGGCCTGTTCTCGGGGCTCGATGCGCTGCTCGATGCGCCGTTGGACCAAATCCTGGCGCAGTTGCCGCTCAGCGACCAGATGGTCGCCGCGCTGCTGAGGCATGAGGGCGACGCCGGGCAGTTGCTGCGCACCGTCATTAACTACCAGCACGGCAATTGGGACAAGGCGACGGCCATCGTCGCCTCCGAGATCGTGATCGAGGCCTATCTGGACGCGCTACGCTGGGCCGACGAGGCGAGTCATCTGTCGGTCGACTGAGCTCTATCCAGCAGTAGATTGCCGACATTGTCTACGGTAGCTCTCCAGCCCGGCGCGAGATAGGTCGTGGACACTTTCTCCGTGATCAAGCCAGGCCCTTGCAGTCGTTGACCGGCGGCCAAGTCTTCCCGCGCCCAGACCGGAACCGCGCCCTCGATGCCGTGGAGCTGCGTGGTCGCCTGGGCGGCAGCCTCGTTTGGGGTCGGCTGCGGCAGCGTCAGCATCGGTTGCGCGGCGGTGACGGCAACGCGCAGGTTTACCAGCTCCACCGCCTCGTTCAGGCGGTGCCCGTAGCGTTGTTCATGTTGTGCCTGAAACGCGTCCGCCGCCGAGGCCCCGCCTTGCCAGCGTACGGTAAGGGTGTACGCCTGGCCGGTGTAGCGTAAGTCCGCGCTGCGTTCGCAGCACACCCGTGCCGCGTCCACGCCCTCGGCACTCAATGCGCGTCGGCCTTCCGCTTCTAGCTCGCTGTAGATGGCATTGATCTGAGAGGCCGGGAGTTGATCGAGGCGGCCCAGCAAGGTGCGCGATAGTTGCCGGCCGCGCGGCGCGGTGAGCATGCCGAGCGCCGACAGCACGCCTGCGTGCACCGGCACTAGCGCCTGCCTCATGCCCAACGCTTCGGCCAGGGCGCAGACATGCAGCCCACCGGCCCCGCCAAAGGACGCGAGCGTGTAGTCGCGCGGGTCATCGCCGCGCTGTACCGAAATTACTCGCAGCGCCCGCGCCATGTGCTCGTTGGCTAGGCGTAGGATGCCGGCTGCGGTGTCCTCGAGCGAACGTCCCAAGGCTTCGGCCAGCGGTTTCAGCGCGCTCTCGGCGGCGTGGCGGTCGAGCGTCATGGACCCGCCCAAGAACGCGTTCGGCAGCAGCCGGCCGAGAATCAAATTGGCATCTGTAACGGTGGGGCGGGTTCCGCCACGTCCATAACAGGCCGGGCCGGGGTCGGCGCCGGCCGACTCCGGCCCTACCTGTAGCAGCCCGCCGGCGTCGAGATAAGCGATGGAGCCGCCTCCGGCGCCGATGGTGTGCATGTCCACCATTGGCACGCCGACGGGGTAGCGGCCGATGCGACTCTCGTTAGTGAGGCGCGGCGCGCCCTCGATCAGCGCGACATCAGTGGAGGTGCCGCCCATGTCGAAGGTGAGCAGCTTAGTGCGGCCGGCCCGCGCGCCCACGAAGCGCGCGCCCATGAGCCCGCCGGCCGGCCCCGACAGCAGCATGTGCACCGCCAGGCGGCCGGCCTGCTCGGCGTCCGCGGTCTCGCCGGAGCTCTGCATCACGGCGATGCGAGCGCGAGGCAAGCCCTGTGCAAGGCGCTGCAGGTAACCTTGCACCAGCGGCCCGACGTAGGCGTTGAGGTAGGTCGTCATGCCGCGCTCGTACTCGCGATACTCTGGCAACACCGTCGACGAGCGCGATACGAAGATCCCCTTCGGTACCACCGCTTCGATTTGCCGCTCGAAGCGGTCATCGATAAAGGCGAACAGCAGATTGATGGCCACGGCCTGCGGTGCTAGCTCCTCCAGTCGCCGGCGCAGTGCTTCGAGCTCCTCGTTCGTCAGCGGTTCGACGATCTTGCCGTCCGCGCCGAATCTCCCGCCCACCTCCAGTGACCACTCCGGCGGTACCACCGGCTCAGGCTTGGGAGGTTGCAGGTCGTAAAGGCGCTCGCGGTTCTGCCGGCCCAGGTTGAGCATGTCCCCCAAGCCATGGTTAGTGATGAAGGCGGTGCGTCCGCCCTTGCCTTCCAGAACGGCGTTGGTTGCGACCGTGGAGCCGTGCACCATGTGCAGCTCTGCCGTGCCTAGGCCGAGTTCTCGAATGCCTTGCAGTATGGCTTGCTCCGGAGCCTGGGGCGTAGACAGTACCTTATGGATGCGCAGGCGTTCGCCATCGAAATGAACGAAGTCGGTAAAGGTGCCGCCGGTGTCGACGCCAACCAGGTGCAAAGGCGAATTGCGGGCACTTTCGGTCATGAAAGACGCTCGGTATAGTGGCTCATCTGCTTCGGCATCATAAGCGAAAATGTCTAAAGAAATCCTGGTGCAAGCATCCGGGCTCGCACGCCGCTACGGCGAGCGGCAAGCGCTGCGCGGGCTCGATCTGGAACTCTTCCGGGGGGAAATCCTGGGCTTGCTGGGCCCGAACGGAGCGGGCAAATCGACCACCTTGCGCATCCTCAGCGGCACCTTGCCGCCGACGACGGGGAGCGTGCGCATCGGCGGCTACGATCTGTTCGAGCGGCCGCTCGAGGCGAAGCGTCTGCTGGGCTACCTGCCCGAGCAGCCGCCGCTGTATCCGGACATGCGGGTGGGCGAATACCTGCGCTATTGCGCGCGCCTGCACGGCGTCCCGCGCGCGCGCAGCCGAGGCGCGGCAGAGGAGGCCGCCGAGCGCTGCGGTCTCGGCGAGGTCCTGAACCGCGTGATCGGCAACCTTTCCAAAGGGTACCGGCAGCGGGTGGGCATCGCACAAGCCATCGTCCACCGCCCCGCGGTGGTCATCCTCGACGAGCCCACGGTGGGGCTGGACCCGGTGCAACTGGCCTCCATCCGTAGCCTCATCCGCGAATTGGGCGCGGAGCATGGCGTCATTCTGTCCAGTCATCTGCTGCCCGAAGTGCAAAGCCTGTGCGCGCGTGTCGTCATCCTCAACCAGGGGCGGCCGGTGCATGCCGGGACGCTCAGCGCCGAAAGCGCGCGGCGCGAAGTGGTGCTGGTGACCGCCCACGCCGTCGACATCGAGCAGTTGCGCAGCCTGAGCGGCGTTGAGGCGCTGGAGGTCCTGGAGCCGCGTCGCCTGCGCCTGCGCCTTGCCGATGCGGCAGCGGCCGAGCGGGTTCAGCAGGCCGTGCTCGGCAACGGCTGGGGCTTGGTCGAGTGGTGGCCGCTGCGCGACAACCTGGAGCAGCTTTTTCTCACCTTAACCCATGGGGAGGGTGCATGAGCGTCACCATCGCACTGCGCGACTTGCGCGCCTTGCTGGGTAGCCCTTTCGGCTGGGTGCTGGCGGCTGTCGGTTATTTCGTGCTGGCCTGGCGCTTTCTTCAGTTGGTGGATGTGTATCAGCTCGAACTCGAAGGCCTAGTCGTGCAATTGGACGCCGCCTATGGGGTTACCGAATTGGTGGCCGCGCCGTTCTTCGGCGATGCCTGGCTGTTGCTGGTGCTGCTGCTGACGGTTGCGGTGCTGTCCATGCGCCTGGTCGTGGACGAGCGCCAGCAAGGCACCTTGAGCCTGCTGTTCGCGGCCCCTGTGCGTTCCAGTGCCATCGTGCTGGGGAAGTTTTTCGGCGCCGGTGCGTTCCTTACCCTACTGCTCCTGCTGTGGGCGCTCATGCCGTTCAGCCTGCAGATCGGCACGGCGCTGGACCTCGGGCGTCTGCTCGCCGCTTGGCTGGGATTGTGGTTGATGGGGCTGGGCTTACTGGCCTGCGCGGTGCTGGCTTCCAGCCTGACCGCGCAGCCCGGCTTGGCGGCAGCGCTTACCTTCACCTTCGGGCTGTTGCTGATGCTGTTGCAGCAGGGCAGCGAAGCGTCGGGCGCGCTGGCCCGGCTTTCGTTGCTTGCGCATTATCGGCCCTTCCTGGCCGGTGTCGTCAGCACCGCCGACCTCGCCTACTTCGCCTTGCTTGCCGTCGGTGCATTGGTGCTCGCGGTGCGGCGGCTGGATAGTCTACGGGTGCAGGCATGAAGCGCTGGCTGCTGCGATTCAATACTTGGCTGTTTGTGCTGCTCGTGCTGCTTGCCATTGCCGCCTTGGGCTGGCTCAGCGATCGTTATCGAGTGAACTGGGTGTGGAGCTCCTTTGACAGCCAGGAGCTAAGCGAGCCCACTCGCAAGCTGCTGGACGCGATCGAGGGCGAGGTGGTTGCGGTGGCTTTCGTGCCGCGCGGGCATGTGCTGGACGATCACGTCGACGCGCTGCTGGCGCTGTACAGCGCGCATAAAGCGGATTTCCAGTATCAGAAGGTTAATCCGGACGCGCGGCCGGATCTTGTGCGTGCACTGGGCGTGGAGCGCGTCGGCGAGATCGTGCTGCAGTATGGCGAACGCCAGGAGCGCGTTGCCGTTCCGACAGAGGCGCGCATCAGCGCCGCGCTGGAGCGCTTGGTGCGAGGGCAAGGCGCATTTGTGGCCTATCTAGCCGGCCACGGCGAGCGCAATCTCCTCGGCGAGGCGAACCACGACCTCGGCGCCTTCGGCAAGCGGCTTGAAAGCAAGGGCTATCGCCTGCAACCGGTCTACGCGGATACCGCGGCAATCCCAGACAATACCGCGCTGCTAGTGCTAAGCGCGCCGCAAACCGCGCTTGCGCCGGGCGAGCAGCGTCGAGTGCTGGACTATCTTGCTCGCGGCGGTTCCCTGCTGCTCCTCGCTGATCCCGAGGAGACGGCGCATCTGGGATTCCTGAGCCAGACGCTGTCCCTGCGCTGGCAGGAGGGCATTGTGGAGGATCCCCTGTCCGCCGCCACGCTGCAGGTGGATGACCCGCACCTGGTATTGGTCGAGCGTTATCCCTCGCACCCGGTGGTGGAGCCCTTGCAGGCGCCGGTTCTGCTGGTGCGCGCGGCGGCCTTCGAGGCCGAAGCCGCAGGCTGGCGCACCCAGCCGCTGTTGATCAAGGACAGCGCCGTGCTGGGGGCGGCGATGACGCGCCGGCAGGGCGAGCGCGAGCAACGAGTCGTGGTTCTCGGCGACGGCGACTGGCTCTCCAATACCTATATCGGAAACGGCGCCAACCTGGCGTTGGGCCTGAATCTGGTCGATTGGCTTACGGAATCCGAGTTGTTTCTCGACGCCTATGCGCGCGGAACGCCGGATCAACGCTTAGCGATGAGCCGCGGGCAGTTGCTCACGCTCGGCCTGGGCTTTCTGCTCGGCGTGCCGATGCTGTGCCTATTGTTTGCAGCGGCGCACTGGTGGCGTAGGCGGAGCGGATGATGCGCGTCAGAGTCCTGCTCAATCTCGTTCTGCTCGTGACGGTGGCCGCGCTGGGCGCCTGGATTTGGCACAGCTCGCAGGGCGGTGGAACGATCGCCGCGCAGCCCATTGAGCAGATCCGTCGCGTTGTCATCGAGCCGGCGGGCGGTGAACGCCTGGTGTTGTCGCGCGAGGGTGAGAATTGGCGGCTGGAGGAGCCGTTGCCCGTGCTTGCCAGCGTCTTTCATGTCGAGCGCGTGCTCGATTTCCTCGCCCTGGAGCCCGATACTCGCTACAACATCGATGAACTGGACCTCGACGCTGTGGGGCTGCGCGAGCCGTGGTTGCGCCTGCGCTTCGATGGCGAAGTGCTCGAGTTTGGGCGCCGCGAGCCGCTGAGGCAACGGCGTTATCTGCGCCGTGGGGAGGAGGTCATGCTGGTGCTGGAAGGCGCGAGTACGATGCTGGCGGCCCCCTGGTGGAACTTCATCGATCGCCGCTTGCTGCCGCCGAACGCTGGCTTGCAGAGCTTGCACTGGCGCGATGGCCGCAGCAGCGACAACCCGCAACAGATGCAGCTCTGGCGCGAGGCCGTAGCGAGCATCGTCAAGCCGGAAAGCATCGCTGCAACGGCGGATTTTCACCTTCGACTGGCAAGCGGCGAGCGCCTGCCGTTCGCGATTCTGCCAGGCAAACCTGCGCGGCTGCTCCGCACCGATCTGGGGCTGGCTTATGAGCTTGACGCCGAGCTGCTGAACGCGTTAACGCAAGCGGAGGCGGCCGACACGGCTCTATGAGAGATTCATGCCCGAACTACCTGAAGTCGAAACGACCTGCCGCGGCATTGCACCGCATTTGACAGGACGCCGCATTACCGAGGTGACGGTGCGCGAGCCGCGCCTGCGCTGGCCGGTGCCGGCGGACCTGTCCGCGCGACTGAGCGGACAGCGCGTCATCGCCGTGGCGCGGCGCGCCAAATACCTGCTGGTTGCTACCGAGGCAGGCACGCTGATGATCCATCTCGGCATGTCCGGCAGCCTGCGCATCGTCCCCCAGGCGAGCGAGCCCGGGCGGCATGCGCACATCGATGTTTGCATCGATGACGGGCGCTGCCTGCGTTATACCGACCCGCGCCGCTTCGGTAGTTTTCACTGGGTCGAGGGCAATGTGCTCGACCATGCGCTGCTTGCGGAGCTGGGCCCTGAGCCCTTGGATGCCGAGGCCTTTACCGGCGACTACTTGTATCGGCTCTCGCGCGGGCGGCGTACCGCGGTGAAGAGCTTTCTCATGGACAGCCACGTGGTGGTGGGTGTTGGTAACATCTACGCCAACGAGGCGCTGTTCATGGCCGGCATTCGACCGACTGCGGCCGCAGGGAGGATTAGCCGCGAGCGTTATCGGCGTCTGGTAGAGGCTGTACGCGAGGTGCTGGCACGGGCCATCGAGGCCGGTGGCACGACCCTGAGGGACTTTACCGGCAGTGAAGGCAAGCCGGGCTACTTCGCGCAGCAGTTGCGCGTCTACGGCCGCGCGGACGAGCCTTGTCCGAATTGCGGCGCGCCTGTGCGCACGCAACGCCTGGGCCAGCGCGCCACCTACTGGTGTGCGCACTGCCAACGTTAGGAAGTCGACTGGTATGGCACGTTTTCGTAAACCGCGCCCGCAGGGCTCCAAGTACATCACTCCGGACGGCTATCGCCGACTCGAGGAAGAGCTGGATTATCTCTGGCGCGTCGAGCGACCCCAGGTCACGCAGCAAGTCGCGGAGGCGGCGGCCATGGGGGACCGATCTGAGAACGCGGAATACATCTACGGCAAGAAGCGCCTGCGCGAGATTGACAGTCGGGTGCGATTCCTGCGCAAGCGCCTGGACGGCATGACGGTGGTCGATCAACTGCCGACGGATCAGAGCCGTATCTACTTCGGCGCCTATTTCGAGCTGGAAGACGAAGCCGGCGAACTTCACCGCTATCGCTTGGTGGGTCCGGACGAGTTCGACCCCAAGCGCGGTTGGATCAGCATCGACTCGCCCATGGGGCGCGCAGTATTGAAGAAAACCTTGGACGATGAGTTCACGGTCGCTTTGCCGAAGGGCGAGGCGACTTTCATCGTTACGGATGTGCGATATAGCCCTTTCGACTAGGTGCCTCTCACGCGCCGCCCGTACAGGAGACGCGTGAGAGGGGATGGGCATCACTCGTCGGGCGCGTGGTCGCGGCGATTGGAGATACGCGCGAATTCTTCGTCGTTGCCCCAGCCCTGTTCTTCCGACTCGGACTTATCGCCGGGATAACCCTCTGCGGCTTTGTTAGCGTATTCCACGTTGCGGCGGCGATAGATTTCGTCGTCGTCCGGCACTTTGGCCGCAAAGGGGTCCGCAGCCGGGTAGTCGAGTTCGGGGCCTTCGCTGTCGTCGCTGTCCATATTGGCGGCCGGATAGGCAGGTTGTTCGGCGGGTTCTACGGTCATCGCGTACCACTCTTGCAGCGGTAGGGCTTCGCGTTCACCGTCCTCATGCATGATGTCGAGTGCGTCTTCGTCCTCGTCGATACCTACGATCTGGAACCGCAAACCGTCGTTGCGGTTGACGTACCACTCGCCTTGAATGGGATCGGCTTCCGTTGCCATGAGTATCCTCGGGATGCTGTGAGTTTACAGTCCACTTATGGGCAGGGCGCCCAGGCTCAAGCTGAGCGGCTTCATTTATTACGACCGCGCAGGTAGCTCGCGCTGGTGGCCAGAAACAATTCCCGAAATAGGCGGTAGTAGGCTTCCTCGTCCAGCAGTTCGCGGAGCAGCGGGTCGTCACGTGGCGAGTCAGGCGCCTCGGCGTGTGCATGCAACAGGCGCGAGGTGTGCTCATCACCATCGAGCAGGGAAATACGCAATGCAGGATTGGGAGCCATGGCTTCCTCCGATTCGTAAATGAGAATCACTAACATTTAGCATCGGAAGAGCCTAGTCTCAAGGGGCAAAGCTCAGAAATCGAGTCGGTGGGAGTCTCCGTGCCGGCTTAATGCCGGTTAAGAGCTTACGGTATCGCCGGTCAGTCGGTGATATTTGGCCAGCAGTTCCTCTCGGCTCTCGTGTCGGTTCGGATCCAGCGGAATGCACTCTACCGGGCAAACCTGTTGGCACTGGGGCTCGTCGAAGTGCCCGACGCACTCCGTGCAGCGGTCTGGATCGATCTCGTAGATTTCAGGCCCTTGATAGATGGCTTCATTAGGGCAGACCGGCTCGCAGACGTCGCAATTGATGCACTCGTCGGTGATGATCAATGCCATCTTAGCGCCTCACTCGCTGAGCCAGGGCTGCAGCGATTTTCGGATGCACGAACTTTGAGACATCTCCACCCAGAGCAGCCACCTCGCGCACCAGGCTGGAGGAGATGTAGGAGTACTGCTCCGCGGGCGTCATGAAAATGGTTTCGGCGTCCACCAGTTGCCGGTTCATGCTGGCCAGCTGGAACTCATACTCGAAATCCGAAACCGCCCGCAGGCCGCGCATGATGACCTGGGCTTTGCGCGCTTTCACGAACTCCGCCAGCAGCGTGTCGAAGGCCTCGACTTCCACGTTCGGCAAGTGGCCGACCACCGTTCTGACCAGATCCAGCCGCTCCTCGACCGTGAAGGCCGGCTTTTTGCTCGGGCTGGGGTAGGCAGCGACGCCCACGATCACCCGGTCGAACAAGGCCGAGGCGCGCTCAATCAGGTCGCTGTGACCGTTGGTGATGGGATCGAAGGTTCCGGGGTAAAGCGCTGTGATTGCCATCGCGTTCCCTTATGTCGTGGTGTTGTCTCGGCGGACCGCGAGTTGAAACTCGACTTGTCCAGCGCGGCGCGTACGGTGTAGTTGCCACTCGGCTGGGAGCGCGGGCGCAGGACGGCTGCAGTCGCGCTCGAGGTAGATGAAGGCTTCCGGCGCCAGCCAGTGGCCTGCTTCCAGCATGGCGCAGCAGGTGCCGATGATATCCGAGCGAAACGGTGGATCAAGGAAAACCACGTCAAACCGCTCTCCCGACCGCTCCAGATAGTGTAAAGCATCTGCGCTTACGATCTCGATGTTGTCAGCGCCAAGGGTCTGGGCATTGCGCCGCAGCGCATCGACCACGTCGGGCGCGCGCTCGACCATGACCACGCGCTCGGCGCCGCGAGAGGCGGCTTCGAAGCCGAGCGCGCCGCTGCCCGCGAAGAGGTCGAGGCAGCGCGCACCGGGCATGTAGACCTGCAGCCAGTTGAACAGGGTCTCGCGAATGCGGTCGCCGGTCGGGCGCAGGCCCTGGGCATCCGGGAAACTCAGCTTGCGCCCTCGCCAGCGGCCCCCGATGATGCGCAGCGTATTGCTTGGTCGCGCTTTCACGGCAGCTCCGCTTGCGGCCCGACCCGGATCAGCGCCAGGCGCTCGGGGTCGAGGTGCTTCTGGAATACGCGTCGGATGTCTTTCGCTTCGACCGCCTCGATTTTCTCGATGTACGTGTCCAGATAATCGAGCGGCAAGCCGTAGAAGCCGATCATGGATACGTAGCCGACGATGTCGCTGTTGCTGTCGAGGTTAAGCGGAAAGCTGCCGGTGATGTTGAGCTTGGCGGCTTCGAGTTGATCCGCGGTAGGCCCTTCTTGCAGGAATTCCTGCAACAGCTCACGCAACACCTCCACGGCTTCGTCCGCCCGCTCCGCCTGCACCTGCGTGTTGATCACGAAAGGCCCCGGCTGCGAGGAGGGAACGAAATAGCTCGACGTGCTGTAGGACAGGCCCCGCTCTTCGCGCATCGCGTGTGTCAGCAGCGACACCAGTCCGCCGCCGCCGAGGATGTGGTTGCCGACGTAGAACACGTGCAGATCCGGATCGTCCCGAGCGATAGCGGGCTGACCGAGCATTAGATGCGCCTGGGTCGAGGGGAAGTCGACGGTGATTTCCTCGGTGCGCTCGGGCATGGCGACGCTCGGAAGGGGCGGCGCGGCTTCTCCTTCCGGCAGGCTTGCGGTGAGCACGTGGGCAAGCGCGCGGGCTCGCTGTTCGTCGATATCGCCGACGATGGCGACCACGGCGTTGCCCGCGGTGTAGTAGTCACGGTAGAAGCCGGCGACGTCGTCGCGGGTAATGGCGCGTAGCCCTTCTTCCGTGCCTTGCGGCGGCGTGGCATAAGGGTGGTCGCCGTAGGCGGTGCGATAGAATGCGCGCTCGGCCAGGACACCTGGGTCCTGCTCTGCCGCACGCAGCCCTACCAGCATGCGGCCACGTTGCCGGGCCAAGTCGTTTTCCGAAAAGCTCGGCGCCGCCAGCATGCGGCTAATGGTTTCCACGGCGCGGCTGAGTGCTTTGTCCTCGGACAGGCTGCGAAGGTGCAGGTAGGCCATATCGCGTTGGCTGCCACGGGAAAGACGCGCCCCTGCGGATTCCAGGGCGAGCGCGATGGCGTCTGCGTCGAATTCGCCGGAGCCCTGGTCGAGGAGGCTGTTCGTCAGTCGGGCGAGACCGGGAAGCCCACTATCGCGCGCGGAACCGGCATCCCAGACGATGCGGATATCGACGATCGGGAGCTCGCGCGCCTCGACCAGATATACGCGCGCGCCATTGTCCTGCTTCCAATGCTGGATGGGCGGCGCCGCCTGCGCACCCATGGTCGCGAATGCGCTGACGACCAAGCCCAGCGCGATTGTCAACCGCCTCATTGCTCTGCCCCCCGTTGCGTCAGCGGATTGAGGTGCATGACCGTGCGCCGCGCCGGCTGCAGGTAGTGACGCGCCACCTCGCGCAGCTGCTCCGCACTTACTTGCTGAATCGCCTGTTCGTAGTTCTCCAGCATTTGCCAGCCGATGCCGGTGGTCTCGAGAATGCCTATCTGCATGGCTTGGTAGTACACCGAGTCCATCTGGTACAGGTGATCGGCCACGATCTGGGTTTTCACGCGCTCCAGGCGCTCCGGCTCCACCAGCGATTTCTGAAGGCGCGCGACCATGTCAGTCAACGCTGTTTCCAGTTCGTCCAGGTTGTGCCCCTGGGCCGGATAGCCGGCGAAGATGAACTGACTGTCCAAGCGGGTCGCGAGCGAGTAGCTTGCGCTCACCGAGGCGGCCATTTCGCGGCCGCGTACCAATTCGCTCGGCAGCAGCGCGCTCTCGCCCCCGCTCAGAACGCCTGCCAATACCTCAAGCGCATAGGCTTTCCAGGGTTCGTCGGTTGTAGCCAGCGAAGGCACTTCGTAGCCAATGGCGAGGAAGGGCACTTCTGCGGGCAGCTGCAGCTCCAGGCGGCGCTCGCCGATTGCGTCCAGCGCGACCGGCGGCTTGGCAGGCGGAGGCGGCTCGGCTTGCAGCGGGCCGAAGTGCTTTTCTGCCAGTGCCAGCACGTCCGTCGGCTCGACGTCGCCGACGACCACCACGACGGCATTGTTCGGCGCATAGTAGCGGTCGTACCAGGCCTGAAGATCGGCCACGGTCATGGCGCGCAGATCTTCCCACCAACCGATGACTGGCATGCGATAAGGGCTGGCCGGATAAGCGACGAAGTTGAAGCGCTCCATGCCGAGCGCGATGGGGTTGTCCTCCGTCCGCAGCCGGCGCTCTTCCATGACGACCTGGACTTCGCGCTCGAACTCCTCCTTCGATAGTACAAGCTTGCGCATGCGTTCGGCTTCCAGTTCGAACGATAGCGGAAGCCGGTCGGCCGCCCACATCTGGTAATAGCCGGTGTAGTCGCGGCTGGTGAAGGCGTTCTCCCGCCCGCCCGCCCGCGAGACGATGCGGGACATCTCGCCGGGTGCGTAGTTTTCAGTGCCTTGGAACATCATGTGCTCCAGCACGTGCGAAATGCCCGTAATTCCCGGGTGCTCGTAGCTCGACCCCACTTTGTACCAGACCTGCGAGACCACAACCGGCGCGCGGTGGTCTGGCCGCACGATCAGCTTGAGCCCGTTATCGAGGGTATATTCCTGAATGGTCGGCGGCGCCGCCGCGACAGCGGTGCCGAGCGCCAGGTACAGAAGGGCGAGCAGGCCGAGCAGTGCGCGCCGCAACGGCGCTCTACCGGTGCTCCGGAAGAGTTCAGTGTTCCGCATAATGTCGTCCAATGGCTGCGCGGGCTTGAATTATCGGTGGTAGGATACAGGACCCAGTAGGATCTACGGTAAGGAACATACGAGCCCATGTGGGGTTTTGGCAAAAAGGACAAAAGCGAGCGCCCCGAGACTATCGAGGCGAAGGAAGAAGAGCAGGGTGGCGTGGGCCGCAAAGGCGGGCTATTCGGCTTCTTCAATCGCGGTCAGAACGAAGACATCGGCGTGGCGCAGGAGGGCTACGAGCCCGAAGGCCTGTTGCGGCGTCGGGAGCCGACCGGGGAGGAAGCTGCAAAAGCCGAGGCGCCTAAGCCCGCCGAGGCACCTAAGCCCGCCGAGGCACCTAAGCCCGCCGAGGCACCTAAGCCCGCCGAGGCACCTAAGCCCGCCGAGGCACCTAAGCCCGCCGAGGCACCTAAG
>JAJUGG010000073.1 GCA_029268285.1 Ectothiorhodospiraceae bacterium | reverse complement strand
CTTCCATTAGCACTAGCGCATCTCGATTTTTGTGTTTATAATCCGGCCTCCTTCTTAGGGAGGAGCGGTAGTTCAGTTGGTTAGAATACCGGCCTGTCACGCCGGGGGTCGCGGGTTCGAGTCCCGTCCGCTCCGCCATTTCTCCTTTCTTTCTCAAGAAACGTCCATTGCAGTGCGTACAATACTCGCACACTATGCGCCTCCGGCACGGCCTCGACGGCCTGTAGATGCTCGGGATCACAGCTGGTAGTCCGAATTCTTGCCTTGGTCTTCGCGTAGACGCTGGCGCAAGTTCTTCAGCATATGCTCCGGGTCGAGATAATGCGTCATATGCTGCAGCGCCTTATCGTCTTCCTTTAGCGTAACGTTCATCTCCCTTTGCACGTCGAGCAATAGCCATAGCAGCATAGTTGCCTGCCGCTCGACGTGGAGCGACACCTGCAGGTTAATCTCATCGCGCAATTCGTCGATGCGTTGCTCGCGCTGCTGATGCATCAATACCAACAGGGTAAGAAACGGCGCTTCCAAAGCCGTTATCACCGTCAGCGTGTCGAAGGGATAAGGATCCCAGCCCGTCCAAGGCATCCAAGGCAGATTGAGAACCACCCAACCGAGATGTGCCACCAGTAGAAATAGAAAGAATCGCGGCATCGCCAGTAGCCGACCGATAAGCCGGACGACGCGCCCCGCCAGCTTGCTTTGCTTCTCTACCTCACGACACACATCAAGAATTGCATCGACGTTCAAACCGATCTCTTGCCAATGTGCGGTTTTGTTGCCGCCATTATGCCGGGCCATGGGTGCCTCCTGCCGAACCGAACATTCCGCTACAGATGGGGGTCGGCCCCACAAGGCGGAATCAGCCGCCGGCGTTGGGAGCAAACCCGCCTGCTTCCCCCGAAGATACGATGCGTCGCCCCTTGTTACTTACTTGCCGCAACCTGATTTTTTATTACAAGCGCTTTCGATCCTTACAACCAACAACTGCACTTCTTGCAGCAAACAACCTAAGACATGAAGCGCTCCAAACGAGCGCAACTTTGCTGCACTGCATTATAAATTCCCCGAAAATACAGCATGATCCGAGCAATGAATGTCCGCATGGCGGAAATTCGAATTTTCTTGACACCACAACCGGTTCATCTACCGTAAAGCAAGAGCTCAGGAGCGTCGATCGCCGCAATAACTTTCCGGACAGGCCTGTCAAGCGGCCGGCGCCTGCAGCTCCGATAAGCGCGGGATACTAGAAAAGCATCCATACGGAGGGCGGTGAGATGGGTCTAGGGAAGCACTTCAAAACCAGTTTAGCGGCGGCCATCGCGGCGATGCTCCTGACGCCGGCCGCGGGCTTGGCGCAGGACAAGATCACTTGGCGCGTGCAATCGCACTGGCCCAGCGCAAGCAGTTCATTCGACGATAGCTTGGGAAGACTGAAGAACGAAGTCGCGGAGTGCAGCAACGGCCAGCTTCAATTGAGCCTGCACGAAGCCGGTGCCCTCTTCCCCGCAACGGAAATCTTCCCTGCGGTACAGCGCGGCGTCATCCAGATGGGGACGATTTCCCCCGCCTATCTCCCTGAAAAGGTAAGTACTGCCGGCATCGCTTCCGGGCTGCCCTTCGCCTTCCGCAACGTCTGGGAGGCCGCGTACTTCCACAAGCACCTCGGCTTCGAAGACATGATCCGCGCCGAGGTCGCCAACTTCGGCGTGTATTACTCGACGGACAAGGTGTACCCGACGGAAATGGTCGTCAAAACGCCGATCAAGACCATCGAGGATTTCGAGAAGCTCAAGATCAGATCCTCCGGCGCGCTGCAACGATTCCTAACCAAAGCCGGCGCCGCCGCCTCCTATGTGCCCGGCCCCGAACTCTACTCAGCCCTTGGCACGGGTGTCGTAACCGGCGCGCACTGGGGCGCTGTCCAGGGCGCCGCGAGCATGGGCCTCTATGAAGTCGCCAAATACCACGTGCAGCCGGCGCTCAACATCGCCGGTACCGATGCTTTCGTCATCAATCAGAAAGCACTGGACGATCTGCCGGCAGAGGTACGCAAGTGCCTGCTGGACACGCTCGACGAGCAGTTCTGGATGAGAACCAACGAATACCTCTATCAGGAGCGCACCACGCTCGCCAATGTAATGGCGAAGCAAGGCGTCCAGATCAACGAGTTACCGCAGGATGTCGTCGAGCATCTACAGCAAGTCGCGCTGAAGCAGTGGGAAGAGGAAGCCAAGAGAGGGCCGCAGGCACAAAAAGCTCTGCAGATGCTGAAGACCTTCCTGTCGGAACTGGGGTACATCCAATAAGGGCTGGGGCTGATCCGGTTTTCAGCCGGATCAGCCCCGACATGAACGCCAACGGGCGCAGAGGCATTCCATGCGCGCACTTCACGCTTCACTGCGCGGCATAAGTCGTCTGAACGACTGGCTCGGCCGCCTGGTTTCCTATTTCATCCTGCTCATATTCCTGCTGCTCATCGCCGAGGTCGGATTCCGCTATTTCGCCGGAAAGCCGCAGATTTGGACCAACGAACTCAGCCAAATGTTGTTTGGCGCTTACGCGGTACTCTCTGGCGGCTACCTTTTGGTGCACCGGGCGCACGTTAACGTCGATATCTTTTATGGGCGCTTTCCCCGCCGCGTGCAGGCCTACATCGACATCCTCACTTCGATCCTGTTCTTTGTATTCGTCGGCGCACTGCTGTACTTCGGCAGCTCTTTCGCCTACGAGTCGATCGAGTTCTGGGAACGCTCGCAATCGGCCTGGAACCCGCCCCTATGGCCGGTGAAGCTGACAGTGCCCATCGGCGCCGGCCTGTTGCTGCTGCAGGGCTTGGTCAAACTCGTTCAGGACATTTGTATCGCTCTGGGAGTTTCGCCACCCGAAGGCAAATCCTGGGATGAGCTACTCGAGGACAGGCCATGAGTATCGAAATGCTGACGGCGCTGTTCTTCGGCGCGCTTATCGTGTTCCTGCTGCTCGGGCTGCCGCTGGCCTTCGTATTAGGCGGCGTCTCGGTGGCCTTCCTTTACTTCACCTGGGGCTCCGGCGCCTTTTACATGCTCGTCTCGCAAATGTGGGGCAGCATGAACAGCTTTACCGTGGTGGCCATACCGCTGTTCGTGTTCATGGCCATGATTCTGGAGAAGACCGGAGTCGCCCATGCGCTCTACCGCATGATGCATCTCTGGTGGGGTAGCGTGCGCGGCGGGCTTGCCATCGGCACCGTCGGCATCTGCACCATCTTCGCTGCCATGGTCGGAATCAGCGGCGCCGCGGTCGTGACGATGGGCACTATCGCCCTGCCAGCCATGCTCGAGCGTCAGTACGACAAGCGCATGGCAATCGGCTGCATTGGTGCAGGCGGCGGACTCGGCATCCTGATTCCGCCGAGCATCATCATGATTCTGTACTCGCTCATCACCGGTGTTTCCGTCGGCAAGCTCTTTGCCGCTGGCATCCTGCCTGGCTTACTGCTTGCGATACTCCTGTCTGCCTACATTTTCCTGCGCTGTTGGCTTCAGCCTGAACTCGGCCCCGCGCTTCCTCCGGAGGAGCGCGGAAACTGGCGCGAAAAGTTCGTCGCCCTGCGCGCAGTAATACTGCCCATCATCATCGTCCTCATGGTGCTGGGCTCTATCCTGTTCGGCATTGCCACACCGACCGAAGCGGCAGCCGTCGGCGTGCTCGGCGCGATGATTTCGGCAGCAGCGCACCGGAAACTGACCTGGCCGCTGCTTCGAGACGCCTCGATCCGGACCTTCCGCCTGACCGGCATGATCATGTGGATTCTGTTCGCGGCGCATGCGTTCAGCGCCGCCTATCAAGGCATGGGCGCGCACAGCTTCATCGAAGGCCTGATGGAGCATGTTCCCGGCGGGCCTTGGGGAACGCTCATTTTCATCCAAATAATCCTGTTCCTGCTCGCCATGGTGCTGGATCCGGTGGGTATCATGCTGATTACCCTTCCGGTGTTCCTGCCCATCATTACCGAGCTAGGATTCGACCCGATCTGGTTCGGGATCCTGTTCATCATCAACATGGAAATTGGCTACCAGACGCCGCCTTTCGGCTTCAACCTGTTCTATTTGAAAGGCATTGTTCCGCCCAACATCAGCATGGGGGACATCTATCGCTCGGTGATCCCTTATACCTTGGTGGAAATCCTCGGCTTGATCATCATCATGCTTTTCCCCGCGCTGGCGACCTGGCTACCGAGCCTAGTGCTTTGATTTCGGGCGAACGGCAGCACTCATGCCGGGGGCACCCCACCCTTGCCCCCGGCGCACCCATTGCCGTAAGTTCGATCGTGATAATTAGAAGAAGCTAAACAACATCCAATAACACCCATTGAGGAGGAATGCCGAAGTGTCCGATCTGGAAGACTTCCGCCGGGAGACGCGCGCCTGGCTCGAGGCGAACTGCCCGGCGAGCATGCGCACGCCCATCCTGAGCGACGACGACCCCTGCTGGGGCGGGCGTAAATGGACCTTCAAGAGCGAAGACCAGCGCCTGTGGCTGGAGCGCATGGCCGAGCGCGGCTGGACGGCGCCCGACTGGCCGAAGGAATACGGCGGCGGCGGCTTGACTAAGGAGGAGACCAAGATCCTGCGCGAGGAGATGGCGCGCATCAAGGCCCGCCCACCGCTGCACAGCTTCGGCATCTGGATGATCGGCCCGGCCATTCTCAAGTTCGGCTCCGAAGAGCTCAAGCGCCAGCACATCCCGCCCATCGTGCGCGGCGAAATCCGCTGGTGTCAGGGCTACAGCGAGCCGGGCGCGGGCTCCGACCTCGCCGGCCTGCAGACGCGCGCGGTCGACATGGGTGACCACTTCATCGTCAACGGCCAGAAGATCTGGACCTCGTATGCCGACAAGGCTGACTGGATGTTCTGCCTGGTCCGCACCAATCCCGATGTCAAAAAGCAGCTCGGCATCAGCCTGGTGCTGTTCGACATGACCACGCCGGGCGTATCCACCCGGCCGATCAAGCTCATCTCCGGCAGCTCGCCCTTCTGCGAAACCTTCCTGGACGATGTGCGCGTCGAAAAGAACCAGGTGGTCGGCGAGATCGACCAGGGCTGGACCATCGCCAAGTACCTGCTCACCCACGAGCGCGAGATGATCGGCGGCTTTGGCCGTACCGCGGCCGGCGAGAAAACCCTCAGCCAACAGGCGGTAGACGTGCTCGGACTCGACAACGGACGCTTGGCCGACAGCTTCATGCGGGCCGACATCGCCCGTTGGGACCTGGACGCCAAAGCCTTTGAGCTTACTGCCGAGCGCGTGGTTGACGAGGCAAAATCCGGCCAAGGTGTAGGCAACGCCTCGGCCATGTTGAAGTACTACGGCACCGAGCTGAACAAGCGTCGCCAGGAGCTCCTCATGGCGCTCTACGGCAGCGACTCCCTGGTCTGGGAAGGCGAAGCCTGGCGCGACGGCGCCCTGCCCCGCCAGTGGCTGCGCTCCAAGGGTAACTCCATCGAGGGCGGCACCTCGGAGATCCAGCTCAACGTCATCGCCAAGAACATTCTCGGCCTCGGCTAAGGAAGCACCCATGGCACGCTTAGTACTCAACGAAGAACAACAGATGCTCAAAGACAGCGCGCAGGGCTTTCTACGCGAGCGCGCACCGATCAGCCAGTTGCGCCGCCTGCGTGACGAGCGCGACGAAAAGGGCTATTCACAAGCGCTCTGGTCGGCGATGGTGGAGATGGGCTTTACCGGCATCCTGCTGCCGGAAGAATTCGGCGGCACAGGGTTCGGTCATGTAGGCATGGGTCAGATCGGCGAGCAGGTCGGCCGCAACCTGAGCGCCTCCCCGCTCTTCGCCACCGCCGTGCTCGGCGCCTCGGCCATCGACCTGGCCGGGAACGAACAGCAAAAGCAAGACTTGCTACCCCGCATCGCGGCCGGCGAATTGCTCACGGCGCTAGCCGTCGACGAACGCGCGCGTCACACGCCGGACTGGGTCGAAACGCAGGCCGAGCGCCGCAACGAGGGCTTCGTCCTCAACGGCGAGAAACGCTACGTGGTCGATGGCCATATCGCCGACAAGCTCATCGTCTCCGCGCGCACCGCCGGTAGCGCTTCCGAGCGCGACGGGATCACGCTGCTGATCGTGGATGCCGACGCCGACGGCGTGGAGATCGAACGCACGATCATGGTCGACAGCCGTAACGCGGCGGTGGTTCGCCTCAGCGGGGTTCGCGTCGACGCCGGCGCTGTACTCGGCGAAGTCGACAACGGCTATCCGCTACTGGAGCGGCTGCTCGACATCGGCAACGCGCATATCGCCGCCGAACTTTTGGGCATCGCCCAGGAAGCCTTCGAGCGCACAGTGCAATACCTCAAGGAGCGCAAGCAGTTCGGGGTCTTGATCGGCTCCTTCCAGGGGCTGCAACACCGCGCTGCACACCTGTGGAGCGAGATCGAACTGGTGAAATCGGTGGTGCTCGCAGCCTTGTCGGCGCTGGACCAAGGCTCCGCTGACGCCGCGCAACTAGCGAGCCTCGCCAAGGCTAAAGCCAGCGAAGTCGCCCAACTGGCCACCAACGAGGCCGTTCAGATGCATGGCGGCATCGGCATGACCGACGAGTTCGACATCGGTCTGTTCATCAAGCGCGCGCGGCCGTTACAGCAACTCTTTGGCGACTACCGCTATCACGCGGATCGTTACGCGGCCCTAAGCGGCTATTGATCGAAGCCTATTGCTCCGAGCGCGCTTCGTCGCGCTCCGGAGCTTCTTGCAACTCGGACGATGCCAAGGCTGCTTCGGCATCGCGCTCGCCCTGCTCCATCAGCGCCTCGATACGGTCCGGGCCCCAGTCGAACAATGCGCTGGAAACTTCTTCATAGGGATGCGGTCGGCGCTGGATGCGGGTCAAACGGATATCCCGATCCGCCAGCGCGGAAAAGCTGCCATCTTTATCGTGGCGCCCGCCGAGCATCATGTCCCGCAAGTGCAGCAGCGTCTGCGGAATTCCTATCGGCATGGCGCGACGCGATGCCATGAGCTCCACGCTTACGATTCGCCCGGGCAGCCTGCTAGGTTCCGTCATCAGGTCGCCGAGCGCCTCGGTAAGCAGGCCGCGAATCCAGACGTCACCGTCCCAAAGCGCCCGACCGTTGTGCCAGAACGGCGGAAACACCAGAGGGATCGAGCTGCTGCCGACCACGACCTCGGGCTCGATGGCTTCGCGCGCGCTATCGTACCAGCGCGGCTCGGCGGCTTCAGCGTCCAGTGCGCGTATCACCACGCGCGGCGAGTCCGCATCCGAGCGGTAAGCTCCAGCCCACCGCTGCAGCGTCACCAGCAACGGGTCCAAGCGGTAAGGCGCCGCCAGCGGATAAGCGGCGCAGGCTCCCAGCGCCCCGCCCGGCACCCGTTGAAATACCGCAGCATTGCCAAACAGCAAACCGGTCAACGTGCTGTTCATCCGCCGCCAATAGGGATGCGGCACCGGGAAGAACGGCAGCGGAGGCGACGCCAGACTGCGCCAGAACCGCTTCAGAACACCGACCCCGCCATCCGGATCCTGGCAATGCCGCGCGATCAGCAGAGCGTTGATGGCGCCGCTGGATGCCCCCACGATGAGCATAGAGCGAATAACCCGGTGATCAAACGCGCGCCAGAGCGTTCGGTAAACGCCGCATTCATAGGCGCCCAGGGCACCACCTCCACTGAGAACCAAGAGCAACTGCCTCGACATGGCTGCCTTTCTCCTAATACGGCAAGTCCGGCTCTTCAAGTGCATGCGGACAGCACTCGACACAAGCCCTCGATATCGCGCAGCAACCTTTCTACCAGCAGCAAGCGGCCGCCCCCGCGGCCGGCGTACACGCATCATCTCGACAGGTAACAGCTATGCAGGCTCTAACTCAGCGGGTTCCAACTGGGGTAGACGGCTTGGACATGATTCTGAACGGCGGCTTGATCCCGCAGCGCAGCTATTTGGTCAGAGGCGGTCCGGGCCAGGGCAAGACGACGCTCGGGCTGCACTTTCTCGCCGCGGCCGAGCCCGACGAGCCGACACTGTTCGTAGGCTTTCAGGAGCCCGAGGAAGAAGTGCGCGCCAACGCCGAGGCCATGGGGTTGGATATCGGTTCGCTGCACTTCCTCACGCTCACGCCCGACGAGCGTTTCTTTGCCGACCGGCAGAGCTATGATGTATTCGCCTCCGCCGATGTGGAGCAGGAGCCCTTGGCGGAAGCGATCGTGGAGACCGTTGAGCGCCTGCAACCGAAACGGGTTTTCATCGACCCGCTTACCCAACTCCGCTTCTTGACGGCGGACACCTTCCAATACCGCAAGCAGGTCATGTCCTTCCTGCGCTATCTGACCCGACAACAAAGCACCGTGCTGTTCTCCTCGGAATGCGGCCCTGATCTCCCTGACGACGACCTGCAGTTCATGGCCGACGGGGTTATCAATGTCGAAGGCGGTGCCGCCGGCGCGGCAATAAGTGTCTCCAAGCTACGCGGCTCCGATTTCCTGCGCGGCACGCACCACATGCGCCTCGGCGACTCCGGCCTGCGCGTGTTTCCGCGCATGATGCCGCCGGCAGTAAAGCTCACCGAATCGATAATGCGCCAGTGGCGCAGCGGCTCAAAGAACCTCGATGCCATGCTGCATGGCGGCCTTGAGGCGGGCACCATCACCCTCATTACCGGCCCGGTTGGGATCGGCAAGTCGACCTTGGCCGCCCAGTTCTCGGCCGAGGCCGCAAAGCGCGATCACAAGGTCGGCATCTATCTGTTCGAGGAGGAGCGCGAGACCTACCTGCGCCGCGCCCGCGCCCTTGGCATCGAGTTAGACAAGCCGAGGAAAGCGGAACGGGTGATCATCGAGCAAATCGAACCGCTACGTTACTTGGCCGATGAGTTCGCCGCGCGCGTCCGTCAGCAGGTGGAAGAGCATGAGCTGGAACTGGTCGTGCTGGACAGCGTGGCGGGCTTCGAGATGACACTACAGGGTGAAGGCGTGGCGGCACGCCTGCACACGATCGCCAAAACGCTGTCACGCCTCGGCGTAACCGTCATTCTGGTGAACGAGACACAGGTAGTGGCGGGGCAGCAGTTCCGCCCCACCGAAAAGGGCATCAGCTATCTCTCCGACAACGTGCTTTTCCTACGCTACATCGAACGCGAAGGCACGCTCGAGCGCACGATCGGCATCCTGAAGAAGCGCCTGAGCGGCTTCGAGAACACGCTGCGCCGCTACGAGATCGGCAAAGGCGGGTTGCGCGTCGCCGACCCCATCCACGGCATGCACGGGTTACTTACCGGCATACCGACGCCGCAGGAGGGCGAGTCTTGAGCGCCGTTCGCGCTTAGTCCTCCTCCTGATCCTCCCAGGTGTGCGCCTCCACCGAGCGCCAGCTCTTTTCACCGACGCGCTGGTACAGCGTCAGTCGTGTCGTGCCTTCGGGCAGAGCTTCGTAGAGCACGAAGTGATCGGGCCCGCGGGCGGCGTCGACCCGAAGCGCGAGGAACACCTTGCGCTCGTCTTCGATGCTGAGCGCACCGATGGTTTTGTGCGGCACCGTCTCGATCAGCGCCTCGCGCGCCATCCGCGCCCAGTCGGGCCAGGTATCCTCATTGAAGTTGGCAACCGCGCGCGGCTGCCGAAACTTGATCAGCTCGGCGAGCATCAGCGCCAGCTTCTTGGTAGTCATGCACGACTCCTGCGATAAAACGATTCACGTTGAGGTAAGTCGAGCATGCCCGGTCTACAAGCTACGAACTTTCCACTAGCTAGAATGCGCCCTGCGCACGGGGCAAATGTAGCAAATCGGCGCCGGCCTAGGCAGCATGCCGCTTCAAGCAGCTTGCCCCGAGCCACGACGATAGGCACCCGGTGCCACACCGAAAGCACGCTTGAAGGCGCGGTTGAAGGAGGCGTCGGACTCATATCCACTGGCGTAGGCGATGCGCGAGACGGGCTCTTCGGTACGGCGCAGACGCTCCGCCGCTTGGCGCAAGCGCAGCAGCGCCAGGTAGCGCATGGGCGACATCTGCATATGGCGCTGAAAACGCTCGGCCAGTGCCGAGCGGGACAGCCCGATGGCGCGCGTCAATTCCGCTAGCGTCCAGGCGTGCTCGGGGCGCTGGTGCAGCTCCGCCAACGCCCGCGCCACATAGGGATCGCGCAGCCCGGTCAGCCAGTTACTCTGTGCGTCCGGCAGACTGTTCACATAGCCGCGTATCGCTTCCGCGAATAGCAGCTCTGCCAGGCGCCCAAGGCAGGCGGCGGCGCCGGCGGCACCGGTCGCAACCTCCTCGGCGACATAACGTATGGAACTTTCCACCCAAGCTCCGGCGCCATGAGCGCCGAGATCGAGCTTCACCACTGGCGGCAGGCCGGCAATGAGCGGATCACCCGGGATATCGCTGCCGAGAAAGCCACACAGAATATGCGTTGCTGCGCCATCCCCGCCGCAGCGCAGCCTCCCCAACCCACCGTCCGCGGACGCTTCCAGCAGCGCATCCACCTCGATCGGGGGCAGTCCCAATTCGCTACTGAGGACGTGAACATCGTTGTGCGGCAGCACCAGCAACTGCTTGCCGGTCGCGTAAACGGGGGACTCCCCCGCCACGCTGAGCACCAGCGCGCCGTCGATCACATAGTGGTAGGCAATGAGGTGTGGCGGCATGGGCATGAAAGGCCGGCAGTCCTCGCCGGTAACCTGGGCCTTGATGCTCCAGGGGGCGCGGAACTCGGCTTCGAGAAAAACACCGCCGGCCAAGTGCAAGCCTCGCAACATCTCGGTCAAAGCATCCATGCTGAGCGCTCCTTTCGTCGCCGCCGGTAAATCGGCCAAGAAGCGAGGCAGAACGGCCATATCGACCTCCCGCCCTGCAGCGTAACTTACTCCTACTCGCGGTAATGCACCACGGGTTTTGCGGGCACGGAACGCCCGACCAAGACGTCAGGAGGACATCAGCATGCGCTATACCCACAAACGGCTGCCGCAACTCGACGGCGGGCTTTTCCTCACCGACAGCGGCATCGAAACCACCTTGATTTTCCATTACGGCCTTGAGCTTCCCTACTTCGCCGCCTTCCCCCTGCTGAAGGATGCCGAAGGACGCCAGACGCTGCGCGATTACTACGCGCAGCACTTTTCTATTCCGGGCCAAGTCCGCGCCGGCTTCATCCTGGAAAGCCCCACCTGGCGCGCGAACCCGAACTGGGCCAGGAAGCTAGGCTATTCCGCGCAAGACCTCGCCGATATCAACCGCGCCGCCATCGACCTGATGCACGAGCTTCGCCGGGAATTCGAAACGCCTTCCACGCCCATGGTCGTGAGCGGCTGCGTGGGGCCCGCGGACGACGGCTATCGACCGGGATCGATCATGAGCGCTGACGAAGCCGAGGCCTACCACAGTGCGCAGATAGGAGCGCTCGCGTCGGCAGGCGTCAATCAAGTCACCGCAATGACCATGACCAATGTGCCGGAAGCGATCGGTATCGTTCGTGCCGCGCAGGCGCAAACACTGCCTGTGGTCATTTCGTTTACGGTGGAAACCGATGGCCGCCTTCCAGCGGGAGAAACGCTCGGTGAGGCCATACAAGCAGTCGATGCCGCCACCGATGCGGGGCCTGCTTACTACATCGTCAACTGCGCCCATCCTACTCACTTCGATACCGCTCTCGGTCAGGCTGATTGGGTTAGGCGCATCAAGGGTATACGTGCCAACGCGTCGCGCTGCAGTCATGCCGAGCTGGACGAAGCGGACACGCTGGACGACGGCAACCCGGCCGAACTCGGGCAACAATACGCCTCACTGCGTAGCCGCTATCCCTGGATTAACGTACTGGGCGGCTGCTGCGGGACGGACCGCCGCCACATCGAGCACATCGCGACCGCCTGCGCCGCCTGAGCTTCGGCCTTCCCTCCTGCCGCGTGTACACTGTCGGCAGCGAGGGGAGGCATATGCAGCATCAGGCTTACATCACCATCGAAGGCAAGCGCCTGGAGTACGCGGCCACCGGTATCGATACCGAGGCGCCGACACTGGTTTTTCTGCACGAGGGGCTGGGCTGTCTGGAGCTCTGGCGGGATTTCCCCAAGCAGCTCGCCGCGGCGACCGGCTACGGCTATCTCGCCTACTCGCGCGCAGGTTACGGTCGCTCCGACCCGATGGAGCAGCCGCTGCAGCCGAACTATCTGCATCAACAAGCCGCCGTCCTGCAGGAGGTTCTTGAACATTTCCAGATTGCAAAGCCGGTTTTGGTCGGCCACAGCGATGGCGCCTCCATTGCCCTGATCTACGCCGGCAGCGGCTACACCCCAGCGCCCACCGCGCTGATCGTGGAAGCGCCTCACATCTTCGTTGAAGGCATCACTTTGGCCGGCATTGAAGAGACCGTGGCACGCTACGAGAACAGCCGACTGCACGAGCGCCTGCGCCGTTATCACGGCGACAAAACCGAGGCCACCTTTCGCGCCTGGTCTTCGGCTTGGCAGCAACCCGAGTTCCGAGGCTGGAGCATCGAAGCCTTGCTACCCGGAATCACCTCGCCGACTCAAGTCATCCAGGGCAGCGACGACCAATACGGCACCTTGGCACAGATCGAGACCATCGCCGAGGCCGTCGCCGGACCTGCGTCCAAAGTCGTGCTCGAAGGCTGCAAGCACATTCCACATCAGGAGCGCAGCGACGAAGTGCTGCAGGCCATGGCGGAGTTTATTGGGAGTCACTGCGGCTGAAGTGAACCACGGAGGCACGGAGACACGGAGAAAGACAATGCTCTCGGAGTGCGTCCGGCGCATACGTCCTCAGCGAGACGGATCTCAAGCGTTTTCGGTAAGGTGCGTATCACGCACCATCAGCGGCCTGTGCTGCCGGAACTGATCGGCGCGCGTGTGCGGGGCCCCGCCCCCGCGGGCGGGCTAACGTCTAGCTCAGCATCCGGCGTGACCGGCTGCGTCGACGTGGTCCCGTGACGGCGGCTATCGGGTCGGTTTCCCCGTAGGGTGCGTAGCACGCACCGTTGCAGTCGTGCGGACCGCGGATGGTGCGTGATACGCACCCTACTAAAATTGCTCGCTACCCGTCCCGCTTTCCCCTGCGAGGCTTGGCGGCCTCAAGGGGATAGAGCAAGAACCGGGCCGCGAATGGCCGCCGAAGACGTTCGACTGAAGTCGAACCTACAAGAAGGTGTAGGTATTG
>JAJUGG010000072.1 GCA_029268285.1 Ectothiorhodospiraceae bacterium | reverse complement strand
TGCTGGGAGCGGCGCCAGGCCTCGTACCAGCGCTGTGTAATTTCTTCATGCTGTGTTAGTAAGGCTCGGCCGAGGCGGGGCATGGCTAACCTCTCTTCTGCCTTTGGGTCGACGGCGGCACTGAATCCTGCGCTATGGGTAGGGAAGGAAATGGGGGCGCGTGCGCGTTTAGCAGGATTGGCTCGCTGGCATGGTCGGATACCTCGAGGCCTCCGTGGGCGCTGAAGCCACATTGCAAGCGCCGCGTCGGACCTAGATTCTCACGCGGAAGCTCGGCATAGTCACTCCGAAGAGCGGCCATGCCGAGCGCCTCAGCCGGCCATGCGGCGCAGGGTATCGTCTTTAACGACGAAGTGGTGATACAGCGCGGCTGCAATATGGCCGGTGACCAGCACCAGGAACAGCCAAGCTATGGGAGAGTGCAGGCTGCCTAGGGCGAGCATCCAGCCGGTTTCGGCTCCGCTTTTCTCAATCAGTTGCACGCCGAAAGCGCCTAGGCCGTAGCCGTTGCCGACCATGTAGAGAATGCCGGTGAGCGGCATCAGCAGCATGGACAGGTAAAGCAATCCGTGGCCGCCTTTCACGAGCAGGGCGGTCGGACCTTCGTGCTGGGGGCGTTGCGAGCGCTGACGGATCGCCCACACTACTCGAAACACCACCAGTGCTAGCACTAGGAGGCCCAACGAGATGTGTGTTGGCACCAGGGTCTGGCCGATCCAATGCTCGCCGTCGTTGATGCGGTCGCCGAACTTTAGGAACTGCGACAGGATGAGCAGGGCTGTTGCCCAGTGGAGTACGCGCGTCACGGCGCCATAGTGGTGCGTTGAATCGTTCATGTCGTCCTCTTATTGGTGAAGAATTCGGGTGCGCGGGAAGGTCGGCGCAGGGGAAGCGGGCGTGCCGCTGTGTATAAGGTCAGCCGTGTCGCCATATTCCGTTTCCCGGTAGCCGACCGCGGTCGTGCGGCCGGCCGAAGTCGAGCGCCGGCCCCTTTGGAACGATCAGCGGCGGGTTGATGGCTGGATTGGTGTAATAGCCAGTCTTGATGTGGTCGAGGTTCACCGTCTCGCTCACGCCGGGCCATTGGTACAACTCGCGTAGATAGTTCGAGAGCGTGGGGTAGTCCGCCAGCCGGCGGATATTGCACTTGAAGGCGCCGTGATAGGCCGCATCGAAGCGCACCAGCGTCACGAACAGCCGGATGTCGGCTTCGGTGAAATGCGTCCCTGCCAAGTAGCGCTGTCCGCTAAGATGCGCCTCGAGCCGATCCAGCGCTTCGAATACCTCGGTGACGGCTTGATCGTAGCTCGCCTGACTCTTGGCAAAACCGGCCCGATAGACGCCGTTGTTGAGCTTGTCGTAAACGAGCGCATTCCAGCGGTCGATTTCAGTGCGCAGAGGTTCCGGGTATAGGTCGAGGTCGTTGCCGGTGATGTGGTCGAAGGCCGTGTTGAAGATGCGTACAATGTCGGCCGATTCGTTGTTGACGATCCGCCCCTGCACACGGTCCCACAACACCGGCACCGAGACCTTGCCGGTATAGTTCGGCTCGGATGCCGTGTAGAGCTCATAATGACGGCTCACCATCCCTAACCGCGGGCCGGCTTCCTGCGGTTCGGCGTAGGTCCAGCCTTCCTCGCCCAGGATGGCGTCGGCGATCGACACCGGAATCAGGTCCTCCAAGCCCTTGAGCTTGCGCATGATTAGTGTGCGTGACGCCCACGGGCACAAGTAGGCGACAAAGAGTTGATAGCGCCCCGCTTCGGCCGGCAGCGCTTCTTGACCGTCCGGGCCCGGTTCACCCTGCGGCGTGACCCAGCGCCGGAACCGAGTCGGCTCGCGCTTGAAGCTACCGTCTTCGATTTCGCTGCTGGCAATGTCGCCCTTCACCCACTGTCCGTGCACGAGTCCAGGCATCGCTATCTCTCCTGCTTTCTTGGCAATGACGGAAGCGCTTGGCGCTCAGCCGCCGAATATGAAGGCCGACTGCATGCTGCCCAGCACACGGTCTTCGAACGCTTGGCGGCCGGCTTGCTCTCCGGCCGCACCGGCCACCACGTGCAGCGGTAGCAGATGTTCTTCGCGCGGATGCGAGGCTCGCCCGCCCGGTGCCTGCGCCCAATCGGCCAGACGTTGCTCGCGTTCGGTGGAGGGTTGCGCCACGGTTTCTGCCAGCCATTGATTGAAGCGCACCGAGTCTGGATCCGTTGCCGAGTCGTCGAAGCGAAAGCGGCGCATGTTGTGATAGCTCATGCCGCTGCCGATGATCAGCACACCTTCGCGGCGCAGCGGCGCGAGTGCGCGCCCGGCGGCGATATGTTCGGCCGGATCCAGGCCGTGTCTGAGCGATAGTTGCACCACGGGCACGTCCGCCTGGGGGTAAATCAACTTCATGGGAATGAAAACACCGTGATCCAGGCCGCGCTGCTGCTCGGTCGCGCTGCTCAGGCCGGCGTTGTCGAGCAGTGCCTGCACCCGGCTTGCCAGCTCCGGCGACCCCGGGGCTGGATACTCCAACTGGTAGGTATGTGGCGGGAAGCCGCTGTAGTCGTATAGCAACGGCGGCGCAGGCTGGGTGTTGACGGTAAAAGCCGGGGCTTCCCAGTGCCCCGACACCACGACCACGGCGCTGGGGCGTGCGCCTAGCAGCCCGGGCACGGCTCGCAGCCAAGCTTCCATGCGCAACCAAGTATCGGCGGGCTCCCAATCCATGAAAAAGCACGGACCTGCGCCGTGAGGAACGAACAGCGTGGGTAGCGGTGCAGTCATGATGAAACCCTCTTGATGAGCGCGTTGACGCAAGGTTGGCGGGCCTTGTGTGGCGAATGAGCACAGAATGCCTTAGTTTCTATTTTTGGGTAAGAATGCAGGTACGGAACATATGGTTGCTGAAATGGAAACCTTAGGCGGTCCACTGGAGGATGTCCGTGCATTCTGTGCAGTCGCCGAGTTCGGCACCGTGTCAGCGGCCGCGCGGCAGTTGGGCGAAACGAAGGGCAGTGTCAGCCGCAGGGTTTCCCGGCTGGAGCGGCGCCTGGGCGTGACCTTGCTCGCGCGCACGCCGCGAGCGGTTTCGCCTACAGAGGAGGGCGCGGCGTTCTATGCCAAGGCCCGCGAGGCGCTGGCTTGGCTGGACGATGCGGCGGAAGGCGCTCGGCAGTCGCAGGCGGTGCCGAGCGGGCACCTTCGCGTAACGGCGCCGGTGGACATTGGGCTGGATGTGCTGCCGGAGGTCGTCGTGAGATTCCGTAAGCTGCACCCGCAGATAACGGTCGAACTTCTGGTAACGGATGCGTCACTGGATCTTGCGGCCAACCGCGTCGATCTGGCGCTGCGGGCACGGGCAGGTGACTTGCCGGACATGGGCTATCGGGCCTCGTTGGTCGCTCACTTCCACTTGGGACTTTATGCCGCGCCCGCCTATCTCTCGATCCATGGCGGTGCCCCCGCTACGCCCGCCGAGCTGGAGGGGCATGCCTGGGTCGTGTCGCGCGAGTTCGTGGGGGCGGCACAGCTACGACTAACCGATCGAAGAGGCCATGCACACGAGATCGTCGCTCGCCCGGTCATACGCACTAGCGACTACGCCAGCGTGCTGCGCTTGACCATGGCGGGGGGTGGGATCGGCGCAATCCCGAATCTCGTTGCGGCCGCGGCCGTGGCTTCCGGTGCCTTGGTGCCCGTCCTGCCCCGTTGGAGCGTGGCGGAAGGCAAGCTCTATGCGATCAGCGTGGGCGGTCGCGATGCACCTGCGCGGGTACGAGTCTTTCGAGAGTTCGTGCGCACGGAGCTTGCGGCATTGCAGGCGGGCGCAGCGCCGCGCGGCGGCGCATCCCGCTAAAGCGTGGGGAAGGTCGGGTCCAGGTGGCTTTTGCCGCAGCTTACGCTGCGGACTCGGCGGGTTGGCGGCGAATTCTGTGAACGGGTGAACCATCATGCTCTCCACGCTCGAGCGGATTCGCGGATAATGCGCCTGTCTCGAACCTTACGCACGGAGGCCGGCGTTGGAACTGTTTTCTATCCTGTCCAGCAGTTCATCGATGGGTAAGCTGATCAGCAGCGGGTTGCTGATCGTAGCGTTGAGCGTCGCTTACCGCTTGCTGTCTGCGAGTATTCGCCGCATGGAGTGGTCGTCCCAGGAGACGCGGCGACGCTGGTTGGTCATGACGCGCAACGTGGCCGTTCTAGTCTGCTTGTTCCTGCTCGTGGTCGTATGGGCAGAGCAGTTGCGCACGCTGGCGCTGTCGGTAGTCGCCTTTGCCGCCGCGATCATCCTTTCGACCAAGGAGCTCCTGATGTGCCTGACCGGCGGCACCTTGCGTTCCAGCACCAGCATGTTTGGCATCGGCGATCGCATCGAGGTGAAAAAGCTTCGCGGCGATGTCATCGACTTGAATCTGCTGACGACCACGGTGCTGGAGGTGGGGCCGGAGCAATTTTCTCATCAGCACACCGGGCGCGCCGTGGTGCTACCGAACTCGGTCTTCCTGAGCGAGCCGGTGATCAACGAGAGCTTTACCGAAGACTATGTGCTGCACACGTCCGTGGTTCCCGTCTCCCGCAAGGAGGACTGGACTCGCGTCGAGCGGCACCTCCTGCGAGCTGCTGAAGAGGTTTGCGCAGCCTACTTGGAGGCAGCACAAAGGCACATTGCGAGGATCGGGCGGCGTGAGGGCATTTCGGTGCCGTCCATCAGGCCTGCCGTGACCCTGCAGTTCCCAAAGCCGGAAGAAATCAACTTCATCCTGCGCTTTCCGGTACCGTCTGCGAAGAAAGGACAAATCGAACAAGCCATCCTGCGGCGGTACTTGGAGCTGGAGCGCGATCATGCGGCCACAGCGTCCACGGATTCGGCGTTGCTGACGTGAAAGGGCGCCGTTAACTGCGGTGCTGGAAACGCTCTCCCAGCCGGCATAAAGCCGCTTGCTCTACCGGGGCGCGCCGATCAGGCGCTGCCCCGGTAGAGGTTTACCTGCCGAAACTCATTGTGCTCGTCGAGATCGGGCCAGGTCGTGCTGAGCCGGCTGCCTAGTCGGGTGTAGCCGGGCATGCTGAAGTCCTTAATGCGGGAGTCGGCGAGCAGCACGGTCGGCGCCCTGTCGAGGAAACGCGGCAGCCAAGCCAGATTCTCCCGGTCATAGAGCACATCCGCGACGAGGATGATGTCGAGCGGCTCCGTGATCGCCTCGAAATCGTCCCGCACTTCAATCTCCACGTTGTTCAGTGCGGCATTGCAGCGTGTCGCCAAACGCGCATCGGGGTCCAGGTCGCAAGCAATGACCTGAGCGGCGCCGGCGATGGCGGCGGCAATGCCGGCTACCCCCGAGCCACTGCCGAAATCCAGTACTCTGCGCCCCCTTACTGGGTCGGGGTTATCGAGGAGGTGGCGCGCAAGAACTTGGCCGCTGGCCCAACAAAACATCCAATAGGCCGGATACTCCAGCACCGCACGCGCTTCATCGTCGGTCAGGGCTGCATTCGAAAAATCCTGATTCAGGAGGTACAGGATAATTTCCGGCACCTCGGGTAGACGCGTCGGTTCGGCGCGAGCATGACGAAGGACGCGTTGCAAGCGTGCGGTAAGTGCGCTGCCTGCTACGTGATCATGGCTTAGGTCGTTCACAGGAAATAGGTATCTCTGGCTTTGGCGGCTTGCAGTATAAGAAGCTCGAAGGCAGGAGGGGAGGGGGCTTTCCGCAAGGCCGTCGGTTTTCATCGCGTTGAGGAAGTCTTCGGGCCTTGGCCATACTCCTAGCCTGCGCTACTACCACCCCCTGACGGGCTTTTTGTCGGCGTTTGGCGTAGGCTGTTAGTTAGGAACGACTCTGATCCACCCCGGTTTGTGCGGGGGTGGGCTCAGGATCGCAGGAGCACCTTGACCCGGAGGGACGCGTACATGACGACTTTACCCATAGGCACGCCTTACGAAAAAGGTCGTTACAAAGAAACCTGTGGACCGTGCGGCGCGGTATTCGAAGTTGTCGTCTTTGGCGGCCCGATGGCCAAGGCGCAAAGCGAAAACCCTCAAGACTACAACTGCCCTGAGTGCGGCAAGCTCTACTACTCCCGAGGTTTGCACGCGCCCCGCATCACTTTGCTAAGCCCCCGCACCACACACTCCTAGCCGGATACAGGCAGCCGGCCGCGCGCAAGCGCGGCCGCCGGTGCCCCCTCACCCCTCGCTGAGGCTACGTGCTGTAGTTACCGCTGTCTTGAAGTCGGGCTGCAGGCCGTGCGGCTCGAGTAGCTGCGTGACCCCCGCGCGGCTCAATTTGCGCTGCAGACGCTCATTGGCCTCGCAGACCAGCACCTTCGTCCCCCGGCGCTGGAACTGCTCGATTATCTCCATCAAGGTCTGCAACCCCGTTGCGTCGATGAACGGGACGCGCGCCAATCGCAGAATGATGACCTTCGACTCGGCGTGGATAGACGCCAGGGCGTTCTCGAATGTTTCCGCCGCACCGAAGAAGAAAGGCCCATCGACCGCATACACCTGGGTGCCTTCAGGGATATCGCCAGCGCCATTGGGCAACTCTCCGTTAAGGCGCTCGGCGCCAAGGTTCTCTACCTGTACTACCTGCGACATGCGCCGCATGAAGAGCAGCGCCGCCAGCACGACGCCGACGTTGACCGCGATTACCAGATCCATGAACACGGTGAGCCCGAAGGTGAGCAGCAGAATGACGACGTCGGCGCGCGGTGCTCGGCGCACCATGCGCGCGAAATGCCTGACTTCGCTCATGTTGTAAGCCACAACGAAGAGGATGGCCGCTAGTGCGCTCAGCGGTACGTCTTCGGCCAGCGGCGCGAGAATCAGGATGATCGCTACCAGCGTAACCGAGTGCACGATGCCGGCGACGGGGCTGGTGCCGCCGTTGCGGATATTCGTCGCTGTGCGCGCGATAGCGCCCGTGGCTGCGAAGCCGCCGAACAGCGGCGCGGCAATGTTCGCAAGGCCTTGCCCGATGAGTTCCTGATTGGAATTGTGCCGGGTGCCGGCCATGCCGTCGGCCACGACGGCAGACAATAAAGATTCGATAGCACCAAGCATCGCGATCGTGAAAGCCGGCCCGATCAAGGCGACGATCTGGTTGAAAGATATCTCGGGTATTCCGAAGCTGGGCAGCTTTTGCGGGATGCCGCCGAACGTGTTGCCGATGGTTGCGACGCCGTCGAATTGGAAAGCAGCCTGTGCCGCGGTGGCCACAACCAGCGCCATGAGTGGGCCGGGGACACGCGGCAGGATCTTCGGCGTCAGCAGCACCAGTACTAGGCTGGCGACCGCCAGGACTGTGGTGGCCAAGTGCAGGCTGGGGAGCGAAGAAAGAAGTTGCAGCAACTTCTCATGGAAGTGCTCAGCCCCTTGGGGGGCGGGAAGTCCAAAAAAGTACTGCCATTGTCCGATAAAGATGATCACGCCGATGCCGGCCGTAAAGCCCACCACGACCGGGTCCGGAATGTATTTGATCATGCCGCCGAGTTTTGCCCAGCCCAGCAGCATGAGAATGACGCCCGCCATGATGGTGGCGATTTGCAGGCCGATGATGCCGTGCTCGGCTGTAATGGCGGCGAGAATGACGATGAAGGCGCCGGTGGGGCCGGCGATCTGCACGCGGCTGCCGCCGAAGATCGATACCACCAGCGCCGCGATGATGGACGTATAGATGCCTTGTTCCGGCGCCGCACCGGAGGCAATGGCGAAGGCCATGGCCAAGGGCAGGGCAACGATGCCCACAATCAAGCCGGAGATGATGTTGGGAACGATGTGCTGGCGACGCAGCAAGCCAGCGCGTGAGGCTTCGAGCAGCGCGATCAAGGTCCATTACCTCGTTGTGTAAGGCTGGAAAGGGCGAAGAAGGTCGAACGGCCCGCTTCTGATACGATGTGAAGAATATTAACATACGGGTGTAATGGTATGGTAATGGCAAGTTCGTGGTTCAGAACTCGCTGGGCCAAGCGTATCTACGCTGGATTCGGATTTAGGTAATTCAAGACGGGCCGACACTGATGGAACGTAAAACCGCACGCCTGACCGTGCTTATCGACCCCCACAAGAAGAAGGCCTTCGAACGGCTGTGCGCGGCGCAGGATCTCACGCCGTCTCAGGTGGTGCGGCAACTCATCCGCGACTACCTCCAGCAGCATGGCGTGACCTACAGCACGCAGCCCACGCTAGGCGCCAAGAAGCCGAACCAAGACCCGCAGTGAGCATGCTTGCTGTTTGATGGTTGCTTCCTCAACCCCACGTTTGTGTTTGGGTGATATCGGCAAGGTGGGCGGAGGCATGCATGGCGGCGGCAAGCGCGGAGGCGGAGACTAAACGCTCGGCGTGGGTTGCCGCTCTGATCGGGATTGGTCTGATGGCGGCCGTCGATGAGATCGTCTTCCACCAACTGCTCGGTTGGCATCACTTCTACGATCAGGCGACTCCCGCTATCGGTCTACTCTCCGACGGGCTGCTGCATTCCGCAGAACTGATCGCGATCGTCGCCGGCTTCTTTCTCTTCTCCGATATGCGCCGCCGCGGCACCTTGGCGCCACTGCATGCGTGGGCGGGCTTCTTTTTGGGCGCGGGCGGCTTTCAGTTATTCGACGGCATTGTCGATCACAAGATCCTGCGCATACACCAGGTTCGCTATGGCGTCGACTTGCTGCCTTACGATTTGGCCTGGAACGGAGCCGGGCTGGCGCTGCTTATCGTCGGGCTATTGCTGCTGCGCCGGGCGCGGGCAGCTTGAATGACGGCCCACGCGACGTTCGCTGTGTTTATGACGGCCCTGGTCACGGCTACTGGCGTGGCTTATGCGGCCGGCGTCGTTCGCCTGGGCCGGCGTGGCAGGCCCTGGCGATGGGCGCGCACGATCAGCTTCTTCCTGGGGCTGGGGTTGTTGCTGCTGGGGCTCTGGCTGCCGAATATCGTCCACACCCATCACGATTTACGTCTGCACATGGTGCAGCATCTGCTCTTGGGCATGTTCGCGCCGCTGCCCTTGGTGCTGGGCATGCCGGGGTTGCTGTTGCTGCGGAATCTGCCCCGGCGAGGCGTCGGGGTCGTGATGGGCTTACTGGTCTCTCGGCCACTGCGCTGTCTGACGCATCCGGTGACCGCCGCGGTATCCGATATGGGCGCGATGTACCTGCTCTACCTCACGCCACTCTATCTGCTCTCGCTACACAACGGCTATGTGCATGCCTGGGTGCATCTACACTTCATCGTCGCCGGCTATCTCTTTACCTGGGCCATCGCCGGGCCCGACCCGGCGCCTCGGCGGCCGAGCTACGCACTGCGGCTGACGGTCTTATTCCTAGCTGCGGGGGCCCATGCCGTGCTGGGCAAGCTAATGTATGCCTACGCTTGGCCGCGCGCTACGGGTGACGCTCTCGAGGACGTGCGCGCCGCCGCCCAGTGGATGTACTACGGCGGCGACCTTGCGGAGTTGCTGTTGGCGATACTGCTGTTTGCGCAGTGGCGCGGCCGGCATGCGCTCGGCAGAGGATCGTGGGCTTTTAGTATGGGGAGTCGCCGGTCGGTGGCAAACCTTCGCTAGGCGTAATGATGGGTAGAATCAGGCTGAAGCTGCTGCCTTCCCCGGGCGTGCTTTCGACGTCCACAGTCCCGCCATGCACCTCGACGATTTGCTGCGTGACGTAGAGGCCCAGGCCGAGGCCGCCGAAATGCGAGCTAGAAACCGCGCGCTCGAAGCGGCCGAAAATGCGCTCTAGGTGATCGTTGTCGATGCCGGGCCCGGTATCCTTCACCCAGAGTCGAACCTGCTCCCCTAATTTTTCCACGCCGACCTCGATTTCTGTATTCGGCGCGTATTTACAGGCGTTGGATATCAAGTTGATCAGCGCCTGCTCGATACGGAGACGGTCCCAGCAGCCCTCCAGGCGGTCTGGGCCGACGAAACGCACGGTGCAGCCGGCCTCGTTGATCATTTCCTGCAGACGCTCGATCGCCTCCTGGCATACCGTCGGCAGGTCAAAGGTCATCAGATTCAAGCGAATCTTGTTAGTGGCAATTCTCGAGACATCGAGCAGCGTTTCAACCAACTCAGAAAGGCGGTCAGCGCTGCGGATTGCGGATACTACGCCGGCGCTGATGCGCGGGTGATTCCACTCGGCCGGATCGCGCGTGGTCAGCCGCTTCATGCCCTGCAGATGCAGTTGGGCGGCCGTGAGCGGCGTACGCAATTCATGGGCAGCGATAGAAAGAAATTCGTCGCGGATCTGGATCGCTTCCTGGGCGGCTTCGTAGGCGCGGGCTTGAGCCGCCGCTTCAACGCGCTCGGTCAGGTCGCGGACGACTTTGGCGTAGCCGTAAAGTTCGCCGTTCGGCGTCCGCAACGCCGTAATGGTCACATCCGCCCAGAACCGGGAGCCGTCCTTGCGTACCCGCCAATCGATATCGCGCGCGACACCGACGTCTTCGGCCTTTTTAAGCAAGCGCTGCATCTTCCCGGCCGCCTGTGCTTCCGGAGTGTAGAACTTCGCGGGCGACTGCCCCAGGACTTCTTCCGACTTGTAGCCCTTGATGCGTTGGGCGCCCAGGTTCCAGGTCGAGATCCGCCCTTTGGGATCCAACATGAAGATCGCGTAATCGCGGATCTGCTCCACTAGAACGCGGAAGCGCTCCTCGCTTTGGCGCAGCGCCTGCTCCGCCTCCCAGCGGTCGGTAACGTTTTGCGTGACCTTGGCAAAGCCGGTAACGCGGCCGTCAGGGGCACGCAAGGCAGACACGACCACATGGGCCCTGAACCGGGTCCCGTCTTTACGAACGCGCCAGCCTTCTTCTTCATAACGGCCGGTTTCGGTCGCGATGCGCAGCTTCATCTCCGGCCGGCCGACGCTGATATCCTCATCGGTGTAAAACAGGCTGAAGTGCCGCCCGATGATTTCCTCGGCGCTGTAGCCTTTAATACGTTCCGCGCCGATGTTCCAGCTAACCACGATGCCGTCGAGATCGAGCATGTAAATGGCATAGTCGCGGACGCTCTCGACCAGCAACTTAAAGCTGGTTTCAGCCTTCGCCAAAGGCTCGACCACATCGGATGCGCGGTGCTTCATGGGCGGAGGGGTCATATATAAGCTCTCATTGATGCGCCCTCTGCAGAGCCAGAGTCAGGCGGTTGGGCGCCAGCCGGGGATGAGGTCTTCCAGGGCCTTCTGCAGCAGATCCAGATCCACAGGCTTGCGCAGGCTGTAGGAGACTCGCAGGTCGCTATTGTCCGGCCCGACATTCGGGGCTGCCGTGAGAACTAGAGTGGGAATTCGCGCGAAGGCCGGATTGGCAAGCTGCTCGGCACGAAAGTCCCAGCCGTTCATGATCGGCATCATGAGATCCAATACGATCAGGTCCGGGAGTCGGCTTTCGTCGCGTAGCTTCTTTAATGCGTCGGCGCCATTGCTGGCCGCGACCCAATCCAGCCCCAGGTCCTCGAACACCATGGTCAGCGCTTCACGTATGCTGCGGTCATCGTCGATAACCATCACCAGGGGCGGTTTCGTCCGCCCTGCGCCGACGTGGGAGGTCTCGCTACTCTCGGGGCTTTGATAGCTGCCCACATAACGTTGGGTTGCCAGCCAACCCTCAACGGATAACCTGCCAGCATGCATGGCATGCGAAGGCAGGGAATTAACACTAACTAAATTCATGATCCAATTTCAGCCTTGGGCGAGCGCGGCCTTGATACTCCGCGGCCCGTCATGATCCTTGGCAGCAGGCACCGCGCCCCGGGTGGCGGGTCGCCACCTCCTGGGCGGTCTATGAGCAAAGCATATCGATTTACCTATGCCTCTGCACAGCTAGGGAAATCGATAGGTGAGGCCGAAAAAAAGCGATGCCAATCGCTGCCTGAAGCATCAGCGCTCCGCCCGTCTCATCCAGTTGGGGAAATCTGCTCGCAGCTGCGCAAAGAACGGCTCTAGTTCGTCCGCCGTGCAGTAAGATTTGATTTTCCCCGGCACATACAGCGGGTCGTGCTTGTACAGCGTCTGCGCAATCTCGCGATCGTCATGCTGTTGCAAAAAACGCTCAACCTGAATGCTGTTGCGGGTGCCGCCTGCGGTCAGGTGGTTTTGGCAAATGAGACGAATCAGGCGAATATTGGCAGGATCCATAGCACACCGTCCTTGGCAAAACACACGGAGAGCGAATGCTCCTCGAACGAGCCGCTTGTCGCCGTAGTTCGGAATGCTGGCCTTCCAAAACGCCATGCCGCGGCTCGGGTTTCTTTAATAACTTCTTACTATATGGAGGCAAATACGCTAAAAGTCGACCTGGCGGCGCTATCCTGAGGCGGAGCCATGTGCGGGCGCGGGCGATTACAACAAGTCACTGGTGCGCAAGTACCGGGTTTTATGCCCTGATTTGCGCGCGGCTCAGAGAATCCTCCGCGATAGTGGCTGCCACAGCACCCGCGTCTGTCGGTCGGGATTCACCGCAAAGCCAGCATTGCGGCTTCCGCAGCACCCCAAATCACACCCGAAGCCAGTGCGATGCCGGCCAAACCGACCGTCAGACCAACGAGAATAAGTGCGCCGTCCTTCTCCATCAGTCCCAGCGCTAGCATGACGATGCTGATGCCAGGCAGCAGGTTGCCGAGCGGCAAAGGTAGCATGAGGATCGCGGCCAGCGTCAGGCAGAACGCGCCGAGTACTCGCTCGCCGCGCTTGCCGGTCATCCAACCCAGGCGCGGCTTGAGCAGTCGCTCGATTCTAGCGAGCCAGGGCGTGGTCTTTTCAACTAATTGCGAGAACTCGCGGCCCGGCAGCGATCGCCGACCTAGCCACGCGGGCAGATAAGGCTGCTCCCGGCCCAGCACCATCTGCAGCGCGATCAGCGCCAGTGGTATGCCCGTTATCGTCGACAGGCCCGGGAAGCCGATGGGCTGGGCATTCGGCAAGGCGAACACCAGCAACAGTAGCCCGAACGACCGGTTGCCGAGTGACCGACCGATCTCGCTCAACTGAATGCGTGCTCCACTGAAGCGTCGCGCCATCACGAGGAGGAGTTGAGAAGTTCTGGCCGAAGTGACAGGTACGAGCGCTGACATGACATTTCCGACAATCCGATCAGGGTACTAGACTGCCCCTGAAGCAAAGGGTTCCCCGCTGCCGAAACCCGGCTTGGGGGGATGAGTTCTGGCGCTGCCGGCGCAGGGGTTGACACCCCTGGGAAGCGGTCTATAATGGCGCTCCTCTTGAGGCGAACGGCCTTGAGGACAAGCGGCCCCGGTGGTGGGGCGACGCTCTTTAAAAAGTAAGTCCAGACAACTTGTGTGGGGGCTTGTGCTGGAGGCTTTGGCTGCATTGGGTGCA
>JAJUGG010000071.1 GCA_029268285.1 Ectothiorhodospiraceae bacterium | reverse complement strand
GTCCACAGAATGCCTTCTGCGGGGTCAACGATGCGCGGATAATCCTCGGGCGCCAGCCACCCCTGCCAGCCTGCGCCCGGCTCCGTCCAGCTAGCCGCTCGCCCTGGGTCGTAGCCGTATCGGCGCGGAATCCGCCCCACCCAGGTCCAACCGATGCGCCCGGCGCGATCGGCCGCCAGAAAATTCTGCACCGGCACGCCCGCGCGATTGGCTGTATCCAAGGCCTGCTCCAGGGTGCTCGCTCGCTCCAGCTCCAACAGGTTCAGATTGGTTGCTTCCGGCAGATGCGCCACCCAGCGCAATGCCAGAGGGCGGCCTTTGGCGTCTTCGCGGAGGATGGGGCCCCAAATTGTTTGCCGAATCCTCAGCTCCATCGGTTCGGCGCCTTTGACCTTAATGATTTCCGTCACTTCTTCGAGGCGCCGGACGCCGTCCGCCGTACGGTAGCGCTCCGGCGCCTCGGCGTCGCGCTCGACCACGACCCAATCGGCCCAATCGCCGTAGCTATTGGTAAAGCCCCAGGCAACCGCGCCGTTGCTGCCGGCGATCACCGCCGGCGTCCCCGGCAGGGTGACGCCGATCACTGCCCGCTCTTGCCCCGCCTCGGTCCAAACAAGGCGAGCCCTATACCAGATCGCCGGTACTCCGAGCCCCAGGTGCATGTCGTTGGCGATCCAGGCTTGCCCATCGGCGCTACGCTCGCCACTGACCGCCCAGCTGTTGCTGCCGACCGCGCGTGCCTCGTGCCAGTCTTCGCTCCAAGCCGTGCGCGCAGCCGCGCCAGCGAGTACGCGCCGCACATCGATGACCTCGGGGCCGGGAATGGAAGGGGTGGACACACGACTCCCATCCAGCGGCGCGTCCCACGCCGTTCCCGGCGGATTCATGAACTCGACCACGGCCGACGGCAGCAAGTCCCGCAGCCGTTCCAGCCGTGCTTCCCTCAGATTGTTCTCGTCCTGGAGATCGAGGTACATGGCCAGCAGAACCAGCACGCTGTCCTCGGCACGCCAAGGCTCAGGCCGCGCGCGCAGCAGCACGTACTCGAACGGCCGTGCGCCGAGGTGCTGCAGGCCTGCGTTCACGCCTTCGGCATAGCTGCGCAGCAGGCCTTGTTGCTCAGCGCTCGCCTGCGCCAGCACCTGTTGCGCGACATGCCGCAAGCGGTGCATGCGGTAGCCACGATCAGCGGCCACCGCCGCCGGCCCTATCAGGGCGGCAAGCTCGCCCGCCGCGGCGCGCCGCATCAGGTCCATTTGAAAGAAGCGCTCCTGGGCATGAAGGAAGCCCGTCGCCCGCGCCACGTCTTCGCGGCTCGCGCCGCGGATGGTTGCCACCTGCTGCTCATCTCGCTCGATGCGAACCGCAGCGCTCAATCCGGTCACCGCGATGGTTCCGTCAAGCACGGGCAAGCTTGCGCGCAAATAGGCGTAGCCGCCGCCGAGCAACACCAGTACGAGCGCAAAGACGGCAATCAATGTCAGCTTGAAGTACTTCATGGGGATCGATCGATACTGTGGACTTTCAAGCAGCAAGAGCTAGGGCTAAGATAGGAGTTCTACTAGGAGACTTTGACAGGGATGCCGTTCAAAGCCTTGCTGCGCGACCAACTTGCCGGCCTGCTCGGGGACGGTAGCCACCGCGACACCCGGCGCACCTTTTTCGTCCATGCCTTCAGCCTCATGGGCATTTCCCTGTGCGTCCTATTCGGTATCTACCACTATTGGGTCGGTTTTGAGGCCATGGCAGCGGTTGATGCCGTCGCGGCAGTCGGTGCCGGCACCAATCAGTTGTTGCTGCGCCGACACCGGCGCGTTGCGCTGGCCGAAAACGTGATGTTGGTCTTGTTCTTCGGCTTCCTGCTGTGCTGCCTGTGGGGAAATCTCGACGGCACGGGCGCCTATTGGTTCCTGACCTTCCCTCTGGCGGCGTTTTTCCTCAAGGATCTCTCCACCGCCAGCCGCTGGACAGGCGCCATGACAGCAACCCTTGCCACCCTGGCGCTGCTGCAGTACCAGGGCATCATCCAGACTGGCTATACCGCCCGCGCCCTCACCGTGCTTATCGCGGTCATGCTCACAATTGCGCTAGCGGTAGCGCTATACACCGCCGCGCTCAATGACGCCGAGCGGCGCCTGGCGGCGAAAACGCTGCATCTGAGCCGGGAGATCCTGGAGCGGCAGTCGGTTGAACAGACCTTGCGCCAAGCCGAGGAGCAACTGCGCTTCCTGGCTCATCACGATCATCTCACCGGGCTTCCCACGCGGGCCCTACTCTACGATCGCATCGACCAAGCCCTGGCGCTCGCCCGTCGCAACCAAGGCTGTCTGGCGCTGTTGTTACTGGATTACGACCGCTTTGCGCTGCTGAACCAGCGCCTCGGGCACGAAACGGGAGATGCCGTGCTGCAGGCCACCGCCAAACGATTACGTTCGGTGCTGCGCGAGGCGGACACGGCCGCCCGCATCGGCGGCAACCGCTTTGCGGTGGTACTGCCGGAAGCGAATGAAACCATCGCCCAAGCGGTCGCCGATAAGTTACGTGCTCACCTGTCCCGGCCTTATCGCACTGTCCAAGGCGACCCGACCCTCGAGCTGAGCCTGGGGCAAGCCGTATATCCCCTGGACGGCGATGACCGCGAAACCCTGTTTTCCGTCGCCGAGAAGAAGCTGCAGCGCGAGAAGCTGGACCACTACGCACCTCGGCTGGTGGAATCCTGAACGCAGCGCGGCAGAGCTTGACCTCTTAGGACGAATTGCCTAGAACTGCGACTCACCGTTGCTTGCGCGGCCACATGGAGGTGTGACATGGCGGATCGGCGCATATTGGATCTCGGAGCTCAGGACCCGGAACTGGAGAACTCCCCCATCGAAACGCACGGCAACCCGGACGATGAGTTTTCGGAAGCCGCGCCCATCGACGAGGAGTTCTGCATCTATAACGGCAATCGCTATCCCAGCGGCACCTACGTGCGCAGCGGCACGGCCGTATTACGCTGTGAGCATGGCGTGTGGGTAGAATCGGGCCCTTCCGACCCCGCCAATCCCTGAGCGCGTCAATCGTACTCGCCGCGTTGAGCCTTGATGAACAGAATGCCGGCCGCAGGCACATGCGCCCAGCCGAAGCCGGCGACGAACGCCAGAAAGGAAATGAGCTCGCCGTAGAAGGCGAAGCTCAGGGAGGCGACATAACCGACGCCGATCCCGATGGCAGCCAAGAAAATCCTTAGCCCCCAGATACTGGGCGCGCCCCTGGCGTGCACTGCGATCCGAATCTGGGCATACGCCGCGGCCAGCACCCCCATCAAGGCGAGCGAAGCGGCCAATAAAATAACGAGACCATAACCGTTCTTCATACCGAAAACGGTAAGGGCACGGGACCGGGCCGGCAAGCCGGGCGGCCCATCGCCGCCCGGGAGAGAATCTTCTAGACAGAAACCTGTTCGATGCGCCGCCCCATGAAGCGGCCGCCCTCACGGATGATGAGCTCCATGCAGGTCACTTCGCCCTGGACTTGACCACCGCTCGCAATCTCCAGGCTTTCGCAGACGACATCGCCAAGCAGTTCGCCGCTCACCACCACAGTAGTCGCCTGAAGCCGTCCCTTGAAGCGGCCGATAATGCGCACATCACCGCTGCCGCGCAACTCGCCTTCGACAACACCGTCAACGCGCAGCCTGCCGCTGAGGCTCAGCTCGCCGACCACCCGGCATCCTTGTGCGATTACCGTCTCATCATGGTTGATCGAGTCAGCCGCCGCACGCGCTTTCTTCTTCATTGTCTCCTCCGGGTTTCGGCATGCATCACAGAAAAAAGACATCGATAGCAAAGCTTAACCGCGAACCGCTGCCCGCGCCGTGCGAAAAGCCGCAAATCGACTCCGATTAGAACCTTTTGCAAAGCCCGCCCCCCCACCGCGCCCGGACAGCAGAGACGGTCAGCGGTAGGCAGCATAGCCATAGAGCAACAAGGATGCAGCTAGAAGCATCTTCAAGGCATAGGCGGCATTGGCGCGCAGGAACAGCCTTGCCGGCACCGCGTAGACGCCCTGAATCGCCAGATTCATCCCAGACAGCGGACTGACGGCAACGCCGATCGCCCAGGCGGCGAGAAAGGTCATGGCGAGCAGATTCGGATCTGGGTCGAGCGGCTGCAACAACATGCCAACCGAAGCAACGGCAACCACCGGGTGCACGCCGACGATGGCGAACATGACCATGGCCGCCAGGGTCAATCCCGCCTCCAGACCGCCGAAATGCTCGAACGGCACCCAATTCCCGAAGGTGGCGAACATGCTGCCCAGCCCCACTGCGAGCACTCCGGCGCTGAGAAACAGCGCCAGTTCGCTGCCCATTGCCGGCAAGCCTTCACGCAAATGCCGCGCGACGGTGGCCGTCACGTGCTCTCGCCGCAGAACTAGAACCACCAGACTCAGCGACGGCGCGAGCAGGCTGATAAGCGCAAGAATGGGAACCTCCGGCAGCCACTGATGCAGTAGCAGTACCAGCGCGGCCAGAAGCCCGGGCAGCCATAGACTGCCGAAGCGCACCGGATAACCGCGAAAGCTCGAAGCAGCTTCGGCTGCCAGTTCACGATAGGTCAGCATCAGGGCCAAGGCAGCGAGCGGAATGCCCACCATCAGTAGGGGCTCAAGGCGTGCTCCAGGGGCGAAGGTGAGCGCCGCCGCCATGGCCGCGAAAAAGGGCGACCAGAACGCTGCGGTGGAGAAGCCGCGCGTCAGCAACCGCACCTGCACCGAATCAAGGCTTGCACCGCGCTTGATTCTCTCGGCCACGATGAACACGGTGGACATGTTAATCACAGCCCCGAACAGGTGAACGCCGAGCAAGGTGGTGAGAATGCCGCGCTTGCCACCGGGCTGTGCATTGGCATCCGCTTCGGGCGGGCGGGTGACCAAGCGCAGGAAACTGACGGCTGCCAGCATGCCGATGAGCGGCGCATTGGCCGCTGCGACCCGGGCCCAATTGGGCGCTACGTCATGTAGTGCTCCCCAAACCAGACCGAGCACGCCCAGGCCGGACAGCGCCAGAGCTTGCCGTCGAGCCGGTGCGTTGATACCGCGCCAGAGCAGGGCGCCGGCCGCCCACGCGGCCACCCCGGAAGCGACTCGCCATGGGCCGGGCAAAAGCGCATCCGTCACGATCAGCGCGACAGCCAGCGACAGCAACAACCCGGCAGCTGGCCGAAGGATGTTCTTATTCATCAAGAGTTGGCATTGTGTTTGGTGCGTCCATCGGAACGCTACCGCGGCTAGGCTGGCGCAGCGCCATCCGACACGCCTCGCACCGACGTACGCGAAAAACGTCCATACTACTCCTTGATGAAGCGAACGTTCAGCTCCGATTCATGCCGAAGGCGTATAGTCGCGGATACAGGAGGACGCCATGAACAAGATTATCTGCATGACCGCCCTGCTCGGCTTGTCTCTCGTGAGCACAAATGCCATGGCCGGGTCCCGCGGCGAGGGTTCGAGCTTCGTCATTCGCATTGATGGGAACTACACCCGCGGTTTCGACGACCATCGCTACCGCGATCGCAGCCACTATCGGGACAATTACCGGACCCACGACTTCCGACAGGGCTACCGGCAAGGCTATCGGGACGGTCTACGTGATCGCTACCACGCAGGGCATCGCTTCGATCGCAAGCACCCCCCGCGCAACCATCGCGCCGTACCCAACCGTAACGCCCGGACGTTCTTCGGCCGTTGAGACAGAGTACGCCGCCAAGCCCGACTCGCGACATCCAAGCCGTCTCGCGCAGCCTGGCATCGAGCCGCTACAATCGCATCTTTTGCGGGAGTAGGCGATGAAGCGAATTTGCGTTTACTGCGGCTCCAGCCCCGGGGCACGCGAAGAATACCGAGAGGGAGCCGTGGCTCTGGGGCGCGCGCTACTGGATCAAGGGCTGGGCTTGGTATACGGGGGCGCCAGTGTCGGCCTCATGGGCGTCGTGGCGAACACGGTACTGGAAGGCGGCGGCGAGGTCATAGGCATCATTCCAGAGAATCTGATGCGTCGGGAAGTAGCGCTGACACGTCTCGACGATCTGCGCGTGGTCGGCACCATGCACGAGCGCAAGGCCTTGATGGCTGAGCTCTCCGACGGCTTCATTGCTCTGCCCGGCGGGCTCGGCACCTTCGAGGAATTATTCGAGACGCTGACCTGGGCGCAGCTCGGCATTCATGCCAAGCCCTGCGGGGTACTCGATGTCAACGGCTACTACGCGTCGCTCGTCAGCTTCCTCGCCCACGCCTGCGCGGAAGGCTTCATGCGGCAAGACCACTTGCAGATGTTATACCGGGAAGAAACCCCGGAAGCCCTGCTGGAGCGTTTTCGCCATCATCAACCGCCGGCCATGAAGCAGTGGCTCGATCTCGAGGAAACTTAACCGAGGCCACTCCCACGACTAGTGAGCCAAGTTCTGCGTCATATAGAGCAACAACAGCCCGGCGGCGAACAGGCAAATGTTGAGCAGGCCGCGCCGCACACCGTGCTGGTGCCAAATTTCTGGGATGAGATCGCTCGCCGCGATATAGATGAACGTGCCGGCAGCGAACGGTAGCAGAAAGGCCGGATTAGCGTTGCGCGACAGACCATAGGCTATCAGTCCGCCCACCAGGAAGGTCGACGCGGACACGAAGTTCCATAGTAAAGCGCGTCGGGGGCTCCAGCCCCCGTGCACCAACACACCAAAGTCCCCCAGTTCCTGCGGTATCTCGTGCGCGGCTGCGGCAAGCCAAGCGGCAAGACCTAATCTCAGATCCGTCATGAAAGCGCCGCCAACGGCGAGGCCGCCGATGAGGTTGTGGACGCCATCCCCGACCAGCAGCAATTGGTTTACCGGCCGCGCCTGCCCCGGTTCACCATGGCTGTGACGCCGCCTCAGCAGCATTTCGAAGGCGAAGAACAACGTAAAGCCCGCCGCCACCCACGGCCAGGCAGCCCCCTCCGGTAATCGCGCCACGCCTTGCGGAAGCAGATGAAACAGCGCGCTGCCCAGCAAGGTACCCGCGGCCAAGGCAACCAAAGGGATGACCAGGCGCTCGAACCGGGTCGGAGCGAGCAGTAGAACAGCGGCACCGATAAGCGCAATCGACATCATGGCCAGGCCGCTCGCGACGATCGCAGCCAAGGCGGTCATGACGCTGGAGTCTCTACGAATACGGCTTGCTTGTCTGGCACAGTCCTGGCTAGCGTACCGGGGCCTTTATCAAGCAGCTATGGGGGCTTCGTCGCAGAAGCCGCAAGGAAAGCTGTTGCCGAGCGCGCGCAAGGGCGGCTTCCGCTCCGCCGCAGTGCCCGTTTGTGCGCCGGCTAGGCCAGGACTTCGGCGCGCCCGTGCTTCCAGCTGCCTGCGTCGGCAACTTGCTCCTTGAGCCACCCGAGGAAAGCAGCCAGCTTGGGCTGCCGCTCGGCGCCTGGCTGATAAGCGGCGTAATAGTTACCGCCCCCGCCCAGCACGAGGTCAAAGGGCTTTACCAGCCGCCCAGACCGTAGCTCCTCCTCCAACAGAGCCAAATGCCCGAGCCCGACGCCGCGGCCTGCGATCGCCTCCTGCATGACCAGGTACAGGTCGCTAAAATGCAACCCCCGATAGCCTTCGATGTTGCGCACGCCGGCAGCATCAAGCCAGTCCTGCCAAGTCACGTTGAAACCGTGAAGCGCCGTGCTCTCATTATGCAACAGCGTATGATGACGCAGATCCAACGGCGTGCGCAGCGGGTACTTACCCTGCAGCAGTGCCGGAGAGCACACTGGGCTGACGCCGTCCTCCAGTAGGGGGATGCATTCCAGCCCCGCGTAGCGCCCACGCCCGTACATAATGGAAACGTCGGCCGAGTCCGGCCCGAAGTCGCCAACTCGAACCGAGCTTGATATGCGAATATCGAGATCGGGGTGGCTGCTAGCAAACTGCCATAGCCGCGGCCCCAGCCACATGGCAGCGAACCCAGGGGTGGTCGCAACAGTGAGGATGCTGGTATGGCCGAGGCTCTTTACCACCTCGGTCGCCTCGGCCAAGCGGTCGAGCAGGTCGGTAAGCCGACCCATGTACACCCGACCGGCCGCCGTGAGCGCCAGGCCACGCGGCTGGCGGTCGAACAGGCGCACATCCAGCCATTCCTCCAGGCTCTTGACCTGCTGGCTGACGGCTGCGGCCGTCACCCACAGCTCGTCCGCGGCGCGCGAGAAGCTCTCGTGCCGCGCTGCAGCCTCAAACGCACGCACAGCGTTCAGCGGCGGTAGATTGCGCATAAACGAACCATAAGAAAAATTAAGCCAAAGCGAAAGAAAAACCCGTTTGTCCGTTTCTTATATCACAAGTACTCTTTACTCTAACAAGCCGATGGTGCTGTGCTGGATAGCGCCAGTGCCCATTTTTTGGATTCGTTCGGCCCGCGACGGATGTGTGGCCGCTGTTCCCCGGCTTGTAGTGTGCCGTTCCTTAATCCTAGCGCGGAGCGGCACAGACTCCTCCCTAGTCCTAGCGTTTGGCGATCCACCCCCCTTGGATCGCCTTTTTTTTGTGTGCTCTGCACTTGTCGCACCCGCCCGGCCAACATACTATGCCGGCCGATATTCAATCGGAGATTATTTATGTCCCAACGCACGGTGTGGATTGTCGATGCGGCCTATTTGATGAAAGCCTCCCCCGGCCGCTTCGATTATCTGCGACTCAAGAACGTACTCGAAGAATGCTGTGGGACGCGTTTCGACGAAAGTTTTTACCTGAACTCGACTTCGAACCCTCCCTCCGACGATCAAGACGCCTTCCATACGTGGCTGAAAAGCGCGCCGCCCAAGGGGCCGAAAATGCGCGTCATGCTCTATAGCCTGAAGGACCTTTACGTGGAATGCCCGACCTGTGGCCATAGTGTGGTTCGTAAGGTTCAAAAGGGCGTAGACGTCGGCGTCGCAACGCTGATCGTCAAACTGGCTTCTCAGGATCGATATGATCGCGTGGTCTTGGCCGCCGGCGATGGCGACTTCGAAGACGCGATCGCCTATGCTAAGGAAACGCTTCACAAAGAGGTGTGGCTGTGCGGCTATGAGGGCAGCGTATCGGCCGACCTGCAATCCTATGCGGATGAAGTCATCTGGCTGGATCCGTTGTGGGAGCGCTTCAGTAAATAACGGACCGGCATGATTCCGCTACGCGACGACAACCCCTCCTACACTACGCCGTTCATCACCTATAGCTTGATCGGTGGGTGTATCCTGGCCTTCCTCTGGCAGTTGTCGCTCGGCCCCATTGGCGGACAGGTCGCGATCTTTGCATTGGGCGTGATACCCGACGTGCTTCTCGGCGAGGCCATGCTGGCACCGGAGGCCCGGTGGGTTCCCCCGTCGGCTACGGTATTCACCTCCATGTTTCTGCATGGAGGCTGGATGCATTTGATCGGCAATATGCTGTATCTCTGGATCTTCGGCGATAACGTCGAAGACAGCATGGGGCATGGACGCTTCATCGTTTTCTATCTCGTCTGCGGGATCGCGGCCGTCTTTGCCCAAGCGCTGCCGGATCCATCCTCACAGATCCCCATGATCGGCGCCAGCGGCGCCATCTCCGGCGTGCTCGGCGCCTATTTGCTGCTGCACCCTCGCGCGCACGTCCTGGTGCTGATCCCTCTGGGCTTGTTCAGCCAACTGGTCCGCTTGCCGGCACTGTTCGTGCTGGGCCTGTGGTTCGGGCTACAACTCCTGCAGGAACTGATCTCTACCGCCGAAGCTGGCGTCGCCTTCCGCGCTCATCTGGGCGGTTTCATTGCCGGCATGCTCCTGGTGCCCTTCTTCAAGAAATCGCGCGTGCGCCTCTGGCGCTGACACTTGCGCCGCCGTCGGGCGAAACAACCTTATCTTCCTCCGGCGCTATCAACCGATCGCAGGGCCTTGTTAAACCACGGAGGCAGGGAGAAAAGCGAAAGCCTTCGGAGCAAGGCGTTGTCGCCGAGAATGTCAGTGCGCTGGCTTTCCGTAGGTCCGACTGTAGTCGGACGTCCCGCCGAAAGCGCCCGACTACAGTCGGACCTACGCGAGATAATCGTTATTCGTGGCCAGAGACCGCTCCCACAGCGATCTGCTCAGTTCAAACGGCGCGTGATACCCACCCAGCGCTTTCAACATGATGCGGGCCGCAGGCTCTCTTGATGCCGGCCAGTCGCGACTCCAGTTAATTGGCTAATTAGAAACAGTCCTACCTACGCGTATCGCGACGCGGCCATAACGATAAGGAGCCAGGATGCGGGTACATTACATGGACGCCTTACGCAGCGTCTTGATGTTGCTCGGGGTGGTTTATCACACAGCGCTGGTTTACGGGCCAGACTTCGACTGGCTGGTAGCCTCGCCGAACACCGATGCTATGCTGGGCTATACAGCGCAGTTTCTTCACAGCTTCCGCATGCCGGCCTTCTTCATCGTCGCAGGCTACTTCACCGCATTGCTTCTAAGCCGGTACTCGGAAAGCCGCTTCCTGTCGCACCGCCTGCAACGCATAGGAATTCCATTGCTGGCGACAGCCGTGCTCATCAACCCCTGGATCAACTATATCGCCCTGGATAAGCCCGCTGCTTCGGACTTCTTCAGCTACCTTTTGAGCGAGCCGCACCTGTCGGGCGGCGAATGGATTCACCATCTCTGGTTCCTGGCGAACCTCCTCGTCTACTACGTGGCCGCATTGATGGTTCTCAAGCTCGGACGCCCTTGGGTCCAGAAACGCCTCCCGCGCATTACGGCTCTTGGGCAGATCTTAAACATCCCGCTCATGGCGACGGCTCTGATCCTGCTGCTGCCCGTGGTTAACATGGCTTTCTTCAGAGTCGCCTGGAACCTTCCCGGCATCGATCACAATAGCCATATCGCCGGCTTCGTGACCTTGTACTCCTTAGCCGAGTTCGCGCCGTACTTTGCTTTCGGCTGCCTGCTGTGGACCCATCGCGGGCTGCAAGAGCATTTCGCCAGCGCTTATGTCTGGCTGCCGGCCTTGCTCCTTGCCGGAGCCTTGCTCTGGGTCGCGCCAGCAGTACACGGCCCAGCTGCGCCCCGCTATGCCGAGTATGCGTGGATTCTGGAGGCCTGGGGCATGTCCAGCCTTTGTTTCGCTGTGTTTCGCCGGCTTTGCGACCGTCCGTCTCCTACGTTCGCTTATCTATCCGGCGCGGCTTACACGATTTACCTCGTACATATGCTGTTCGTGCTCGCGTTCGCGCTTTACCTGATTCAGACCGACCTGCATCCCATCGTGCAGTTCCTGCTCGTCTGCATCAGCACAGCGGCGGCCTCTTTGTTGATCCATCACTACCTGATTCTTCGTGTGCCCTTCCTGCAGTTGCTCTTCAACGGCAAGATAGTGAGGCCCGAAGGCGTTACCAGTGACTTGGCACGCACCCGCAGCAGTGCGCGACTCTCCGGCTGATGAGAAGCCCTGTTGCCGTTGCGCGCCATCGCCTATGAAACATGTTCAGACGGCGCAGACTGGCAAGAAGCGGCCCTGACTGGCGACCCGTTGCGCCCGCCGTAGGCGCACAACGCACGCATGGCGGACCGCTTCAGGCTAGGCTGAACGACGCTTGCAATAAGGGGAGCTTGTGGTCGGCGGCAACGCGCGTGCGTCGGCCCGGGCACCAACGTCGAGCAGACGGTGGCGCATGGCAGCAGCAAACCAGTTCATCCTCGCGATAGGCCTCTTGCTCTTCGCGAGCATTCTCGCTTCCCGCATCTCCGACCGCGTTGGCGCTCCGCTGCTGCTCGTCTTTCTATTGATCGGCATGCTGGTCGGCGCCGAAGGGCCCGGCGGGGTTGTGTACGAGGACGTCTTCTCCGCCAACCTGCTGGCGAATCTCGCCTTGGCAATCATCCTGTTCGATGGCGGCTTGCGTACCCCCCTGTCGAGTTTCCGAGTCGGCCTGAGGCCCGCCGTCGTACTCGCGACGGTCGGGGTAGTCATCACGTCCGCAATCACCGGATACGCAGCACACCTGATCTTCGACATGTCCCTGCTCGAGGGCATGCTGTTAGGCGCGATCGTTGGCTCGACCGATGCCGCTGCGGTATTCGCGCTACTACATTCGCACGGCCTACAGCTCAACGACCGAGTCCGCTCCACACTGGAAATAGAGTCGGGTAGCAACGACCCGATGGCTGTTTTCCTCACCCTCTCGCTAATCGAGCTCGTGCAACGGGGTGGAGGGGCAAGCGGCCTAATGCTGCTGCAAGACTTTATCCAACAGCTCGGTCTAGGGGCTGTCGTTGCGTTCGCCGTCGCGCGCTTGTTGATCTACATGATCGACCGAGTCAACCTCGCTGGCTCGCTATATCCGCTTTTAGCTTTGTCCGGCGGTTTGTGCCTCTATGGCCTCGCCGCGACCTTGGGTGGCAGCGGTTTCTTGGCCGCCTACCTGGGCGGTTTGATGCTCGGCAACCGTGTACGCCAAGCTCGAAACGACATTCGCCGGTTTCACGATGGCATGGCCTGGCTTTGTCAGATCAGCCTTTTCGTTCTGCTTGGGCTGCTCGTGACGCCCTCCGAACTGGTGCCGATCATCCCGCAAGCACTGCTCACGGCATTGGTGCTCATCTTCATCGCCCGCCCGGCCGCTGTGCTGCTATGCCTCGTACCCTTTCGTTTCAGCTGGCCGGAGCGCTTCTATATCTCCTGGGTCGGCCTACGCGGCGCGGTTCCCATCGTGCTGGGCCTATATCCATTGGTCGCTGGCGTTACCGACGGCCGCTTCTCGTTCAACGTCGCGTTCTTCGTCGTACTCGTTTCACTGGTGGTCCAAGGGTGGACAGTGGCGCCCGCCGCCCGGCTGCTCGGTTTGCGAATGCCTACACTGAACCTCGGTCAGCAGCTGGCGGAAATCGACGCACCCGGGCTGCACAACCACGAACTAACCGTATACCGGATTCCGCCGCGCTCGCCCGCGCTCGGTATGACCTTGAAGCAACTCGATCTTCCGCGGGAAAGCCAAGTTGTGGCCCTAGTACGTCATGGCGAATCGCTGCCAAACCCGTATCAAGCTCCGCTCGCACCGAACGACAACCTCTACATTCTGGCGGCGTCACGCGTATTCCCCGCCGTAGAGGATGCCCTGGGTGGCGTTTCCACCAGTCCAGAGGAACGCCAGTACTTCGGGCCGTTCGTACTTAGCGGTGATACACGCATCGCCGACATCGTAGACGCATACGATATTCACGACCTGAAGCCCGAGCTACACGGAAAAACCGTCGCTGATCTCTTTCGAAGCTTATACGGACGCTCCGTCGCGGTAGGCGATCGGGCCGAACTCGGGGACCTCGAGTTCGTCATTCGCCGGCTGCAAAGGGATCGCATACTGCAAGTCGGGTTAAAGCCACGGGCAAGGCCGCTGAAAAAGGCGCACAAGGCGCAGTGACTGCATCATGCTGTAACGACCAAAGGATCAAGCCTTGGACGGCGCCGCGCACACCTCAAGTCCGCGCGCGCACCTTCTAAGCCTGCCCCGCCCCCCGAAACGAGAAAACCCCCGCCACCTTGTGAGGTGACGGGGGTTTGGAGTAAAGAGCCTGGCGATGACCTACTTTCGCACCACAGCGGGGCGGCACTATCATCGGCGCTGAGCGGTTTCACTGCCGAGTTCGGAAT
>JAJUGG010000070.1 GCA_029268285.1 Ectothiorhodospiraceae bacterium | reverse complement strand
GCGTCATCAGCTCGCCCGGTGCAAGCTCGAAGATGCCTTCGAACAAGGTTTCCGGACTGAGCGGCGCCCAGAAGGTCATGAGTTGATCGAGCGCACGCGGATTGGGCCGCGGCGCGGCATCGAGCAGCGGCAGCAGCGCCTTGATCTCGGAGCCGAACAACAGTCGCCCACCGCTGCGGCAGTAATACAGCGGCGCGATACCGACACGGTCTCGTGCGAGTAGCAGCCGCCGCCGCGGCATGTCGTAGATCGCGAAGGCGAACTGGCCGTTCAAGCGGTGCACCAGTTCGTCGCCGTGCTCCTCGTAGAGATGCACCAGCACCTCGGTGTCGGAGCCGGTGCGGAAATGATGCCCCTTGGCCATGAGCTCTTCGCGCAGCTCGACGTAATTGAAGATTTCGCCGTTACAGACGGTCCAGACGCTGCCATCCTCATTGGCAATAGGCTGGCGGCCGCCTTCGGGATCGATGATGGCGAGCCGCGTATGCACCAGACCGATGCCGGGGCGGCACAGCATGCCTTCGCCGTCCGGCCCTCGGTGGCGCAGTTGCTGCGCCATGCGCGCGAGCGCCTCGGCCTGAATTGTCTCCTCCGCATTGAACGGATAGATCCCGGCTATTCCACACATGTCGCGCTCCGGCGTTCAGGCCGAGGCGGCGCGAAGCGGCTGCTCGCGCGGCTCCAGCAAGTCCAGACGTTCGAGCACCTCGCGTACAGTGCCGAAGCGGAAATCCCGCAACAGCGCTCGCAGGCGCGCTTCGCAACGCGCGAGGTTGTTGTAGTGACGGAAAGTGGACAGCGCGCTCGCCTTTACCCGCGGCTGATCGGGGTCAATCTCCCAAGGGTGCAGATAGAAGATGAACGGCCGCCCCTCGCGGTTGACGCTGGCAAGCCCGGCGCGAGTCAAGCCGTAAGGATAAAGGCGGAAGTAGCCGCCGCCGGCAATGGGCAGCCGGCTGCCAAACACGGAGCACGTGGTCAGCGGGAACTCCACCAGACGACCGCCGCCGGGTGCGGTAATGACATGGGGCCAGCGCGAGGCGCCGGGGATTCCGTAGCGGTCGTGACGCACAGGAAAGATGCTGGAATCCCAGACAAAGCCCTCCTCCGCGAGAACATCGAGCGCCCACAGCGAGTCGCGCGTTATGGAATAGCTGGCGGCGCGATACCCCTCGATCGGTTGTTGGACGAGGTCCTCCAGCAGCCGCTTGGCGCGGCCGGTCTCCTGGCGGAATTCGTCGCGCCCCTGCTCATAGACGAGCTGATGACTCCAGCCATGGGAGGCGACCTCATGCCCGCGCGCGGCGATCTCGCGTACTAGGCCGGGAAAGCGCTCCGCCACCCAGCCGAGGACGAAGAAGGTGATGCGCACATCGAACTCGTCGAAAAGATCGAGCAGCCGGTGGGTGTTGTTCTCGACCCGCGGCTCGCACCGCTCCCAGTGCTCGCGCGGTATGCTCTCGGCCAAAGCGGCGACGTGGAAGTAGTCTTCGACGTCGACCGTCATGGCATTAGCCCCTGACCAAACCTCGGTCATTTCTCGGCCTCCCTGTCCTAGTACATCTTGATCGGAGCGCGGCTGCTACCGGCGACGGCGAAGCTCGTTGTTCAAATCGCGCAATTGCTCTTCGATCAGCCGCATCTTGCCCATCAAGGTCGCCGACATCCGCGGCACGAAGTCGTACAGCCGCGTGAGCTTGTCGGACAGATCGGCGGGTACGACCGCGGGCGCGGCATTGCCGCTGTCGAACGCGGCACTCACCACATTGCCGCGCTCGCTGCCGAAACCGCGGCTGCGCCGCTGCGCCTGCAGGGGCCGCTCGTTGTAGGGCACCCAGTCGAGCTCCTGCAGCGCGGCGCGGATGATGTCGGCGTCGATCTCGGGCCGCTCATCGACATACGCCGTCAGCAGTGCCATGTCGCAGAGGGAGTTGATCAGGCGCGGCACGCCGCCGGTGTACTCGTAGATGATGGGGAAGGCTTCCGGCTGGAAGATTTCCCCATCACTCACGCCGGCAACCTCTAGCCGGTGGCGAATGTAGTCGGCGGTTTCGTCCTCAGACAGCGCGGTGAGGTGAAAGCGTAGCCGCACCCGCTGCGCCAACTGCTCCATGTGCGGCGAGTCGATCACCTCGGCGAGCTCGGGCTGACCGGCGAGAATGATGCTGATCAGCTTGTCCTTCTCGGTTTCCAGCCCCGACAGCAGGCGTACTTCCTCCAACACCTTGTGCTGGAGGTTCTGCGCTTCGTCGACGATAAGCAGCGCGCGCTCGCCGCGGCCGTAGCACTCGATGAGGAAATCGTTGAGCGCGTTGAGCAGTTCGACCTTGCGCGCGTCGCGCGGCGGCTCGACGCCGAACTCAGTCAGCACCGCCTCCAGGAATTCCTGTTCGGTGAGTTGGGTCTGGAACAACTTGGCGACGACCACGTCGTCCGGCAGCTCGGCCAGCAGCTTGTTCAATAAGGTGGTCTTGCCGGCGCCTATTTCGCCGGTGAGCACGACGAAGCCGTCGCGGCTGAGCACGGTGTAATCCATGTAGGCCTTGGCACGCGCGTGGGCCTTACTCATGTAGAGAAAGTCGGCGTCCGGCGCGAGCCGGAAGGGATGTTCGGTGAGGCCGTAGTAGTCCAGATACATACAGGCTTACCTATCCGACCAAGATGGACGTTCGCCATACACCAGGCTTACGAGAGCCACATATTCGTCGAAATCGCGCAGATCTTGATTGCTTTCGCGCAGGTAGGCGCCCAGGCCGAACTCCAGCCGCAGCCGGCGGGTTAAGCGATGAGTGGCCTCTGCGCGAAGCAGAATATCGTCGTCCTCGACATCGATATAGTCGTAATCGCTGTAGCGGTATTCGCCGCCGACTCTCAGGCCCCACAGGGGCGCAAGGCGCCAGTTGCGCTCGACGGAAACGCCGGTGATCTGGCGACTGAGCAGCTCGATGGTTTCGTACTCCTCCTCGAGCGTGAAGAGACGCAGGCGGAACTCCTCGCCCGTGACACCACTGGCGAAGTGCAGCGTGGCGCGCGAGAGCTTCATGATGTCCTCGACCACGGTCCCTCGCCGCAGGTCGGGATCGAGGCGAAAGCCGCCGCTGTTGAGCAGTGCCTCGCCGCTTTCCGAGTAGCGCCGCGACAGCTCGATGCCGATGCGGGCGTTGCGCGCCAGGTCCCGCGACAGCGACACGCCGAATAGAGGCCCATCCACGTCCGGCTCGGCGTCCCGTTCGATGCGGGAGTAACCGGCATCGATCTGCAGCTCCGAGCGCGTCGTGTTATAGCGATACCCGGCGAACACGTCGTGGCGATCGAAGTCGCTGATGCGCAACTCGGTTTCAAGTCGCTCGCCCGCTTCATCGCGGTATTCGGGTATGGTCACGATATGGGTGCCCGGGTCCTCGTACTCGACCTTCATGGTCTCACCCATGAGGTAGATCTCGGACTGTTCGCTGAGGCGTCGCGAGAAGCGAGCCAGTACGGCTTGGCGCTCGTTGTCGCCAGGGGTTTCCTCGTAGTAGTAGTCGCCGTAGCGCGCGCCGATATCCAGGTGATAAAGCCGGGCAAAGCGGAAACGCAGATCGGGCCCGGTCCATAACACGTTGCTGTTCTGCCGGTTGCGACGACCGGAAGGCTCAAGGATGTCGGTGTCGATCTGCTGGTAGTAATTTTCGACATGCCAGCTCAGGCGCCCCGGCAGCAGCGTGACGTCCAGCAGAGCGGCCAGCGAAGCGGTGAAGTCGTCATCCACCGTGTCGTCGAGGTATTCCTCGTAGCCGATGACGCCGGCAAGTTGCCCCTGCCATAGCGCGGTGCTCTCCTGCAGGCTGGCTCCAGCCCAGACTTCGGTAAGCAGGTCGCTTTCGCTGTCGTAGGTGCGCGGCATATTGGAGCTGTACTCGCTGTGCAGCCCGCCGCTGAACTCGAGGTTCAGCGCCGCCGCTCCGGAACTTGCCAGTAATAGCGCCAGCGTGCTGCTGGCGACGGTAAGCTTTCTTAGTTTCATTATCGAACCCCCGCTATCGTCGGTCAGGCCGCTGCTGCGGCGCGCCGACTACCCCGCGACGCGGCCGAACCCAGGCATGGGCGGCTCGTTGTTGAGCACGCAACCGGCAAAGCGCTCTTCGCCGATGGCGGCGGCGGCCGTAGCCACCTGCGACGTCGTTACCCGGCCGTACGGCACCACCAGCAGGCCGTAGTCGCACAGCTCGGCTAGAATCCGCGCGTCCGCCGCTTCGCTAATGGGCGGCGCGTCGATGACGATGTAGCGTTCCCGATACCGGGTCTTGAGCTCGCCGATCAACTGGCCGAGGCGCGGGGTCGTGAAGTATTCCATCGCCGAGCGCGGCTGGCGGCCGACCGGCACCAGGCGCATGCGAGGGATTCCGACCGGGTGGATAATGTTCTCGACCTTGTCCTCCTCGCCGGCGAGGAAATCAGTGAGCCCCGGGGCCTCGTCGGGCGCTTCGAGCAACTCGTCCAGGCTCGGTTCGCGCAGGTTGCAATCCAGCAACAAGGCGGTGTGGCCGGCGTCGAAGGCGATCGCTGCCGCAAGATTTCGGGCAACGAAGCTACCGCCGCCGTCGGCCGCCGCCGAGGTCACCAGCAACACGAAGTTGCGATCGCCGGCCTGACGGAACAGGCGCGTCCGCAGGTGGCGGAAGGCATCCGCCACGGGCGAGTCGACCGCGTCCTTGTCGATGATGCGCCGCGCCAGCAGGTCCGAGCGACTGCGCGTAAATGGCTCGCGCATATGCGCAATTTCCTCGGCTGCGGTCAACCCAACCAGTTGCTTGTCGGTACTGAGCTTGCGGGCGCGCCCGACCACCGGGCGCGGCTTTGACGGCGGCGGCACCTCGCCGACCGCGGCGCGGCCGGTACGCTCGGTGTGGGCCCGTCGCAGTGCTTCTTCGATCTTGCTCATACTCAAATCACTCCCTGCATTCTCAGCACCAGTACCGCGGCGACCGCCACTACCGTCAGAGCCACCATGAAGCCGGCGAAAACCGCCCCCCGGCGCTGCGCGCCCGCCTCACGCGGCGTATTCATGTGCGGAATTTCTCCGACCACCGGCAGCCGCAGGCTCTCGCTGATTTCACCAGCGCTGCGCACCCGCGGGTCCACCTGCAGCAGGCCGAATAGCACGCCGAGCGGTAGACCGGCGCCGAGCAGCAGGCCGCCGAAGGCGAAATGAACCAGCCGCGGGCCGCTGGGGCTATGCGACTCGTACGCCGGCTCCACAACACGCAACGTCAGGCTCTCCTGCTCGCTGTTGAGGTTGAGGGAAACGCGGGCGGTTTCGCGGCGGCGGAGCAGGTCCTGATAGATGGCCTGGGTCACCTCGTAATCCCGCATCTGCTCCTGATAGCGCGCCTGGATATCCTGAATGCGATCGGAACGCGCCAGTTCCTGCTCGAGCTTGGCGCGGCTGCTTTCAAGCTGCTCGGCAAGGGCTTCTGCTTCGGTGCGCGTCTCGTAGAGCTGAGCCTGGAGCTCGCGATAGGCCTCGCTGCCCCGCAGAGAGGGGTCGAGTTCGCCGCCGTTCAAGCCTTCTCGGCGCATGCGCTCGATGCGCTGCTCTTCTTCCGCTAGCGCGTTCTCGAGATCGGCAATCTGCTCCCGGAGCACCACGATGTCCGGGTAGGTGTCGTGGTAGGTAAGGCGCAGGGTGCTCAGCTCGGTCTCCAGTTCATTGATACGGGTCCGCATCTGATCGGCACGGGATGCCACCAAGCCGTTCTGCACCTCGCCCGAGAGCTGCTGCTGCAGAGAGCGCTCGCGGATCTGGGCCGTGCGCAGTTGCTGCTCGATGTTGTCGATCTCGCGCTGCAACTCACCGATACGCTCGCTGCTGGCCGAAGAGGCGCCGTCACGCGCTTCCGGATACTGGCTGCGCATGATCGCGAGCCGCTGCTCGGCCTCGCCCAGCGCCTTCTCATAATTGGCAACCTGCGCATTGATGAACTCCAGCGCGGCACTGCTCTGGCGCGTGCGGTTGGAGGCCATTTCCTCAATGAAAAGCTCGGCCATCAACGCAGTGGTCTCGTAGACGGTCTTGGCGTCGCCTCCGGTGTACTGGATGCGAATGAGATCGTCGCCCGCGTTCGAGATCACGGTGTTGGCACGCAAGCCCTCGATGCGAGCATCGACCATCTTGGGCGAGGGGTCGTCGTCGAGCCCGCCGGTTCGCCGCAGCACCTCCAACAACAGCGAGCGGCTGTAGATGACTTCGCTGGCGTTACGCGCACGATCCACCAACTCCCGGTTGTGCGAGCGCTCCATGAGCGGCTGCACCGCGTTCTGATCCTCGACCAGCAGGGTAGTCGAGGACGTGTACGCCTTGGGCCAGTAGAGACCGGCAGCCGCTGTGGCCAGTGCGATCACCATGAAGGCGAGCACCATCAGCTTGCGCCGTGCGAACGCTTCCCGATAGAGGACGCGTAGTGTCTGTTCGGTATCGGACTGCATTGTTTATTCGTGCCTCGATTAGAAGAACCGCTCGGGGACGGTGACGATGTCGCCCGGCTGCAGGTAATAGTTCGTACTCAGCTCGCCGTCCTCGAGGATCTTGCCCAGCTCCACCTTCATGACCTGATTGCCATCGGTGCCGCGCCGATGCAGCCTTGCGCCGTTGGGCGAGGCGAATTCGGTGACGCCGCCGGCTTCTAGCACCAGATCGAGCACGGTCATGCCTTGCCGATACGGCAAAGTCACAGGCTGCTCGACAGCGCCGGTCACACGAACTCGGTTGAGGAACTCGTGGCTGCGCAGCTCCGTGACGATGACGGTTACCCGCGGCTCACGAATGTAGCGTTTGAGTTCGTTTTCGATGGCAGAAGCCACCTGCTTCGGCGTCTGGCCACCTGCCTGCACGTCACCGACCAGGGGCACGGAGATCCTGCCGTCAGGCCGTACCGGGACGCTGACGGAGAGGTCTTCGTTGCGCCAGACTTGCACGCTCACCAGGTCATCGACACCGATGCGGTATTCGTCAGTAGTGCCGGACACCGGCTGTAGTTGATCCGGCATGGGACCGGGACCGCTTGCACATGCGGTCAGCATCAGGACGCCAAGGGCCATTAGTAGTCTGCGATATAGTTCCATCTGCGCCTCCAGTAGTGGATCCTTCACCACACTCGGCCATGCAGCCCCCCAGGAAGGAGTCGATTCGACCTTGTCGCTTGCCGAAGAAGCGCACCAGCGGCGCCTCCCCAGCGGCTGGCGATTCCAGCGCGGCCCAGGGCTATCGGTGGCCGGGAAGTTCGATCATCTAAGTGTGTTGAAGCCTCTATCGTTTACCGAATCCGTTCTTGTGTGGGCGAGGCCCTCGGGAAGTCATGCTCGATTCCCAAGAAGAAGCTGGGGTCGAGAAAAGGCTTTTCCAACGCGCTTCCTATTAAGGGAATTTCCCCAAAACTACCTCGCGCCCTTACCCCACAACACGACTTCCGCCGTTTGCATGAGAATCGTCAAATCCAGAAATAAGCTGTGATTCTTGACGTAATACAGGTCGTACTGCAGCTTCTCGAACGCATCCTTCTCGGACGCGCCGTAGGGGTAACAGATCTGTGCCCAACCGGTGAGACCAGGCTTTACCTGGTGCCGCTCGCGATAGTACGGGACCGAGCCGTTCAGGCCCTCCACGAACTGCGGCCGTTCGGGGCGCGGGCCGACGAAGCTCATCTCGCCCCGCAGCACGTTGATGAGCTGCGGTAGTTCATCAATTCTGTATTTCCGAATAAATGCGCCGACACGGGTAATGCGCGGATCGTTTTCCTGCGCCCAACGCGCCTGCCCGTCCCCCTCCGCATCCGGGCGCATGCTGCGGAATTTGAGTACTTCGAATTCACGCCCGCTTTCACCCACCCGTACTTGGCGGTACAAGATCGGGCCGCGAAAACCGCTCTCTATCCATATCGCCAGCGCGGTTGCCGCAATCAGAGGCAAACACAGGGTGAGCAGCGCGAGGGAAACGATGATGTCGAACGTGCGCTTGACCAGGCCGCGCAGAAACCCGCGCTGAAAGCCCTGCGAAAACGCGAGCCAACCCGGATACATCAAGTCCACTTTGATCTTGCCGGTCTCGTGTTCCAGAAAGGTCAGCAAATCGACGACTTCGACGCCGCGCGTCCGACAGCGCAATAGTTCCTCCATCGGCAGTCCTCCGCGACGGTCATCGACGGCAACGATGATCTGGTCGATGCGCTCGCGCTCTACCAGTTCCATTAGCGAGCCGTTCATGGGCAACAGCTTGGATTCATCCACCGCGATGTCGTCGCCCTCAGCCGCGATGTAACCGACCAGATCGAGCCCGATCAGGTCCGACTTGCGGCGCAGCATGCTGAGCGGCTGGGCGCGCTTGCCGGCACCGAGCACGAGCACCCTCTGGCGTATGTTGTGATGAGCAAGAAGCCGTACAAAAATCATGCGCGTGATCAGCAAGAGCACGAAGGCGGATACAAGCGTGAGTGCAAACGCGCCACGGCCAAGCAGCCATTGCGGGATCAGATAGAACGCCACGCTCATCAGGATGGCGCCGAGAATGAAAGCTAGACCTAGACGCACCACGATGCCTTCCAGCCCGTCCCGCAAGCGCCGGTTGTAGAGGCCGGTGGCGAACAGGCTGAGCATCATCACGGCGGCGAACAGCAGCGCGCGGGGCAGCACTGGCCCGACCGCAAGATCGATGGCCGCAGGATCCGTGAGGTAACGAAGATACACACCGAGATAGGCGGAGGCCGCCAGCAAGGCGACTTCTGCTGCCATCAGCAACAGATAAAACGTCTTCACGGAGTGATTGAAGAGCCTGATGGTACCCATGGAGTTAGCGTTATCTCCCCCGAAACGACGAATTCGACGAGTACGCTCTGACACTCGCCGCAAGCTCACCCACGATGAGGGCGCGGCTCCCTTGGCGCTTCTGATTCTTGCGTCGGGAACCGAAAGGAAACCACTGGGCGTGTCGGCATTAATTTGGTCTTCAGCCGCCCGCACCCGGTCCGTAGGGTTAATTAAGCCGACCGCGATACTTTTCAAGCTGCGGATGGGGAAGAGGCTATGGGAGAAACCGCAGGTACAGGCGCGAACAGTGGAGAGCAGCTTTCCGGAAAAGGTCAACGGCTGCTCACAGCTTGGCGAGACGGTACGGGGGACAGAAAGCGAGGTGAGCTAAGCTCCGGGCAAGACCATACAAGCATGGCTGGACTGCCGTCGTCGCTAAGGATATTGGTTTGCCGGATTTCGTGGGGGGAGGGGCTTGAGCCGGGTGCGCAGGCGGGATCTTCGAAGCGGACCAGCCAGGCGATTCGGTGGCCATCGGGAACAAGGTGGCCGTTAGGGTCGCTGACCCGATGCCAGCACTCGCTGTCGTGCAGCTCGTAACTGTTATTTTTCTAGAAGCTGAAAAAGCGCTTTGCGGAAGACCACCTCATGGGGGGGCGCTGACTACACATTCCAAGCATGCTTGAGGGAAAACCAACGCTGGCATTGAGTAGGAGCGGCGCCTTCAGCTCGCCGATGTAGCCCCTAAACTCCCGGCAAGGCGCGGCTTCTGCCGAACACACGTCACCGTGTTTGGTTTGAGCAGCGCCCGGATAGGCTCTACGCGAGCGTTAAGGAAAAAGGGCCTGGGTACTTACCCAAGCCCTTTTTATATGGAGCTGGCGACAGGAGTCGAACCCGCGACCGGCTGATTACAAATCAGCTGCTCTACCAACTGAGCTACGCCAGCGTTATAAATCGAGACCCGATGGTAGTCAGTCTCCCGGCGCTTGGCAATGGATTGGGTGCCATTCCTCGCCCACTGTGGGGGCGGCGGGTATACCTTCCACCGTAATACGCAGCCGGGGTGCAAATCGTCGCTCCATCTGGGGCTGCAGATCCAGCGCACGTAGTGCGTCAGCCTGCTCGCGTGCCGCGTCGGGATCGGCGAATAGGCCAAGCGAAACGGCATTGGCGAGTTCCTCGCCGACCACCACAGCGTAGCCCTCAATGCCTGCTGCCTGCAGTTGCGCTACGCGCTGCTTGGCGGCTTCGAAGCTGGCTTCGGGTGGGAGATAGATCCAGACGCCCAGAGGCACCAGTGACTCGTCGCTGCTAATCTGCGCTTGCGGATGAGCCGCGCGGAGCAGGCCGAACAGGCGCTCTGCCGCTTCGGGATCGAGCTGGGGCGAACCGTAGCACCCCGGATCGCCCTGCTCCGACAACAGTGCAAGATTGCCTTCCGCACGCCGCTCTTCCGTCTCTGAAGCGTCATCGTCAGTCAACTGCCAAAGCAATATGGCAGCGTTAAAGAGGACCAGCAGGATAAAGAACCACCTCATGCCCGCGCCTCCTCCACTGCCATGAGCCCTTCGAGCACGAGGTTCGGACGATGCACGAACGGCTGGCGCAGATGCGGAAGTAGCGCAGGCGCATCGCCGCCGGTCAGGATGAAATGCACGTTCCCCTCAAGGCTGCCGCGCATTTCGGCCGCCAAGCCGTCGATCGCCGCAGCGAGGCCTAGCAGCGTTCCACTGCCTATGGCGCTAGCCGTATCGCGGCCGAACAAATGCACGGGCGCGTCGTCGATCATCGGCAAGCCTGCGGTTCCATGCGCCAAGCCACGGCGCATCAAACCCAGGCCCGGCATGATCAAGCCGCCCTGATGGCAGCCCTGTGCGTCCATGGCATCGACGGTGACCGCGCTGCCGCAATCGACCACGCAGATCGCCACGCTGCCGAAGACCCGGCGCGCGCCCAGCAGCGCCGCCCAGCGATCCGTCCCCAGTCGCGTCGGGCTAAGATAACCGTTGCGTACACCACAGGCCTCGGCAGTCGATGCCAGATACTCCAGCTCAACACCGAAACGACTGAGCAAGTAGTCTTCCAGCACGGCACGCCGCTCGATGGCCGCAACACTCACCGCAAACGCGCGCTCCCCCGCTTGCAGTTGCAGACTGCTCGCAAGCGCGTCATCTAGGGTATCGTCATAGGTCGCGGCTCCGCCCGGCTGAAAGGCTCCCCCTCGATACCACCCCCACTTGAAGCGGGTGTTCCCCAAGTCCAATAACAACGTCATCGGCGTATTCTTAGCTGTACATCACCCGAGAAACAGGCGACCGTGCCGTCCACCGTCGCCACCTTCAAGGCGCCGCTAGGCGCAAGCCCCGCAGCTTCGCCTTCGATGGTCCGATCGGGCAGACAAACACTAATCGCCTTGCCCGCCAGTGCATCCCGTCGTTGCCATTCCGACAAAAACGGCGCCAGGCCGTGCTCGCCGAAATCCCGCGCAGCGCTGACCATGCCGCTTATCATCAGAGCCGCAATTTCGTTGCGATCCGCAAGGGCATCGCCGTGCACCGCGGACATATCCGTGGCGGCTTGCTCCAACTCGCTACGCAGGAAGCCGGGTAGACGATAGTTCAGACCGACACCGATCACAGCATCACAGGGCCCGCCCGCCTCCCCGCGAATCTCTATCAACATGCCGGCGAGCTTTGCGTTGTCGGCTAGAATGTCGTTTGGCCACTTGAGCTGTAGTCGCTCGGCGCCAGGATCCAAAGCCTCGGCAACGCGGCTTGCCACCGCCAAACCCAGTCCGGCCGGCGACTCTGGCAATTGCGGGAAGTGCCAAAGCAGCGAGGCGTACACACCGGCACCATAGAGCGAAGACCAATTCCTTCCCCAGCGTCCGCGCCCGCCAGTCTGGCACTCCGCCAGCAGCACGGCCGGCGCCGCCACGCCGCGCTGCGGAAGCTCGGTGTTCGTGGATTCTACCGCGAACTCGACCTCAAGCCGGGGCATCGGCGTAAGGTTCTTGTCCCGCAGCACCGCGCTTATGGCGTCAGGATCCAGAGGCGTCACCGGGTAAGGCAGCCGATAGCCGCGTCGCGGTATCGCTTCAATCGGCACGCCGAGCTCGCGCAAGGCCTCGATCCGCTTCCATAGCGCCGCGCGGCTCATACCGAAACGCGCGCTCAGGGTTTCACCAGAGTGATAGCGGCCATCGTCGAGACAGCGCAGCAACTCCAGCGAGTCGACCTTAACAGCGCTCATCTCAAGCCTTGTTCCTGTCGGAATAGAATCGTCGCAACACACGAATCATCATCTCATGGTCTTTCGCACCAGCACTCTCCCGCAGGCTGTGCATGGACCACATCGGGTTGCCGATATCGACGGTGCGAATACCGAGGCGGGAGGCGGAAATCGGGCCGATGGTGCTGCCGCAGGGGAGGTTGTTTCGATGCGAGTACACTTGGTAAGGCACCCCCTCTGCACGGCACAGGGCGCTAAAGTACGCTTCGCCGTAGCCATCCGTAGCGTAACGCTGCTTCACGTTGATTTTGATCACGGGGCCGCCGTTCAAACGAACCGCATGGGCTTCGTCGTAGTAGCGCATGAAATTCGGATGGTAGGCGTGGGACATGTCGGCGCTCAGCAACCAGCCCCGGGCACGCATGCGTGCCTCTTCGTGCTGCAAATCGAGGGCGGCGGCTACTCGCTCCAGAGTGTCCGGCAAAAAACGCCCGTCGGCACCCTTATAGCTCTGACTGCCGATTTCTTCGTGGTCGAAGAAAGCGCACACTGCAATACCTTCGACCTCTTCGGCCTCAAGCAGCGCCGTAAGGCCGGCATGGCAAGAAGCCAAATTGTCGAGTTGACTGCTAGCGAGGTAGGCATCCCCGTCGCCGAAAAAGCTTCCCGGTTGAGAATCGGCTACCCCAAGCTCCCAGCTTCGAATAGCTTCGGGCGAGACATCCAATTCCGCAGCGAGCATGCCACGAAAAACCGCATCGGGATCCTCGTCGTCCCGCAGGGGGCGTACCACCAGGTACAACTCCTCTTGCGGGTCGAATCGCAAGCCTTGCTCATTGACCTCACGGTTAAGATGAATGGCCGGTGTCGGCAGCCGTGCCCATGGTCGTTCAGTATCAAGCAGCCGCGGCGTCAGCGCGCCTTGGTTCTCCACCCAAACTCGCCCGGCAAGCCGAAGATCGCGGTCGGCGAAGCTCGCGATGATGGGCCCGCCGTATATCTCAACCCCGAGGCACAACGTATCCGCACGTCGCTGGGCCGCGTTGGGTTTCAACCGCAGGCCGGGCGAATCCGTGTGCGCACCGATAATGCGCCATCCCGCCTCCGGACGGTCGCCAACCTTAAAAGCGATAATGGAACTACCGTCTCGCACGATGTAGTAGCTGCCGCCAGGTGCCACCTGCCAGCTATCGCGCTCGTTCAACTCCCGAAAGCCACTCGCCTCCAAACGTGAGCGACAGGATTCCACGGCATGCCAAGGACTCGGGCTTTCTCCGATGAACGCGAGCAGTTCTTCGCTCGTGCGCTTCCATTCTTCGGCCATCACTACCTCCTACATCACGGGCGCGTTCTTGCCGCTTAGGGTAATGCATATCAGAGGTTCTCGGAACGAACGTGCTGGAAAAGGCGCCGGGCAGCGCCGACCGCGCTAATTCTGTCGCGCTCCGCAACCATGGACAGATTCAGGGCTGAATGGATCTGTTGTTGCGACCTTGTTGAGGATGCGCTCGTCCGCTGCTGAATACGGTGCCCCCCGAAACGAGAAAACCCCCGCCACCTTGTGAGGTGACGGGGGTTTGGAGTAAAGAGCCTGGCGATGACCTACTTTCGCACCACAGCGGGGCGGCACTATCATCGGCGCTGAGCGGTTTCACTGCCGAGTTCGGAAT
>JAJUGG010000069.1 GCA_029268285.1 Ectothiorhodospiraceae bacterium | reverse complement strand
GGCGATAACAGCCGCGGGCGGTGCGGCGCCGGCCGTCATCACCTTGACTTCGTGCTCAATGCCTTGCTTGTGTTCGTCGGGCGCATTGACGAGGCTATTGAGGACGATGGGCGCGCCGCAGAAATGCGTCACCTTCTCCTCGCGGATCAGCTGCAGGATGGGCTCCGGGCGTACTTGACGCAGGCACACGTGAGTGCCCGCCATTGCGGTAATGGTCCACGGGAAGCACCAGCCGTTGCAGTGGAACATGGGCAGCGTCCACAGATAGACCGGGTGCTGCGCCATCGACCACACGAGAATATTGCCGGTCGCATTCAGGTACGCCCCGCGGTGGTGGTAGACCACGCCCTTGGGGCGGCCGGTGGTGCCGGACGTGTAGTTGAGCGCGATCGCCTGCCACTCGTCGTCCGGTTCCTTCCACTGATAATTCGGGTCGCCCTCGCCGATGAAGGCTTCATAATCCATTTCCCCCAGCATGCGCCCGCCGCTGCACATGGGGTCGTCGACGTCGATGACCAGCGGCTTGTTGTCCAGGCGCTCCAGCGCGGCGGCAATGGTTTCGGAGAATTCGCGATCGGTGATCAGCACCTTCGCCTCGCCGTGCTCGAGGATGTAGGCGATGGTGTCGGCATCGAGCCGGATGTTGATCGCATTGAGCACCGCGCCCGTCATCGGCACGCCGAAGTGCACCTCCAGCATCTCGGGGATATTCGGCAGCATGACAGCGACGGTGTCGCCCTTGCCGATGCCGCGCCGGTCCAGTGCCGAAGCGAGCTGGCGGCAGCGCCGGTAGGTCTCCTCCCAAGTCCGCCGGATATCGCCGTGGATTACCGCGGTGCGCTGCGGATAGACGCTCGCGGTGCGCTCAATGAAAGTCAGCGGGGACAGCGGCACGTAATTGGCGCTGTTCTTGTCCAAACCGGTTTCGTAGATATTGGCCATCGACACTCCTCCTGCGAATTAGGTTGATCCGCCTATTGCCAGCGCGGCCGACGCTTTTCGATGAATGCATCGATGCCTTCGCGGGTGTCTTCGTCGGTCAGGCCGCAGACCATGTGCTCGGTAGCCATGGCATAGGCTTCATCCAGCCCGACCTCCAACTGGCGGTAGAACAATTGCTTTCCGCCGCGAATGGCGCTGGGCAGCTTGGCAGCGATGGTTTCCGCCAGCGCCCGCGTTGCCTCGGCCAATGCCTCCGGTGCAACGACCTGATTGACTAGACCTCGGGCCAGCGCTTCCTCGGCTTCCATGAAGCGCCCCGTCAACAGCAACTCCAGGGCGTGCTTGCGCGGAAGATTGCGGCTCACGGCCACACCCGGCGTGCCGCAGAAGTAACCGAGATTGATGCCGGAGGTCGCAAAGCGCGCGTCGCTGGCGGCCACTGCGAGATCGCAGCTCGCCACCAGCTGGCAGCCTGCGGCGGTGGCGATGCCGTTGACCTGCGCGACCACCGGCTGCGGTAAGCGGGTTATGGCGAGCATCACCTCGCTGCACAGCGAGAACAGCCGCCGATGCAGCTCGCTATCGTCGCTGGAGCGGATCTCCTTGAGGTCGTGACCGGCGCAGAAGGCCTTACCGCTGCCCGCGAGCACCACGACGCGCGCTTCGGCGTCGTCGGCGATGCGCGCCAGCGCCTGCCGCAGCTCCTGCAGCAGCGCCAAGGACAAGGCGTTGTATTGCCTGGGCCGATTGAGGGTCAGTGTGACGATGCCCTGCGTCTGCTCGATGCGCAGGATCGGTTCGTCGTCGATGCGCGACTCGGACATGAACCCCTCCTCGTTTCGTTATGAGGCAGCGCGAGCATTGCTACGCCTCACGCTGCCGCGGGCTCGGAGCCAGCTTCTTATGATTATTGGGGCGGCGGGGCCCACCGAACTGCTTGCGGTAGAGCTCCGCCAGTTCGCCGACGATCCCGCGTCGGAACAACAATACGCAAACGATGAAAGTCGCGCCAATAATAACCGTCACCCAGGCGCCGATGAAGCTCAGCTTGGAGTGCAAAGACACCACCGTGAACGCGCCGACCACCGGCCCCAGTAAGGTGCCCACGCCGCCGAGCAGGGTCATCAGTACCACCTCGCCGGAGGTTGCCCAATGCACGTCGGTCAGCGTTGCGAACTGGAACACCAGCGCCTTGGTCGCGCCCGCGGTCCCCGCCAGCGCCGCCGAGATAACGAAGGCGATGAGCTTGAAGCGCGCCACGTCATAACCCAGCGATAATGCGCGCGGCTCGTTCTCGCGGATGGCCTTGAGCACCTGCCCGAAGGGCGAATCCACGACTCGCGCCACCAGCCAGAAGCCGCCGAGGAAGATGGCCAGCACCAGGTAATACATGTTCAGCGACTGCTCGAGATCGATCAGGCCGAACAGCTGCCCGCGCGGGATGCCCTGCAGACCATCCTCACCGCCGGTATAGGGTGCCTTGAGCGCGACGAAGTACACGATTTGCGCCAGCGCGAGCGTGATCATCGCAAAGTAAATGCCATGCCTACGTATCGCCAGAGAGCCCACCACCAGACCCAGCACGCCGGCGGCGGCAGTACCCAGCAGAATGCCGAGCTCCGGCGTCAGCCCCCAGACCTTGACGGCGTGACCGGTGATATAAGCCGCGCCGCCGAAGAAAGCGGCATGTCCGAAGGACAGCAAGCCGGTATAGCCGAGCAAGAGGTTGAAGGCGCACGCGAACAACGCGAAGCAGAGTAGCTTCATTACGAATACGGGGTAGAACACGAACGGCGCGACCAGCCCCAATACAATCAACGCAATCCAGAGCCAACGGTTCATGCCTTACTCCCTGCCGAACAAGCCAGCCGGCCGCATCAGCAGAACCACGGCCATGATGAGGAACACCACCGTGCTGGAGGCCGGGGCATAGACTACTTTGGTGATCCCCTCGATCATGCCCAGGCTCAGCCCGGTGACGATGGACCCCATGATTGAGCCCATGCCGCCGATCACCACGACCGCAAACACTACGATGATCATGTCGGCGCCCATTAGCGGACTCACTGAATAGATCGGCGCAGCCAACACCCCGGCTAGTGCCGCTAGCCCGACGCCGAAGCCGTAAGTGAGCGTAACCAGCAGCGGGACGTTGACGCCGAAAGCCTCCACCAGTTTGGGATTCTCGGTGCCGGCCCGCAGGATGGCGCCGAGCTTGGTGCGCTCGATCATGAACCAGGTGGCAAAACAGACGACCAGCGAGAACACCAAGGCGAACAGCCGGTAGGTGGGGAACATCATGAAACCGAGGTCCGTGACGCCTTCAAGAATCTCCGGCTTGCCCGGATAAGGCGTACCCGCCGTGTTGTAGAAGTTGGCGAAGAACCCCTGCAGCACCAGCGCGATACCAAAGGTCAGCAACAGGCCGTAGAGGTGATCGAGGCCGCTCAGCCGACGCAACATGGTGCGCTCGACCAGCATGCCGATCAGCCCCACCACCAACGGCGCCAGGAGCAACGCCCACCAGAAGTTAACCTGAAGATCCGGCACGCCGATCCAGCCGCCGAACTGCGTCAGCCCGATCAAGGCTACGAAGGCGCCCAGCATGTAGAACGCGCCATGGGCGAAGTTGACGATATTGAGCAGCCCGAAAATCACCGCCAGCCCCAGGCTGAGCATGGCGTAGAAAGCACCGTTGTTGAGGCCGAGCATGGCCTGCACGAGGATGGCGTTCATGGAGACCTCCACCGCTTGGTCACCCGCATCATTCAGCGGCGGCCTCGATCACCCGAGGCCACCTGACGGTTTTACTGCTTTACGAGCTTGCAGGTGCTCTGGCTGAGCGGCTGGAAAGCGCGCTCCGCCGGCACCGTGTCGACTACCGTCAGCAAATCCCATTCGCTTTCGGACTCGTTCGGCGCCTTGACCTTCATGAGATACATGTCGTGCATGACGCGGCCGTCTTCGCGCAGCGTGGCGTTCTTGTGGTACATGTCGTTCATGGTCATTTTGCCGAGCTGCTCACGCACCGCCTTGCCCTCGTCGGTGCCGGCTGCTTCCACCGCCTTCAGGTATTGCGTGACCACGGAGTAGTTGGCCGCATGTACACTGGTCGGCTTGCTGCCGGTCCTCTCCTCGAAGCGCTTGGCCCAGGCGCGGGTTTCGTCGTTCATGTCCCAGTACCAGCTGTCGACGAACTGCAGACCCTGTGCCGTCTTTAAGCCGAGGCTCTTGACGTCGGAGCTGAACACCAGCAAACCGACCAGTTGCTGATCGCCGCGGCCGATGCCGAACTCGCCAGCCTGGCGCACGGCGTTGGTGGTGTCCTGGCCGGCGTTGGCTAGAGCGATCACGTCGGCACCGGAGCCCTGAGCCTGCAGCAGATAGGAGGAGAAATCCGTGCTCGGGAAGGGATGACGCACGCTGCCCACCACCTCGCCGCCGCTGGCTTTTACCATTTCCGCGCCGTTTTTCTCCAGCGAATGGCCAAAAACATAGTCGGCGGTGATGAAGTACCATTTATCCCCACCCGCCGCGATCACCGGCTTCACCGCGCCGGCCGCAAGCGCATAGGTGTCGTAGGCGTAGTGAATTCCCAGCGGCGTACACTCCTCGTTGGTGAGCGCCGTGGAACCGGCTCCCGTATTGATCGTGATCACACCCTTGGCGGAGGCGATCTTCTGCACGGCGATACCGACGCTGGAGGTCACCATGTCGGTGATCATGTCCACGCCATCCTCGTCGATCCACTCGCGCGCCGTGGACGAGGCCACATCGGGCTTGTTCTGATGGTCTGCCGATACGATTCGTATCGGCTTGTCCAGCACCTTGCCGCCGAAGTCCTCTACCGCCATCAGCGCGGCCACACGCGACCCCTGTCCCGCAATGGCGTTATAGACGCCGGACATGTCGGTGAGCACGCCGATTTTCACCTCGTCACCGGATATTTGGGCCTGCGCCGCGCCGCCGGTCAGGGCGGCGGCCGTCATCAAGGCTGCGATTGTCTTCTTCATGCCTACTCTCCTCCTCCAGTATCGTTGTTCTAAACGCTCAGATAGCGATCGATCTCGTCCCGGTTCTCTTCCAAGTCTTCCTTGTCCACCATCACCGCTACGCGACCGTGCTCGATCACGTAATGCCGATCGGCCAGCGGCGCCACGAAATGGAAGTTCTGCTCGACCAAAACAATGGTGTAGCCGCGCTCCTTGAGCTCGCGAATGACCCTGCCCAAGGTCTCCACGATCACCGGCGCAAGGCCTTCGGTGATCTCATCCAGCAGCAACAAGTGCGCGCCGGTACGCAGAATGCGAGCGATGGCGAGCATCTGCTGCTCGCCGCCGGAGAGCTTGCTGCCCTGGCTCTTGCGCCGCTCCTTGAGGTTGGGAAACATCTGGTAGATCTCGTCTACCGACATGCCGTCGCTGCGCACCACCGGCGGCAGCAAGAGGTTTTCCTCCACCGACAGGCTGGCGAAAATCCCACGCTCCTCCGGGCAATAGCCAACGCCGAGGTGCGCAATCTTGTGCGTGGGCATGTCGATGACGGAGCGGCCGTTCAGGCTGATGCGGCCGGTGCGCGCGGTGACCAGGCCGAGGATGGCCTTGAGCGTCGTGGTACGTCCGGAACCGTTACGACCGAGCAGCGTGATCACCTCGCCGCGATTCACGGTGAAATCCACCCCGTGCAAGATGTGAGACTCGCCGTAGAAGGCGTGCAGATCGGCAACGCGCAGAATCTCGTCGGCGTAGTGCTCAAGCATGGGCACCTCCCATGTAGGCACTGCGGACTTCGGGATTGGTGGAAACCTCCGCATAGTCGCCCTCGGCCAGCACGGCCCCGCGCTGCAGTACGGTGATACGGTCGGCAAGATCGGCGACGACATTGAGGTTGTGCTCGACCATGAGCACCGTGCGTCCTTGGGCGACGCGCTTGAGCAATTGCGTGATGGCGCCGACGTCTTCCGTGCCCATGCCCTGTGTGGGCTCGTCGAGCAGCATCAGCTCCGGATCCAGTGCCAGCGTGGTGGCGAACTCCAACGCCCGCTTGCGGCCGTAGGGCAACTCTACCGCTACCACATCGGCCAGCTCGGCCAGCCCCACGGCTCCGAGCAGTTCCAGCGCTTGATCGTTCAACTCGTTCAGAGCGCGCCCGCTGCGCCAGAAGGCGAACGAGTCGCGCGGCTTGGCCGCCTGTAGCCCGAGGCGGACATTCTCCAGCGCCGTCATATGCGGAAATACCGAAGAGATCTGGAACGAGCGCACCAGCCCCCGCTTCGCGACCACCGCAGGCCCGGCCTTGGTGATGTCCTCGCCGTTGTAGACGATGCGTCCTCGCGTAGGTGCAAGGAATTTGGTGAGAAGATTGAAGACGGTCGTCTTGCCGGCGCCGTTAGGGCCGATCAAGGCGTGAATACTGCCGCGCCGAACCTTGAGATCGACCCGGTCCACTGCGGTGAACCCCTTGAAGTCCTTGACCAGGCCGTGGGTCTCCAGAATGTAGTCCATGCCTTACCCCGATTGATCAGGGCATCTCCGTTCACCTGGAGATGCGTCAAGATCAAGCTAGCAAGGCGAGCCGAGAAGACCTATTAGCCATTGGTCGTAGCTGCCGCAGTGCAGCTAATACCCTGCCGCAATGATTCAAGGTTCTAGTTCTTTGCTTCTATGCCCGGGCAGAACTGGAACCACAAAGGCACAGAGAACACGGAGAAAAGCAGCTACCGGTGAGAAGCACACCTGTGGGCGCAGCGCCCCGCCGCGAGCAAGTCGTTCGAGTGCTACCCTCTTCGCTGTGGAAAACTCCGTATCCGCCCACGAAAAGTCCGCTTTCGTAGCGGTGCGCCCCTGCCGGTCAAACGCAAGGGGCGCGCGTCCTACAGCAAATGTCGCAGAAAGGTGGTCACGGTACTACGGGAAACGCTCACGGCGAGGCGCCGCTATTACGAAGAAGCCTGGCTGTAGCTACAGGAGCACCCCTCAGGGCTCTACCACCACGTCGCCGGTCGGCGGCTCTCCCAGTGCCGCGAGTTCTGCCTCTTCCGCCTCCGTATACAGGCGCGACCGGGTAAGAAAGCGCATGCCTTCGGGCGACTCGAGGGAAAAACCGCTGCCGCGCCCGGGCACGGCATCGATGATCAAGTGCGTGTGTCGCCAGTACTCGAACTGCGCTTTGCCTATGTAGAACGGGCAACCGCAGATATCGCCTAGATACACGTCCTGCTCGCCGACCTGGAAATCGCCCTGGGGATAGCACATCGGCGCACTGCCGTCGCAGCAGCCGCCCGACTGATGGAACAGCAACGGTCCGTGTACGGACTGCAGGCGGGCGATCAACGCTGCCGCCGCCTCGGTCGCGGACACTCGGGAAACCGCCATTCGTCACCTCCTGTCGTCGCTCCGGGGGAGTGCGCCCCGGAGCGACCTGCCGCCATGGTATCTCGCGCTGGTGTCAGCAGTGGGGTCTGCTGACGCAAGCTCTTAGAAAAATCCCATGGCTTTGGGGCTGTAGCTCACCAACATGTTCTTGGTCTGCTGATAATGCTCCAGCATCATGCGGTGGTTCTCGCGGCCGATACCGGAGTGCTTGTAACCGCCGAAAGCAGCGTGCGCCGGATACAGGTGGTAGCAGTTGGTCCAGACCCGCCCGGCCTGAATCCCGCGCCCCATGCGGTAGGCGGTATTCATATCGCGGCTCCAGACGCCCGCACCGAGACCGTACAGCGTGTCGTTGGCGATCGACAGCGCATCCTCGGCATCGCTGAAGGATGTCACAGAGACCACCGGGCCGAAGATCTCCTCCTGGAAGATCCGCATTTTGTTTTGCCCTTCGAAGATGGTCGGCTGCACATAGTAGCCGTCGTCAAGATCGCCGCCGGGCCGGTAGCGCTCGCCGCCGGTAAGCACCTTCGCGCCTTCCTGCCGGCCGATATCGAGGTAGGACAAAATCTTTTCGAGCTGGTCGTTGGAGGCCTGGGCTCCGACCATGGTGTCGGTGTCGAGGGGATTACCCTGCTTCACCGCCCGCGTGCGGGCAATCGCTTTCTCCATGAAGTCGTCGTAGAAGGATTTTTGGATCAGCGCCCGCGACGGACAGGTACACACCTCGCCCTGATTGAGGGCGAACATCGCGAAGCCTTCCAGAGCCTTGTCGGCGAAGTCGTCCTGCCGAGCGAATACGTCTTCGAAGAAGATGTTGGGCGACTTGCCGCCAAGCTCGAGGGTCACGGGGATCAGGTTTTGCGAGGCGTACTGCATAATCAAGCGGCCGGTGGTGGTCTCTCCCGTGAAAGCCACCTTGGCGATGCGATTGCTGCTTGCCAGCGGCTTACCGGCCTCGACACCGAACCCGTTCACCACATTCACCACACCAGGCGGCAGCAGATCCCCGACCAGTTCCATCAACAGCAGAATGGACCAAGGCGTCTGCTCGGCCGGCTTGAGCACCACGCAATTACCGGCGGCTAACGCCGGCGCCAGCTTCCAGGTCGCCATCAGAATCGGGAAGTTCCAGGGGATGATCTGCCCCACCACGCCCAAGGGCTCCTTGAAGTGATAGGCAACGGTGTCGTCATCGATCTGGGACAAGTGCCCCTCTTCGGCCCGCGCCGCACCCGCGAAATAGCGGAAGTGGTCAATGGCGAGCGGGATGTCGGCGGCCAGGGTCTCGCGCACCGGCTTGCCGTTCTCCCAGGACTCGGCGACGGCCAGCATTTCCAAGTTCTGTTCCATGCGCTCGGCGATTTTCAGCAGCACATTGGCCCGCTCTGCCGGCGAACTGCGCCCCCACGCGGCCTTTGCGCCATGCGCCGCGTCCAGCGCACGCTCGATATCCTGGCCGTTGGAGCGCGGAATTTCACAGAACGGTTTTCCGTTGACGGGGCTGATGTTCTCGAAGTAGCGGCCATCTGCCGGCGCGACCCACTCGCCACCGATGAAGTTGGCGTAGCGCGACTTGGGCTGGACCTTGGAGTCCGGCTGACCGGGTTGTGCGTATTGCATCGAAGCTCCTCCTGTTTTTTTGATATCCCCGAGGGATTTCCATGACGACGCCGATGGAAAGCGACATCGCTACGGAAACAAGAGCAAGCGTCGTGCCGACGGCATTGGCAGCCCCTGCCGACTGTACTAATCTCAAGAAACTACGGGAAAAATTGTCGCGTCGCTCCGTTCGCGGCGCATGTCGTCCGAGCACAGGATTGCCGGATTCTGCAACAGCGGTGTTGCAGCTCGCCACATGCAGGGAGGAAGAGCCATGGCTGCGCGCCTTACGGGTCAGGACCTCACGGCGGCCCGAGAACGACTGCTCGCGGCGGGCGACATTTCCGCCGGCATCGTCGACGCCGTGATCGAGCGCTCCTGGCGGCGCTGCCGCGACTACGAGCTGGCGCCGGCAACGCGGCGACATCTGGGCTCGCAGGAACTGCTGGAAACGCGCGAGCGTCACGAATGGCTGCTCCAACACGCCCTCCCCGAGCTCGACATCTTGCAGCGTCAGGTCCACCCCTCCGGCGGCACGGTGTTCCTCACCGATCCGGACGGCGTTGTGCTGCACCGCGCCGGCCACGCCGACTTTGCCGAGAAAGCGCGCCGGGTGGAACTGGCGCCCGGTGCTTGCTGGCACGAACGGGACCGCGGCACCAATGCCATCGGCACCGCTATCGTCGAGGGCCATCCGGTGCTAGTTCACGGCGAGGAGCATTTTCTGCGCCAGAACGGCTTTCTGACCTGCTGTGCCGCTCCCATCCACGACCCGAACGGTGCGCTGCTCGGTATCGTCGATGTCTCGGCGGAAGCACGCGAGCGACCTGCGCACCTGCCGCCGCTGCTGCACATGACATCGGCGCTGATAGAGAACAGGCTGTTCCGTGCCGGCTTCAGCGAAGCACTGGTCATCGCCTTCCACACCCGCCGAGAGTTCCTCGGCACGCTGAGCGAAGGTCTGCTGGCCGTGGGCGGCAACGGCGAGCTGCTAGCGGCCAATCGCAGCGCCTGCATGCAGCTCGGGCTTGCGCCGAACGCCATCGGCGCGCCTCTGGAAACGGTGCTGGAGCATTCGCTGGAAAGACTGCCGGCGTTCCGCGCCGGTACAAGCCTGCGCCTGCGAACCCAGTCCGGTATAAGCCTGTTCGCGGAACTGCGCCCGCCACAGCCTCGACGCCGCGTGACACAACACAGGCTGACAGGCCTGGAGAGCAGCGACCCATCGGTAAGGGACCTGCAGCGTCGGGCAGAACGCGTCCTCGGTCGCGGGATTCCCATCCTGCTCGAAGGCGAAACGGGCACGGGCAAGGAAGTCTGGGCCAAGCGGCTGCATGAATGCGGCTCGCGCGCACAGGGACCGCTGGTGGTCATCAACTGCGCGGCCTTACCGGAGACACTGATCGAAGCGGAGCTATTCGGCTACGCGCCCGGCGCCTTTACCGGTGCCAAGCGCGAAGGTGCGGTTGGCAAGCTCGCCGAGGCCGACGGCGGCACGCTGTTCCTGGACGAGGTCGGCGACATGCCGGCGCCGCTGCAAACGCGCCTGCTGCGCGTACTACAGGAGCGCGAAGTGGAACCGCTCGGCGGCGGCAGGCGCCGTAAAGTCGACTTCGACCTGATCTGCGCCACCAACCAAGACCTGAAGGCAGCCGTCGCCGAAGGGCGCTTTCGCGCCGACCTGTACTACCGCATCGTCGGCCTGCGACTCCCCCTGCCACCGCTTCGCCAGCGCCGCGATATCGCCGAGCTGGCCGGGCGCATTCTGGACGAAGAGGCCCCCGGCACGGATCTCGCCCCGGAAGTACTCGCTCTGCTCGAGCGCCACCCCTGGCCTGGCAATATTCGCCAGCTGCGCAGCGTCCTGCGCGTCGCCGCGCTAATGTGCGAGCCCGGCGAAGCCGTCACAGTGGACGATCTGCCGACAGAATTTCTCGCCGAGCAGGCGACGAGCCCGACCGAGGGGCTGCGCACAATCGAAGAGCAACTGATGCGAGAGGCGATCGCCGACTGCGGCGGCAACCTGTCCGCCGCCGCCCGCCGCTTGGGCATAGACCGCTCGACGCTGTATCGACGGCTACGACGCTCTTAACTTGCAACGCCTAAGAGCGCTGCGACTTGTGCAAGGCCTGGTCGATGTCCCAGAGGATGTCGTCCGCGGTCTCCAGCCCCACCGAGATTCGAATCATATCCGGGTTCACGCCGGCCTTCTCCAGCGCTTCGTCAGAAAGCTGGCGATGGGTGGTGGAAGCCGGATGAATGACCAAGGTCTTGGCGTCGCCGATGTTGGCGAGATGGCTGAGGAACTGCACCGACTCGATGAACTTCTCGCCCGCCGCGGCCCCGCCCTTTATGCCGAAGGTAAGAATGGCGCCCGCGCCCTTGGGCAGGTACTTCTGCGCCAACTCGTAATATGGGCTGCTCGGCAGGCCGGCATAGTTGACCCAGGACACCAGCGGGTGCTGCTGCAGGAACTCGGCCACTTTCAGCGCATTTTCGCAGTGTCGCTCCATGCGCAGCGGCAGGGTCTCCAGCCCTTGCAGGAACAAAAAGGCGTGCATGGGCGCCAGCGTCGGGCCGAGGGTACGCAGCGGCTCGCAGCGCGCCTTCATGGTGAAGCCAAAGTCGCCGAAGGTTTCGTAGAAGCGCACGCCGTGGTAGCCGGCCGAGGGTTCGACCATGGTCGGAAACTTGCCATTGTCCCAAGGGAACTTGCCCGACTCCACCAACACGCCGCCGATCGCGGTACCGTGGCCGCTGATGAACTTGGTGGCGGAGTGCATGACGATGTCGGCGCCGTGCTCGATGGGGCGGCACAGATACGGGCTGGGCACGGTGTTGTCGACGAACAGCGGCAGGTCCGCTTCGTGCGCGATCTTGGCGACAGCTTCGATGTCGAGCACGTTGCCCAGCGGGTTGCCGACGCTTTCGGCATACAGCAGCTTGGTCTTGGGGGTGATGGCGCGGCGGAAGTTCTCCGGCTCGTCGGGGTCGACGAAATGCGTCTGAACGCCGAGCTTGCGCAGAGTCACGTCGAGCTGGCTGAAGGTGCCGCCATACAAAGTGCTGGCGGCGACGATCTCATCGCCCGCTTCCAGAATCGTCAGCAGTGCCGTTGCCTGCGCGGCCATGCCGGAGGCGGTCGCCACCGCTGCCCGCCCCTTCTCGAGCGCGGCCATGCGCTCCTCGAAGGCGGCCGTGGTCGGGTTCATCATGCGGCCGTAGATGTTACCGAAGGTCTGCAGGTTGAACAGGCTTGCTGCATGCTCGGGGCTGTCGAACACGTATGAAGCCGTCTGATAAATCGGCACCGCACGCGCACCTGTTGCCGGATCAGGAATTTGCCCCGCGTGCAGGCAAAGCGTTTCGAATCCGAATTCTCTATCGGCCATGGTTACCGTTCCTCAATCCTTCCTTCGCGCGCGAGGATTAACAATTAATGCGGCAGTGAGCGCGGACGCTTGGCGGAGATGACTTTGGTGTTAACGCCGACGAAGTTGAGCCCGCCGAAAAGCCTCGCGTACTCGATTTTCATGCAGCGATCCACCACCACCTCAAGCCCGGCCTCCTCGGCACGACGCGTGGCTTCATCGTGAATCACCCCGAGCTGCAGCCACAGCACCTTGGCGCCGATTTCTATGGCCTGCTCGACGATAGGCGGCACATCGGCCGGCTTGCGAAATACATCGACGATATCGACACGCTCTGGGATATCGAGCAGGCTCGGGTAACATTTCTGCCCCAGCACCTCCTCGTAAGCCGGGTTGACCGGAATCACCCGATAGCCGTGGTCAAGCAGATATTTAGCAGCAAAGTTGCTAGGCCGGTGCCAGTTGGCGGACAAGCCCACCATGGCTACGGTCTTGTAATCATTGAGCACGCGGCGAATGCCTTCGATGTCGTCCACCGGCATAGGTACGGCCTCCTTAGTTCCAGGCGCGATTGTACAGCTACGGATGTCGCTGTGGCACGACATCTTGAAATGCATTGCTGATTATCTTATTGAACCCTAGACAATAACCGCCATCAGGAGAAGAACATGAATTTCTTTCGTCACATTGCGCGCCACACGGCCCGGCTGGTCGTAGCCCTTGTTGCCTTAAGCAGCCTCGCCATGCCGGCGGCCCAGGCCGCCCTGATCGGCACCGAGGCGGTGGTCGCACAAAGCGCGGCAGACGCCCAACGTGACGAACTCAAGGCGCTGCTCGCCCGCGACGAAGTCCGCGCCCAACTGGAGGAATGGGGCGTGGATGCCGCCGATGCGCTGGCCCGCGTCGACCGGCTGTCGCCCGCCGAAGTGGAACAGATGCACGCACGTATGGAAGAACTGCCGGCCGGCGGCGACGCCATCGGCGCATTGGTCTTCGTGTTCCTGGTGCTGCTATTCACCGACATCCTCGGCTTTACCGACGTCTTCCCCTTCGTCAACAGCATCGACGAACGGCGCTGATCCCTCGTGTTGCAACACCTGTTGCGCTGGCTGCCGCTGAGCCTCTTGCTGGGGCTCGGCGGCTGCGCCGTTTCCGGCCCCCCGCTCGAACGCCATGAGCCGGCGCAAGCGATTGAGCTGACCGAAGTCCCCTTCTATCCGCAGGAGCGCTTCCAGTGCGGCCCGGCAGCACTCGCCATGGTGCTTACCGCCGGCGGGACGGCGACCGAGCCCGAGGCGCTGACCGAAGCTCTTTATATCCCGGCGCGCGAAGGTTCGCTGCAGCCCGAACTCATCGCACAGACGCGCCAGGAAGGCTATGTGCCTTACGTACTCGAGGGGCGCTTTGAGGCCGTCCTTGCCGAACTGCAGGCCGGTCGCCCGGTACTCGTCTTGCAAAACCTGGGGCTAAGCTGGATCCCCAAGTGGCACTACGCCGTGGTGGTGGGCTATCTGCCCGAATCGCGCCGGGTCGTGCTGCGCTCCGGTCTGGATGCACGGCGGCTGACGCCGCTTGGAACCTTTCTTCGCACCTGGCAGCGCGGCGAGCACTGGGCCATGGTGGC